>NZ_LR134167.1:1917738-2230476 GCF_900635775.1 Avibacterium volantium | reverse complement strand
TGTTATTATGTCTAGTTTATTAGTTAAACGTTTGAATCGTCCGCAAAAAAGTGCGGTGAGAATTCGGCTAATTTTACAATAAAGTTGAGAAAAGATCTTTATAAAAGGATCAAAAAAATCGAAAAAGGCTGCTTGAGATTTCTGCCAAAAAAAGTATAATTCACCCCGCTTTTATGCTTTCAAATAAGAAAAATGCAGATTATGTTGCGATTTTTCTTATTCTTATTTGACGAACGGCTCATTTGTGATTACAATTCCGTTCCTTATTTTAGTAACCCTTGTTTCAATTCGTTTTTGGCTATCTAAATGTCAAAGGCAATGGTTAAACAATGTTGATTTAGGTAGATTATAGTTATGAAACGTACATTTCAACCATCTGTATTAAAACGTAGCCGTACTCACGGTTTCCGTGCTCGTATGGCAACTAAAAACGGCCGTCAAGTTTTAGCTCGTCGTCGTGCTAAAGGTCGTAAAAGTTTATCTGCATAATCCAGCCTTTCGCTGTGATTAAGCTAAGCTTTTCTAGGGAGTTACGTCTGCTAACTCCCGCTCAATTCAAATACGTTTTCCAAGATCCGCAACGCGCGAGTTCCCCCGAAATTACCATTCTAGCCCGTCCTAATCAGGAATCTGTTCCACGTTTAGGTTTAGCGGTAGCAAAAAAGCATTTAAAACGCGCCCACGATCGTAATCGCATTAAGCGTTTGTGCCGTGAACGTTTCCGTTTGTTGCAACATCAATTGCCGCATTATGATTTTGTTATTGTGGTAAAACAAGGGATTGGGCGTTTAGACAATCAGCAAATATTCAATTCATTGGATAAATTATGGCAGCGCCACATTCGCTTGGCTCGAAAGTCTTAATTGCACTTATTCGCTTTTATCAGCTTGTTATTAGTCCTTTAATTGGCCCACGTTGCCGATTCACGCCAACTTGTTCTTGCTACGGCATTGAAGCATTAAAAACGCACGGTGCGTTAAAAGGTGGTTGGCTTACGTTAAAACGTATATTAAAATGTCATCCTTTACACGCTGGTGGATACGATCCTGTTCCGCCGAAGATCAATAACAACAAAGAGAACAAATAATGGATTCAAGACGTAGCCTGTTAGTGCTAGCACTACTCTTTATTTCTTTTCTTGTTTATCAGCAATGGCAAGTGGATTACCATTCACCAAAGCCTGTTGCCACTGAACAAGCACAAACTTCTAATTCTCAAGGCGAATTAACCGCAAATTCAGACCTTGCTAACCTTGCTCAAGGTAAAGTGATTACCTTAGAAAATGATGTATTCCGTTTAAAAGTGAATACATTAGGTGGGGACGTAGTGCGTTCTGAATTATTAAAATATGATGCAGAATTAGATTCCCATACACCATTTGTTTTATTGAACGATACACCAGAGCATATTTATATTGCGCAAAGTGGTTTAGTTGGCAAAAACGGGATTGACACCAAAGCAGGCCGTGCAAATTACCAAGTAGAAGGGGATACTTTCAAACTGGCTGATGGACAGAATGAGCTTGTTGTACCATTAGTATTTGAAAAAGATGGCGTAACATACCGCAAAATTTTCGTTTTAAAACGCGGTGAATATGATGTTGCAGTGAACTTTGAAATTGCAAACCAAAGTGGTCAAGCCATTGAAGTTGAGCCTTATGCAAAATTAACCCATACTTTGGTAGAAAGCTCAGGCAGTATGGCAATGCCAACTTATACTGGTGGCGCGTATTCTTCTTCTGAAACGAATTATAAAAAATACAGCTTCCAAGATATGGAAGAAAAAGATCTTTCTATCCAAACAAAAGCAGGTTGGGTAGCAGTATTGCAGCATTATTTCGTGTCTGCGTGGATTCCAAATCAAGACAGTACACATCTTTTATATACTTCTACAGACAAAGCACGTAATTTAGGGGCAATTGGTTATCGTGGGCCAGTGGTGGATATTCCAGCAGGCGCAACAGAAACCATCACCAGCAAATTATGGACAGGGCCGAAATTACAAAATCAAATGGCAGAAGTAGCGAACCACCTAGATCTCACCGTGGATTACGGCTGGGCGTGGTTTATTGCGAAACCGCTATTCTGGCTACTTACCCACATTCACGATTTAGTGAAAAACTGGGGTCTTGCGATTATTGGTGTAACCCTTGTGGTGAAAGGCTTGCTTTACCCATTAACGAAAGCACAATACACCTCAATGGCGAAAATGCGTATGCTGCAACCGAAAATCCAAGAAATGCGTGAGCGTTATGGTGAAGATCGTCAGCGTATGAGCCAAGAAATGATGAAATTGTATAAAGAAGAAAAAGTGAACCCACTGGGTGGCTGTTTACCAATTCTTTTACAAATGCCAATTTTCATCGCCTTATACTGGACATTTATGGAAGCCGTTGAACTACGCCACGCGCCATTCTTCGGTTGGATTCAAGATTTATCGGCACAAGATCCGTATTTCATCTTGCCAATTTTAATGGGCGGATCAATGTTCTTATTACAAAAAATGTCGCCAACACCTGTTGCTGATCCAATGCAACAAAAAATTATGACATTTATGCCGTTGATCTT
This sequence comes from Avibacterium volantium, assembly GCF_900635775.1. Lineage (NCBI taxonomy): Bacteria > Pseudomonadati > Pseudomonadota > Gammaproteobacteria > Pasteurellales > Pasteurellaceae > Avibacterium > Avibacterium volantium. The sequence continues at coordinate 2,227,909 of NZ_LR134167.1, read as the reverse complement.
TATGGTATTCTTCCTATTCTTCCCAGCAGGTTTGGTGCTTTACTGGCTAGTTTCCAACCTTATCACCATTGCTCAACAACAATGGATTTATCGTGGGTTAGAGAAAAAAGGGTTACACTCTCGTAAAAAATAACGAGATAAAAGAATAAAAGGTATCTCAGGATACCTTTTATTTTATGCTTTTTGGCTATACCTACCGCGGAGCAAACTCGCCATAACCTACCCTCAAGGAGCGATGATGACATACAACCTTAACCAAAAAATCTTCGCCGCCGTTGTAAATAGCGAAAGCGGGGAAGTGAGTAACCAAACGCGTTTTCATTATTTTCAACAAGGCACGATGATTTGGGCTGAGTACGCAGGCGGTGAAATTAAAAAAGGTTTTCTGATTGGAAAATTTATTTCTGATGATGAAATTAGCTTTACTTATCAACATCTTAATCAGCAAGGTGAAAATCGCCTAGGTAAATGTTTGAGCAGAATTGAAACCTTGCCTTCAGGCAAATTACGCTTGAATGAACAATGGCAATGGCTGGACGGTGAGCAGGAAACTGGTTCATCAGTTGTTGAAGAAATTTAATGAAATAAAGGTCATCCACCGCACCGTTTATTGCTCGAGATAATATTTGAGCGTTTCTAAAAGTGCGGTCTTTTTTCTAGGAAAAATTATGTCAAAAGAAACCATAGTCGCCCAAGCCACCCCGATTGGACGTGGCGGTGTCGGTATTTTACGGGTATCAGGGCCGCTTGCCCAACAAGTAGCAGAAGCGGTGCTAGGCAAAAGTCTGAAGCCGCGTGTAGCGAATTATTTACCGTTTAAAGATAGCGATGGCACAGTGTTAGACCAAGGGATCGCGCTATTTTTCAAAGCCCCAAATTCTTTCACTGGTGAAGATGTATTAGAGCTACAAGGCCACGGCGGACAGATTATTTTAGATCTCTTACTCAAACGCATTTTGCAAGTCAAAGGCGTGCGTTTGGCTCGCCCAGGAGAATTTTCTGAACAGGCGTTTTTGAATGATAAATTGGATCTCGCTCAAGCGGAAGCCATTGCCGATCTTATTGATGCGACCTCTGAACAAGCGGCGCGTTCAGCATTGAAATCCTTACAAGGGGAATTTTCTAATAAAATCAATCAGCTTGTTGATGATGTGATTTATCTACGCACCTATGTGGAAGCGGCGATTGATTTCCCTGATGAAGAAATTGATTTCTTGGCGGACGGAAAAATTGAAGCCAAATTGCGTGAGATTATTGCTCAACTTGCTGCCGTGCGAGCGGAAGCCAAGCAAGGGGCGATTTTGCGTGAAGGAATGAAAGTGGTGATCGCAGGGCGACCAAATGCAGGAAAATCTAGCCTACTCAATGCTCTCGCAGGACGCGAAGCGGCGATTGTTACTGACATTGCAGGCACAACTCGAGATGTGTTGCGTGAGCATATCCACATTGACGGAATGCCGTTGCATATTATTGATACGGCAGGTTTGCGTGATGCTATCGATGAAGTAGAGCGTATTGGGATTCGCCGTGCGTGGGACGAAATTGAGCAAGCAGATCGCATTATTCTGATGTTAGACAGCACCGATAGCGAAGAAAATCTCGCGCAAGTGCGGTCAGAATTTTTGGCAAAATTGCCGAATAATATCCCTTTAACCATTGTGCGTAATAAAGCGGATTTGAGTGGCGAGGCAGAAACTCTCCGCGAACAAAATGGGCAAACCACCATCAGCCTTTCAGCGAAAACCCAAGTGGGCGTGGACTTACTGCGTGAACATTTGAAGCAAGCAATGGGTTATAACACCAGTGCCGAAGGGGGATTTTTAGCCCGCCGCCGCCATTTGGAAGCTTTAGAACAAGCGGATATCCACTTACAAGCAGGACTCATTCAGCTCACCGAATTTTACGCAGGTGAACTGCTCGCCGAAGAATTGCGAATGGTGCAAAATCACCTGAGCGAAATTACTGGACAATTTACCTCTGATGATTTACTTGGAAATATTTTCAGCTCGTTTTGCATTGGGAAATAAATCAGTAGAAAATAAAAGTGCGGTGTCATTTTATTGATTTTTTATGTGAGATTGTCATTACAAAATAAACATTAACGCGACAAGCTCGCATTTATTCTTACTAGCCACCGCGTGGCTGAGATAAACAAACGCCATACGGTGCGTATGGTGTGATGATTAAAAAAGGTCGTAACGGAATAGATTAATGCAATTAATTCAAGGGTTAAAACAACTGCCCGCTATTTTTCAGCAACAAGGCTGTGCCTTAACCATTGGGAATTTTGATGGCGTGCATTTAGGTCATCAAGCGGTGTTGCGTCATTTGCGTGAAAAAGCAAGTGCGCTTTCTTTGCCGATGGTTGTGATGCTTTTTGAACCCCAGCCGAGCGAATATTTTATGGGCGACAACGCACCGCCGCGCTTAATGAGGCTGCGCGATAAATTAAGTGCGTTGGCGGATTTGGGTGTGGATTATGTTATTCGCATCAAATTTGACCGCACTTTTGCTCAGCTTTCCGCGCAACAATTTATTGAACAATGCTTGGTGCAGAAACTCAACGTGAAATTTTTAAGCATTGGCGATGATTTCCGCTTTGGTGCAGGGCGTACCGGGGATTTTGCGCTGTTACAACAAGCGGGGCAGAAATACGGTTTTGCGGTGGAAGATAATTGTAGTTTTCGTTTAAATGAACAACGCATTAGCAGCACAGCGATCCGTCAAGCCTTAGCTGATGATAATTTAGCCCTTGCCGAACAGCTTTTAGGTAAGCCTTATTGCATTTATGGGCGCGTGGTGCAAGGCAATAAATTAGGGCGAACCATCGGTTTTCCAACGGCAAATATTCGTCTGCAACGCCAAGTGAACCCTGTGAAAGGTGTGTATGCCGTGCGAGCCAAATTGGCTGATGGCACGGAATATGAGGGCGTAGCAAATATTGGTCGCCGCCCGACTATCAATGGTGTAAAACAACTATTAGAAGTTCATCTCTTTGATTTTAAAGGCGATATTTACGGGCAGGCTCTTCAGGTGGTGCTGTGTCATAAAATTCGTGATGAAGTCAAATTTCCGTCTTTTGACGATCTTAAAGCACAAATTGCAAAAGATGTGGACGTGGCGAAGAATTATTTTAGCCACGCAAAAAGAACCAGATAAATGGCTTAAAGTGCGGTAAAAAATTTGCGAAAAAATCACCGCACTTTAGGGACAGTTGATAATTCAGGATTGAATAACAATTCCCAGCCCCCATTCTTTAACATTAGGTTATTTATGCGTATAATGCGGGAATCATTGTGCATTCAATGCAAGATTTTATTTTTATACAACGTGGAAAAAACAAATGTCGAATGAAAATGTAGATTACAAAAACACGCTTAACCTGCCTGCGACAGGGTTTCCAATGCGTGGCGATCTGGCGAAACGCGAGCCAGTAATGCTTAAAAATTGGTATGAGAAAAAACTTTACGAAAAAATCAGACAATCTGCACAAGGGAAAAAATCCTTTATTTTGCACGATGGCCCTCCTTATGCCAACGGTTCAATTCATATCGGACACGCTGTAAATAAAATTCTGAAAGACATTATTGTGAAATCCAAAACCGCGGCAGGTTTTGACAGCCCTTATATCCCAGGGTGGGATTGCCACGGTTTGCCGATTGAATTGAAAGTAGAAGGCTTGGTGGGAAAACCAGGGGACAAAATTTCTGCGGCACAATTCCGCGAAGAATGTCGTCACTATGCACGCGAGCAAGTGGAAGGGCAAAAGAAAGATTTTATCCGCCTAGGAGTGTTAGGGGATTGGGATAATCCTTATTTAACAATGAATTACGACACCGAGGCGAACATTATTCGCACTTTGGCTAAAGTGGTCGAAAACGGCCATCTTTACAAAGGCTATAAACCGGTGCATTGGTGTTTAGATTGTGCATCTTCTTTAGCAGAAGCCGAGGTGGAATACGAAGATAAAACTTCACCGTCTATCTATGTGAAATTCCCAGCCACCGATGAAAGTGCGGTGCTAAATAAATTTAATTTAAGCGAAGCAGGCAGCGGTGAAGTGGCAGCGGTGATCTGGACAACCACCCCTTGGACATTGCCATCAAACCGCGCGATCGCAGTGAATGCGGATCTTGTTTACCAATTATTACAATTTGGTGATAAGCGTTTGATCTTAGCAAAAGATTTGGTGGAAAGCGTACAAAAAGCCTTAGGCGAAGAGAACGTGAAAGTGCTAGGGGAAGCAAAAGGGGCTGATTTAGAACTTCTTCGCTTTAACCACCCATTCTATGATTACAGCGTACCAGTAATTTTAGGTGATCACGTTACCACTGATGGCGGTACGGGTTTAGTTCACACCGCGCCAGATCACGGTCAAGACGACTATTTGGTAGGCTTAAAATATGGCTTAGAAATGGCGGCATTAATTAATGATGCAGGTGTATTCAAAGCAGAAACGCCATTCTTTGCTGGCAAAGGCGTGTTTGAAAGCAATGATTTAGTGATCGAAAAACTGAAAGAAACAGGTAACTTATTGAAATTAGAAAAAATTCGCCATAGTTACCCTCATTGCTGGCGACACAAAACGCCAATTATTTTCCGTGCCACACCACAATGGTTTATTGGAATGGAAACAAATGGCTTACGTCCGCAAGCCTTAAGCGAAATCAAAAAAGTGCGTTGGATTCCAGATTGGGGTCAAGCGCGCATTGAAGCAATGGTGGAAAATCGTCCAGATTGGTGTATCTCTCGTCAGCGTACTTGGGGCGTGCCAATGGCGTTATTTATCCACAAAACCACTGAAGAATTACACCCACGCACCCTTGAGCTTATCGAGCAAGTGGCTCAATTGGTGGAACAATCTGGTATTCAAGCCTGGTGGGATCTTGATCCAAAAGATCTGCTTGGTGATGATGCAGAAAATTATCGAAAAGTGCCAGATACCCTTGATGTGTGGTTCGATTCAGGATCGACTTATTTCTCTGTGGTGAAAGCGCGTCCAGAGTTTAACGGCTTAAGTGCGGATATGTATCTTGAAGGTTCGGATCAGCACCGTGGTTGGTTTATGTCATCGCTAATGCTTTCCACAGCAACGGATAACCAAGCGCCTTATAAGCAAGTGCTAACTCACGGCTTTACCGTAGATGGCAAAGGGCGCAAAATGTCAAAATCCATCGGAAATATTGTGACCCCACAAGAAGTGATGGATAAATTCGGTGGCGATATTTTACGTTTATGGGTAGCTTCAACGGATTACACCGGCGAGATGTCTGTTTCAGATGAAATCTTAAAACGTGCAGCCGATAGCTATCGCCGCATTCGTAACACGGCGCGTTTCCTTTTGGCGAACCTAAATGGTTTTGAACCAAAACGCGATTTAGTTAAACCAGAAGAAATGATCGTACTCGATCGCTGGGCGGTGGACTGTGCTTTGAATGCACAAAAAGAGATCCAAGAAGCTTACGATAATTATCAATTCCACGCCGTTGTTCAGCGTTTAATGAAATTCTGTTCAATCGAAATGGGATCGTTCTATTTAGATATTATCAAAGACCGCCAATACACCACCAAAGCAGACAGCCTTGCGCGCCGTAGCTGCCAAACAGCCTTATGGCATATTGCCGAAGCCTTGGTGCGTTGGATTGCGCCGATTTTATCTTTCACCGCTGATGAAATTTGGCAATATATCCCTGGTGAACGCGCAGAATTTGTGTTTACCGAAGAGTTTTATGACGGCTTATTTCCATTAAGCGCAGAAGAAACAATGAATGATGCTTACTGGCAACAAGTGTTGAAACTGCGTGATGAAGTAAACCGTGTGTTAGAGCAAGCTCGTGCAGATAAAACCATTGGCGCCGCATTGGAAGCAGAGGTGACCCTTTATGCGAACGATGAATACGCGAAGATTTTATCGCAGCTGGAAAATGAATTACGCTTTGTGCTGATCACCTCAAAAGCGCAAGTGAAACCATTAGCTGAAGCAGATGTGGAAGCAGGCGAAGTAGAAGGCTTTAAAGTGAAAGTGATTCGTTCCGCCAATGAAAAATGTCCGCGTTGCTGGCATTATTCTGACACCATCGGCACAAATCCAGCACACCCAACCCTATGTTCACGCTGTGTTGAAAACGTGGACGGCAAAGGTGAAGTAAGACGCTTTGCATAAAATGTGAAAAAATTCCACCGCACTTTGATTTAACGAAATCACAAAGTGCGGTGCTTTTTTCACGAATTTTTTGTTTGGCGTAATTGAATTTGTAGGGCTGCCTGTGTGTCCTTACATTTGGAAACAACCTACATTTTGGAACAAATAGATGTCAAAATCTAAATCAGGTTTATCATTTCTCTGGCTAAGTGCGGTGGCATTTTGCTTAGATTTGTTTACCAAATATTTAGTGGTAAACCATTTTGAGCTGTACGAAAGTATCCAAATTTTGCCTATTTTTAATCTCACCTATGTGCGAAATTATGGCGCAGCATTTAGTTTTCTTGCGGATCATTCAGGCTGGCAGAAAAGCTTTTTTATTCTACTTGCCATTGGAATTTCCGTAATGCTCGTGATTTTCTTAGCCAAAAATAAAGCGAGCCAGCGGTTACAAAACACCGCCTATGCTCTAATTATTGGTGGAGCGCTGGCGAATATGGCTGATCGCGCCTATCACGGTTTTGTGGTGGATTTTTTCGATTTCTACTGGCAACAATGGCATTATCCTGTCTTTAACGTGGCGGACATTGCTATTTGTATTGGTGCCGCGTTACTTGCCATTGATGCCATTAAAAATAACGAGAAAAAAACGGAGAAAGCCCAGTGAAAATTATCTTAGCCAACCCGCGTGGCTTTTGTGCAGGGGTAGATCGTGCCATTAGCATTGTCGAATTAGCCTTAGAAATTCACGGCGCGCCGATTTATGTCCGCCACGAAGTGGTGCATAACCGTTTTGTGGTGAATGGATTGCGTGAACGTGGTGCGGTGTTTGTGGAAGAATTAGATGAAGTGCCAGACGGCGCGATCGTGATTTTTTCCGCCCACGGTGTTTCTCAAGCCGTTCGCCAAGAAGCCAAAAGACGCGAGCTGAAAGTGTTTGATGCCACTTGTCCGTTAGTAACCAAAGTGCATATGCAAGTCGCACGCGCTAGCCGCAAAGGCACAAAAGCGGTGCTGATTGGACACGAAGGCCACCCTGAAGTAGAAGGCACAATGGGGCAATATGATAATGCACAAGGCGGTATTTATTTAGTGGAAGATGTGGAAGACATCGCCAAACTTGCGCTGACGAAAGAAGATGATATTACCTTTATGACGCAAACCACCCTTTCCATTGATGATACCAGTGAAGTGATTGCTGCGTTAAAAGAAAAATATCCCGCTATTCAAGGCCCACGCAAAAACGATATTTGCTATGCCACCACCAACCGCCAACAAGCAGTGAGAGAATTAGCCAAGATTGCTGATTTGGTGATTGTTGTTGGTTCAAAAAACTCTTCCAATTCCAACCGCTTAGCAGAACTAGCCACCAGAATGGGCGTAACCGCTAAGCTGATTGATGATGCCAATGATATTGACATCGCGTGGCTCAAAGACGTTTCCACCATCGGTATTACCGCAGGCGCTTCCGCCCCTGAAGTATTAGTGCAATCGGTGGTTAATCGCTTAAGAGAATTAGGCGTAACCCAAGTGGAAGAGCTACAAGGCTGCGAAGAAAACACCGTGTTTGAAGTACCGAAAGAGTTACGGATTAAAGCGGTTCAGTAATTACCTCATCAAGCCACTTTCTTTAAGTGGCTTTTTTATCGCCTAATTTTCTAGCAAATTGTGCTATATGACTTTTCTCCGTAATTTGTAAATTACACTCCAAAAAATATTTTTAGATCTCTGTCACACTTCTTTATTTTACTCTTTGCTTTCCTGATTTTTTAGGCGTAAAAAGAAAATACATAAAACAGGTTAGCAAGGAGAGTGTTATGCCAAATATTGTGTTAAATCGAATTGATGAACGTTTGATCCACGGTCAAGTGGGCGTGCAATGGGTTGGCTTTGCTGGGGCGAATTTAGTGCTGGTTGCCAATGATGAGGTGGCTGAAGATCCAATGCAACAAAACCTAATGGAAATGGTGTTAGCAGAAGGCATTGATGTGCGCTTTTGGCCGTTGCAAAAGGTGATAGACAATATACACCGCGCCGCGGATCGACAAAAAATTTTACTTGTGTGCAAAACGCCGAGTGATTTTTTAACCTTAGTGCAAGGTGGCGTGCCAATTGACAAAATTAACGTAGGCAATATGCATTATGAGGAGGGCAAAACACAGATCCATAAAACCGTATCCGTAAATGATAAAGACAGAGCGGCATTTGAACAGCTACGCCAGCTTGGTGTGCAGTGCTTTATTCAAGGTGTGCCAACCGAAGATGCAATAGATTTGTTTAAATTATTGTAAGAAAGAAGCGAGGAAACTATGGAAATTGGACTTTTACAGGCACTCTTATTGGGTGTACTTGCATTCTTTGCAGGTCTTGACCTCTATAATGGTTTAACGCATTTTCATAGACCAGTTGTATTAGGGCCTATTGTGGGAGCGATTTTAGGGGATTTACAAACAGGGATTTTAGTTGGCGGTACCCTTGAATTAGTCTGGATGGGGCTTGCACCATTAGCAGGCGCGCAACCACCAAATGTGATTATCGGTACGATCGTGGGAACGGCATTTGCCATCACCACCAAAACCGATCCAAAAGTGGCCGTTGGGGTTGCTGTGCCGTTTGCCATTGCAGTGCAAATGGGGATCACCTTCTTATTCTCCGTAATGTCAGCGGTAATGTCCCGTTGTGATCAAATGGCAGAAGAAGCCAATCTCAAAGGCATTGATTATGTGAACTATCTTGGTTTGTTAGTGCTGGGTACGTTCTATTTCTTCTGTGCGTTCTTGCCAACTTACTTTGGTGCGGAATATGCCGGTAAAATCATTGCAATGTTGCCAAAAGAAGTGATTGATGGTTTAGGCGTGGCAGGGGGCATTATGCCAGCTATCGGGTTTGCGGTATTAATGAAAATTATGATGAAAAATGCCTATATCCCTTATTTTATCCTAGGTTTTGTGGGTGCTGCTTGGCTTAATCTGCCAGTGTTAGCAATTGCTGCAGCGGCAGTTGCAATGGCATTGATTGATTATATGCGTAAAGGCAATACTGAAACAAAAGCAACGCAAAAAGAGGAGTTTCAAGATGGAATCTAAAGCACGTCAAAGCGTACAAAATGACAATGTGTACGAAGATCAAACAATGGGTACAGAACTCACTAAATCTGATATTAATACGATGGCGTGGCGTTCTTTATTACTACAAGCTTCTTTTAACTATGAGCGTATGCAAGCGGCAGGTTGGTTATATGGAATTAGCCCCGCATTGAGAAAAATTCACACCAACAAAGCGGATTTAAGCAAGGCAATGAAAGGGCATTTGGGCTTCTTCAATACCCACCCATTCCTTGTTACATTCGTAATGGGCATTGTGCTGGCAATGGAACGTTCTAAACAGGAAGTGAACGCCATTCAAAGTACAAAAATCGCCGTGGGTGCGCCATTAGGCGGCATTGGTGATGCCTTATTCTGGTTCACCTTATTGCCAATTTGTGGCGGTATTGGCGCAAGTTTGGCATTACAAGGTTCGATCCTTGGGGCGATTTTCTTCTTTGTAGTATTCAATATCGTGCATTTTGGTTTACGTTTTGGTCTAGCCCATTATGCTTACAAAATGGGGGTAGCGGCTATTCCAACCATTAAGGCTAACACGAAAAAAGTGTCACACGCCGCATCAATGATCGGTATGACCGTGATTGGCGCATTAGTTGCCACTTACATTCGTTTCCAAACCACCGCAGAAATCACCGCAGGTGATGCCGTAGTGAAAGTGCAAGCTGATGTGTTAGACAAGCTAATGCCAGCCTTTTTACCACTGGTGTACACCTTATTGATGTACTATTTAGTGAAACGCAACTGGTCGCCGTTACGCTTAATCATTCTCACCGTAGTGATTGGTATCGGCGGACGTTTTGCGGGTATCCTATAAATATTATTGTAATAAATGCCGAGTGTTTGCTCGGCATTTTTTATCTATTTTGGATCAATAAGGAGAAAAAGATGACAACCTTGATCGTGAGCGGACACGGACATTTTGCCACAGGGCTACAAAGTGCGTTGGAGCAAATTATTGGACAATATCCAAAGGTGGCCTTTTTTGATTTTGATGATAAGAAAATCACGCCAGAACAATTACGCCAAAATATCGAACAATATCTCAATGCGGAACAGGAAAGTGCGGTGCTTTTTTGTTGTGATATTTTAGGTGGCACGCCATTTCGCCAATGTGCGATGATTGCACAACAGTTTGAGTGCGCAGAGGTGATTGTTGGCACGAATTTACAAATGCTGATTGAAACCATAATGGCGAAAGATGAGCTTGAGTTTGTCGAGTTAGTCACACAAGCTCTAACCAGCGCTAATCAAGGAATCACCACACTTTCTGCACAACAAAAAGCAAAAAGAACGGCGCGCGCAGAAGATGATGGTATTTGAGACTATTTCTCGTACCAAATTTTATTCACAAATAACGTCACTAAGCCAGATGGTGTATGGACTTTCACTTCATCATCTACTTCTTTCCCAATTAAGGCGCGCGCCACAGGGCTGTCAATGGAGATCCAATTTTTAGCGGGATCAAACTCATCACAGCCCACGATACGGTATTGATTTTCCTCGCCATTTTCATTTTCAAGGCTTACCCAAGCACCAAAAAAGATTTTCCCTTCCTGTCTAGGGTGATAATCCACAATCTGCAACACTTCTAAACGTTTTGTCAAAAAGCGGACACGGCGATCAATTTCACGCAAACGGCGTTTACCATAAATATATTCCGCATTTTCACTGCGATCCCCTAATGCCGCCGCATCAGATACCGCTTGCGTAACCTTAGGTCGCTCTTCCTTCCATAAAAATTTCAATTCTTGATCCAGCGTATTCCAGCCACTACGCGTAATGTAATTTGATTTTGACATTGTGCTATACCTTTACTTTTGAATTTATAAAAACTATTCATCAAACGGATTGAATAATTTTATCCCTATACGTGAGAAATCAGCGGTGTTTCTTGTAACAAGAGTAAGACCATATTGAATAGCACTAGCAGCAATCCAAGCATCATTTTCGGGGCAGTGATCGGGAATATGTAATGTTGCACAGATCTGTGCTGTTTTAGCATCAAGATGAAGAATACGATTTGCAAAGCCTATTTTTATGGTGTTTTCAAACCATTGACGGAGTATTTTTCCTTGCCAAGGATCTTTACGTTCTTTAGCTAAAATGCCACGTTCTAATTCCATCATTACGACAATATTCGTATAAATTTGCTGTTCATTAATTTCAGATAACCAACGAATGACTCCTTGGTTTGCTTTCCCGCTTTTAATTTTACGAATTTCACTTAATACATTAGTATCAATAAAATACATTTTGTCCTCTAATCATCAAGTTCAATGGGAGCACGTTGCTTTGTTGAACGAGGGGGAATTTCTAATTCAATATCAGCTTCATCTTGTGGCATTAATGCCTCTAACGCATTACGAGGTGAAAGAGATCGTAACGTTTTCTGATAATCGGTATAGCTCATTAACACATAAGTTGGTTCACCTCGATTAGTTACAATAACAGGTGCGATTTGTGCCGCTTTTTGTGCCTGATTGAGGTGTTGATTAAATTCTCGGCTGGTCATAATCGTCATTTTGAACTCCTTGTAGTGATGTTTCTACAATGTAGTGCAAAAGAAAAAAAATAACAAGAAAAAATTGTAGGTTAAATTTGTGGCAAAGAAACATTTGAGCAAAGCCCGCAAAACCAGTATCCTATGGCAATTTTTACTAATTGTTTTACTAATCAAAATAAGAGCCAATGCTAAATCAACAAATTTCCCAAATTATTGCCGCAGAGCTTGCGGTGCGTCCGCAGCAGATTTTAGCTGCCATTCAATTATTGGACGAAGGCAACACCATTCCTTTTATTGCGCGTTATCGTAAAGAAGTAACGGGCGGCTTAGATGACACCCAATTACGCCATTTTGAAACCCGCTTGATTTATTTGCGCGAGTTAGAAGATCGCCGTCAAACCATTTTGAAATCCATCGAAGAACAAGGCAAATTGACGGAGAAATTACGCGACCAAATCCAACAAACCCAAAGCAAAACTGAGCTGGAAGATTTGTATTTGCCGTACAAACCGAAACGCCGTACTAAAGGGCAAATCGCCATTGAAGCAGGGCTTGAGCCGTTGGCGGAAAGCCTTTGGAATGATCCAAACCAAGATCCTGAAAGTGCAGCAAACGCTTATATTGATGCAGAAAAAGGCTTTGCCGATAGCAAAGCGGTGTTAGACGGCGCGCGTTATATTTTAATGGAACGCTTCGCGGAAGATGCGCAATTATTGGCGAAAGTGCGTCAGTACTTACAACAAAGTGCGGTGTTAATTTCTAAAGTTTTAGACGGTAAAGAGCAGGAAGGGGAAAAATTCCAAGATTATTTTGATCACCAAGAGCTTTGGCATAATGTGCCTTCGCACCGTGCTTTAGCAATGTTCCGTGGACGTAATGAGGGCATTTTGCAGTTGAGCTTAAATGCCAATCCAGAACAGGAAGAAGGGGCGCGTCAGAGTTATTGTGAAGAAATTATTCGCCAACATTTGGGCGTGCATTTCAATCAACAGCCCGCGGATAAATGGCGTGAGCAGGTGATTAGCTGGACGTGGCGAATTAAGATTTCGCTTCATTTGGAAACGGAATTAATGAGCCAGCTGCGTGAAAAAGCGGAAGAAGAAGCCATCAATGTTTTTGCGCGAAATCTTACCGCACTTTTAATGGCAGCCCCAGCAGGCGCTAAAACCACAATGGGGTTAGATCCGGGGTTGCGTACAGGTGTGAAAGTTGCCGTTGTGGATAATACAGGAAAATTATTGGCTACGGATACGATTTATCCACATACAGGACAAGCAGCTGCAGCAATGGCGAGCCTTTATCAATTAATCGAACGCCATAATGTGGAACTGATCGCTATTGGAAATGGCACGGCATCAAGAGAAACGGAACGCTTTGCCAAAGACGTATTAAAGCAAATCTCAGGGCAAAAACCACAAACCGTGGTGGTGAGCGAAGCGGGCGCGTCTGTTTATTCTGCTTCCGAATTAGCCGCACAAGAATTTCCACAGCTTGATGTATCTTTGCGTGGTGCGGTGTCCATTGCGCGCCGTTTGCAAGATCCGCTCGCGGAATTAGTGAAAATTGAGCCAAAAGCCATTGGTGTGGGGCAGTATCAGCACGATGTGAACCAAACTCAATTAGCGCGCAAATTAGATGCGGTGGTGGAAGATTGTGTAAACGCCGTGGGCGTGGATTTAAACACCGCCTCCGTGCCATTATTGGCTCGTGTGGCAGGAATGACCAAAACGCTCGCGCAAAATATCGTGCAATTTCGCGATGAAAATGGCCGTTTTGAAAACCGTGAAGAGCTGAAAAAAGTGTCCCGTTTAGGGCCAAAAGCCTTTGAACAATGTGCGGGCTTTATGCGCATTTCTGCGGGGCAAAATCCCCTTGATGCGTCAGGCGTTCACCCTGAAACCTATCCAGTGGTGGAAAAAATCTTGCAAGCCACGCAGCAATCTATCCAAGATTTAATGGGTAACGCCAGCGCCATTCGTCAGCTCGATCCAAAACAATTTATTGATGAGCAATTTGGTTTGCCAACGGTGCAAGATATTTTCAAAGAGCTAGAAAAACCGGGGCGCGATCCGCGTGGTGAATTTAAAACTGCCACCTTTATGGATGGCGTGGAAGAAATCAGTGATTTGAAAGCAGGAATGATCCTTGAGGGAACGGTAACCAACGTAACCAACTTTGGCGCGTTTGTGGATATTGGCGTTCATCAGGATGGGTTGGTGCATATTTCTTCCCTTTCCAATAAATTTGTGGAAGATCCGCACGATGTGGTGAAAACAGGGGATATTGTGAAAGTCAAAGTGTTGGAAGTGGACGTGGCGCGTAAGCGTATCGCGCTGACAATGCGTTTAGACGAACAGCCTGTGGATAAATCACAAAATGGCGAAAAAAATCACCGCACTTTGACGGCGAAAAATCAGCGTAACGAACAAGCAGCGCGTAAGCCACAAAATAACAGCGTAATGGGCAATGCCTTTGCCGATGCGTTGAAAAATTGGAAAAAATAAAGGAAAAGTTGAATGACAAAAAATACCTTTATTATTGGCTTTATGCTGTTTGCCATTTTTTTTGGGGCGGGAAATTTGATTTTTCCGCCTAAATTAGGCTTTGAAACAGGCACGGAATTTTTGCCGTCTATCTCAGGCTTTGTGCTAACTGGCGTGGGCTTGCCGCTGCTTGGCATTATTGTTGGCGCGTTTTACCGCGGTGGTTATATGGCCGCGTTACGCCAAATTCACCCGTGGTTTTCTGTACTATTTTTGGTGTCGATTTCCCTTGCGGTCGGGCCTTTTTTTGCTGGCCCAAGAACAGGCGCGATGTCTTATGAAATGGTGATGATCCCTTTTCTTAAAGAAGCAGATAGCCTTTCCCAACTGTTGTTCACGTTGGGTTATTTCGCACTTACTTTATGGCTGAGCCTAAATCCCTCCAAAATGGTAGAGCGTATAGGCTCTATTCTCACCCCTGTGCTATTGCTGGCGATTATTGCGTTGGTGGTCAAAGCAGGGCTAATGTTGGTGGGAAAAACGCCTTTGCCAATGCCAGCGGCAAGCCAAACTTATTTCTTCAATGGGGCGATTAATGGCTATTTAACGATGGACGCATTGGCTTCCATCGCCTTTTCTACAATGGTGCTAGGGGCGATTAAATCCAGCGCAGTAAAAGCGGTTTCGTTACAAAAACAAACCATTTTTGCCGCAATGATCGCAGGGGTTGCCTTGGCATTTATTTATATTTCCCTTGGGTGGGTGGGCAATCATTTGATCATTTCCCCTGATGTGCTGGCGCAGTTACATCAAAATAAACAGGATCTTGGCACTTATATTTTAAACCACGTTACCGCAATGGCCTTTGGCGAGCTAGGGCGATTGGTGCTGAATATCATTGTGTCGCTGGCTTGTTTAACTACGGCGGTGGGGCTGTGTGCTTCGATTAGCAGTTATTTTCATCAGCAATTTCCGCGATTTTCTTACCGCACTTATGCGATCCTATTTTGTTTGATCAGCTTTGTGATCGCCAATTTAGGGCTAAAAGAAGTGATCGGGCTTTCTTTGCCAGTGTTGATGATTTTATATCCCATTACCATTACGGTCATTTTGTTGCTGTTAATTAATTTATTTTTGCCAATGCCGATCTTGGCTCACCGTTTAGCCATTGGTTTGGTAACCTTGGTGTCGATTTTATCCGTGTTGGGTTCAGGCAAAATGGATTTTCTCGAACAGCTTCCGCTTAAGCCTTATTCTATCGAATGGTTGCCTTTCGCCTTGATGGGCTTGGTGGCAGGCTATTTACTGCACTGGCGTAAACGACAAGGGATTTTATCGATTATTCAAGAAAGCAAAGTAAAATAATTTATTCCAAAGAAAAGGATTGAGCATGATGTTCAATCCTTTTTTATTTTAAAGTGCGGTGCTTTTTTCCGTATTTTTAGCCATAAAAAAGCGGGTGAATTTTCACCCGCACTTTTTGTCTAGCTCTCTTTCACCGCTTCGCCTTCGAGCGGTAAGTCTGCTTGTTCCCAGCCCATAAAACCGCCTTGCATACTATACACATTATCGTAGCCTTGCTCGATAAGAAATGCGCCAACATTGCGGCTGCTGATGCCGTGGTAGCAACTGACGATAATGGGATCATCATAATCCACTTTTTGCTGAAATTCGCCATAGCTTTGGTTGGTCAAGTGAAACGCGCCCTTTGGGTGGCTATGAGTAAAGCGGGGGAAATCGCGAATGTCCACCAGTGTGGCATTTTCTTCGTTCATCATTTGCCAAGCCTGCTGTGGCGTGATTTCTCTAAGTGCGGTCATTTTTTTCCTTATTTTTATTTATGCGTGAAATAATGCGCTATCTTATTGACATAGATCAATTTGTTCAAGACCTTTGCGATTTTTTCAAGTAAAATAACCGCACTTTTGATTTAGCTGATTTAGGACTATGCCTCAACTTTCGGAAAAACTCACTGCTTACGCGCAATTAATGCGTTTTGACAAACCCATTGGCACATTATTGTTATTGTGGCCAACGCTTTGGGCATTGTTTTTGGCAGAGAAAAATTTTCCGCCTATTTCGGTGCTAATAGTATTTGTACTCGGCGTAATCATTATGCGTGCAGCAGGTTGCGTGATTAATGATTATGCGGATCGTCATATTGACGGCAAAGTGAAACGCACTTCACAGCGTCCTTTAGCAACGGGAAAAGTCAGCGAAAAGGAAGCTAAATTACTTTTTGCAGGGCTGATATTCTGCGCCTTTATTTTGGTGCTATTTCTGAATTATTACGCCATTGGCTTGTCTTTTATTGCGGTGCTGTTGGCCTTTATTTATCCCTTTATGAAACGCTATACCCACCTTCCGCAATTTTTCTTAGGCGCAGCCTTTGGTTGGTCTATCCCAATGGCTTATGGGGCGTTAGTTGAACAACTGCCCTTAGAATGTTGGCTGCTGTTTGTGGCGAATTTAGCCTGGACGGTGGCTTATGATACGCAATATGCGATGGTGGATCGTGATGATGATTTGCGCATCGGGGTGAAATCCACCGCCATTTTGTTTGCGCAATATGACAATAAAATCATCGCCTTATTGCAATTTATTGCCTTAGGATTGCTCGTTCTCATCGGCTACCAATCCCATTTGCATTATAGTTATTTTATTTTACTTGCGCTTACGGCATTGCTTTTCGTTTATCAATGTAAACTCACTCGCCATCGCCGCCGTGAAGACTGCTTCAAAGCCTTTTTAAATAATAATTATGTGGGAATGGGCGTGTTTATCGCTTTTCTTGCTGGCATCTTTTTTGCCTAATTTGGAGTAAAATTAAGCCATAAAAGGCAATTTTTCCGCTGCTTCTACTCTAAATGATTAGCGCAATTTGGTTATCAAAAAATAATCTGTTTATTTCTACTTGAAATTGTCTTTTTTATCCCCATATCTCTGATAAATTTTTATCCAAAATAAAAGGAACTTCTATGACAACGATCGTAAGTGTACGCCGTAATGGCAAGGTAGTTGTGGGCGGAGACGGTCAGGTTTCCCTTGGCAACACAGTAATGAAAGGTAACGCGCGCAAGGTGCGCCGCTTATATAACAACAAAGTGTTGGCAGGTTTTGCTGGTGGCACCGCAGATGCGTTCACTCTGTTTGAATTATTTGAACGTAAGCTGGAAATGCACCAAGGGCATTTGCTTAAAAGTGCGGTGGAATTAGCTAAAGATTGGCGTACCGACCGCGCATTGCGTAAACTTGAAGCGATGTTGATTGTGGCAGATGAGAAAGAAAGTCTGATCATTACCGGAATTGGTGATGTGGTACAGCCTGAAGAAGATCAAATTTTGGCCATTGGTTCGGGTGGCAACTATGCAATGTCTGCGGCACGTGCGTTAGTACAAAATACCGATCTTTCAGCCCGTGAAATTGTAGAAAAATCGCTCAAAATTGCAGGGGATATTTGCGTTTATACCAACACAAATTTCACCATTGAAGAATTGCCTTAACTCTCTATCTTTAATGCGTTAAATAGATTACACAAAAGGATTACATTATGTCTGAAATGACACCTCGTGAAATTGTTTCTGAATTAGATCAACATATTATCGGACAAGCCGATGCCAAAAGAGCGGTGGCGATTGCGTTGCGTAATCGCTGGCGTAGAATGCAATTACAAGAGCCATTACGCCACGAAGTTACCCCTAAAAATATCTTAATGATCGGGCCGACAGGGGTGGGTAAAACAGAAATTGCACGCCGTTTAGCGAAATTAGCCAATGCGCCTTTCATCAAAGTGGAAGCCACCAAATTTACCGAAGTGGGCTATGTAGGGAAAGAAGTGGATTCCATTATCCGTGATCTCACCGACAGTGCGATGAAACTCGTGCGTCAAACAGAAATCGAAAAAAATCGTTTCCGTGCAGAAGAAGCCGCGGAAGATCGCATTTTAGATGCCTTATTGCCACCAGCGAAAAATCAATGGGGTGAAGTGGAAAATCACGATACCAATAGCAGCACTCGTCAAGTGTTCCGCAAAAAATTGCGTGAAGGACAGCTTGATGATCGCGAAATTGATATTGATGTTGCTGCACCATCAATGGGCGTGGAAATTATGGCACCGCCGGGAATGGAAGAAATGACGAGCCAGTTGCAGTCAATGTTCCAAAATCTTTCGAGCGGCAAAACCAAAACCCGCAAAATGAAAATTAAAGATGCGTTCAAAGCCTTAGTTGATGATGAAGCAGCGAAATTAATTAATCCTGAAGAACTTAAACAAAAAGCCATTGATGCAGTAGAACAAAACGGCATTGTCTTTATTGATGAGATTGACAAAATCTGTAAAAAAGGCGAATACAGTGGTGCTGATGTTTCACGCGAGGGCGTACAGCGTGATTTATTGCCATTAGTGGAAGGTTCAACGGTGAGCACTAAACACGGAATGGTGAAAACCGATCATATTTTATTTATTGCCTCAGGTGCATTCCAAGTGGCTCGCCCGTCTGATTTAATCCCTGAATTACAAGGGCGTTTGCCAATTCGTGTGGAGCTTTCCGCATTAACTGCTGGGGATTTTGAGCGTATTCTCACAGAGCCGAATGCCTCTTTAACGGAACAATACAAAGCCTTAATGGCAACGGAGGGCGTGAATATTACCTTTACTCAAGATGCGATTAAGAAAATCGCCGAAGCCGCTTTCCGTGTCAATGAGAAAACTGAAAACATTGGCGCGCGCCGTTTGCATACGGTAATGGAGCGTTTAATGGATAAAATTTCCTTCAATGCCAGTGATATGAACGGTGAACAAGTTACCATTGACGGCGCTTACGTTGCAGATGCCCTAGGTGAAGTGGTAGAAAACGAAGATTTAAGTCGTTTTATTCTGTAATACATTGATGTTATAAATAAAAAGAGCGGTGGAAAATTTCAAGATTTTTCACCGCTCTTTTATTTGCAGCATAATTAAATTGAATTAGCGATAGCCAGAAATTCTTCTTCGGTTAAAATTTTCACGCCTAATTCAAGGGCTTTGTTGAGTTTTGAGCCTGCGTTATCGCCTGCGATTAAATAATCGGTTTTGGCGGAAACGCTGCCAGTAACTTTACTGCCGAGCTGTTGCAATAAGGCTTTGGCATCGTTGCGTGCCATTTGGGTGAGTGTACCAGTGAGAACCACGGTTTTGCCTTTCAGCGGATTTTCACCCACTTCTTGCACTTGCACATCGTCCCAATGTACACCTTGGCTGATCAGATCGTTTACCACGTCCACATTATGCGGTTCACGCCAAAATACGAAAATGCGATTTGCCACCACTTCGCCCACATCAGGTACTTCTTGTAGTTGCTCAATAGTCGCATTTTTCACCGCATCTAAATTTTTAAAATGATTGGCTAAATTGAGCGCCGTGGCTTCGCCCACATCGCGAATGCCAAGCGCAAAGATAAAACGCGCAAGGGTAGTTTTTTTCGCTTTTTCTAAGCTATTTAACGCATTTTCGGTGGATTTCGGCCCCATTCGCTCTAATCTCATTAGAGTGACTTCGTCTAATTTAAACAGATCCGCAGGGGTGTGAATGAGTTCACGATCCACCAGTTGCTCAATAAGTTTTGCGCCCACGCCGTCAATATCCATCGCTTTACGCGAAACAAAATGTTTGAGCGCTTCTTTGCGCTGTGCTTCGCAGAACAAGCCACCGGTACAACGCGCAACGGCCTCGCCCTCAATACGCACAATCACCGAGCCACACACAGGACAATGCGTCGGGAAAATAATCGGTTTTGCATTGGCAGGGCGGCGATCTGCCACTACGCCAATAATTTGTGGGATAACGTCCCCTGCGCGGCGGATAATCACGGTGTCGCCAATGGCAATATTCAAACGTTCGATTTCATCGCCGTTATGCAAGGTGGCGTTGCTTACGGTTACGCCTGCCACAAACACGGGTTCAAGTTTTGCCACTGGCGTAATTGCGCCTGTTCTGCCCACCTGAAATTCCACATCGTTTAGCACGGTGAGTTCTTCTTGCGCAGGGAATTTATAGGCGATCGCCCAACGTGGCGCTTTGGAAATAAAACCAAGTTGTTCTTGCAAGGCAATGTCGTTAATTTTCAGCACCGTGCCGTCAATGTCATAACCTAAATGCGGACGTTTTTCTGCCATAGTGCGGTAGAATTTCAGCACATTTTCCACGCCATTACATAGCTCAATTTCTTTATTAACCGGAATACCGATGGATTTCAGCCATTGCAAGCGGGCAAAATGGGTATCGGGTAACAGCACGCCTTCTGCCACACCGATACCATAAGCATTGAGCATTAATGGGCGTTGGCGAGTGATTTTGGGATCAAGCTGACGCAATGATCCCGCCGCCGCATTGCGTGGGTTGGCAAAGGTTTTTTCCCCTTTGGCGAGCGCCATTTCATTGAGCTTTTCAAAGCCAGCTTGTGGCATAAATACTTCTCCGCGCACCTCTAAACGTGCTGGAGGATTGTCGGTTAAAAGCTGTAATGGAATATTGCGAATGGTGCGAATATTGGCAGTGATGTCCTCGCCTGTTGTGCCATCACCACGGGTTGCCGCTTGGGTTAGCACGCCATTTTCATACAAAATACTCACCGCTAAACCGTCTAATTTAGGCTCACAACAGAAAGTTAATGGCTCAGGCAACACGCCTAAGCGATCTTGGATACGTTTCACGAAAGCATTAAATTCTTCATCAGAAAAGGCATTATCCAAGGAAAGCATTGGAATTTCGTGGGTTACCTGCGCAAAGCCGGCAAGGGGTTTTGCCCCCACACGCTGGGTAGGCGAGTGGCTGTCGGCAAATTCAGGGTGAGCCTGCTCCAAGGCTTTTAACTGGTGGAATAGG
Source organism: Avibacterium volantium (assembly GCF_900635775.1). Classification (NCBI taxonomy): domain Bacteria; kingdom Pseudomonadati; phylum Pseudomonadota; class Gammaproteobacteria; order Pasteurellales; family Pasteurellaceae; genus Avibacterium; species Avibacterium volantium. The sequence continues at coordinate 2,206,815 of NZ_LR134167.1, read as the reverse complement.
CGGTCATACTCTGCATCGGGAATTTTTGGCTCGTCTAAAACGTGATACTGATATTCGTGGTAACGCAAGGTCTGGCGTAATTGTTCAATTTGCTGGGCAAAGGTTTGTTCTGTCATCATTAATTCCTTCTAAAAAATCACCGCACTTTTGTTTTACTGAATATTAGATATTGAGCAAATAATTAAGGCGGACACAGTGGCCCGCCAGTTGCGATAAAAGAAAGTGCGGTGCTTTTTTCTGTCTTTTTAAGCACTCACTTTAGCCAAATAGGCTTTTTCCGCATTTTCATCAAAAATTTCTTGCTGATCCGTTAGCACAAAGCCACCCAGTTCTTCGGCAAGGGTTTTGGCAGCACGGATCATCATTCGTAAATTAACAAGATCGTTACCGTGGGACGGCAGTTGCATAAATAATGCGATGCCTACGGTGTAGAAATCTGCCATATTGTTTGGATCAAAGGTGCCAGGCTGTTGAATATTCGCCGCACTGAACAACACAGGGCTTGCCACGCTGAGATCCAAGTGGCGGTGGTAAATTTGTTGATGACCAAAAATAAAACCAAGATCATCAAGCACTCTGGCTAAATCAGCGCCGTTAAAATCACGATTTTCTGGTGATACCACATAAAGCATCAAGAAGTCTTGGGCTTGGCTCGTTTGCTGTTCTTCTGCCTGTTGAGCTGGTGTGCTTTCTGCCACTTCTTCAAATTCTACGGTTGGGCGTTCACGTTCAATTTGAATCTGCGTTTCTGGCGCACTGGCTAACACTTCAGATAATTTGTGTTCTGCGTGAATTCCTTCATCTGCGTTAATTGTCGCTTCAATTTCAGAGATAGTTGCCGTTGCCAAATTTTGCGGGGTTTGATAACTCACAACGGGTTCAACATTGGCTTGAATAGGTTCTGGCTCATTTGGCAAACTAATTTTAATTTGATTAACCGCCTGCTCCACATTTTGGGGTTCTTCTCTTTGAGGCGTAGAAGATGTAGAAAATGTATGTTGTTCCGCACCAAAATCTAAATGCTGCTGAGCTGGCTGAAGGCTTTCTGGCACAGCTTGTGCGGCATTTCCATTTTGAACCTGCTGATCAAGATTTTCTTGTGGTTGGCGAACGCGATAATCTTTGCTAAATGTTTTGCCATTTTCAAAAATTTGCGATTTTTCACGGCGGTTCGACCATATTCCGTGAACCACTAAAGCGATCAAGGCGATGACGCCTAAAATAATCAAAATAGTATTCAAATCCATTACTTGTCTTCTCCCAACTTTAAACCAAAGGGCGGCACAAATTGGTTGATAGCTTACCATATTTTGCAAATTCGGTGATATGCAAAAATTGATTTTTTTCACCGCACTTTGTATGCTAAACCGCATTTTTATTTGATTAGATAGATTTTTTAGGAAAAGTAATGTTGCAAGCAAAGGAACTTAAACAAGGTTTTCACTATTTTGTGATGGGCTGGCATTTGATTACACAAAAAGGCTTAAGACGTTTTGTGATTATGCCAATTTTGCTCAATATTTTATTACTTTCGGGGCTGTTTTGGCTATTTATGAGTAATATTGGTGGGCTAATTGATAGCTTGATTAGCTATGTTCCCGATTGGTTGGCGTGGTTAAGTGGCATTTTACTCGTGTTATCTATTTTTATGCTTTTAACCCTATTTTATTTTGCCTTTACCACCCTTTCAGGCTTTATTGCCGCCCCTTTCAACGGCTTGCTCGCAGAAAAAGTGGAGCAAATGCTCACGGGCGAAAATCTCATTGAAATGAGTACAATGGATTTCATCAAAGATATTCCACGAATGTTAGGGCGTGAATGGCAAAAATTATGGTATAGCTTACCAAAACTTATCGCCTTGTTTTTACTAAGTTTTATTCCTGTATTAGGGCAGTCTATCGTGCCTGTGCTGACCTTTTTATTTACTGCGTGGATGATGGCGATCCAATATTGCGATTACCCTTTTGATAACCACAAAATTCCTTTCCATATTATGCGTAATGAATTGGGCGAAACACGCACGCTAAGTTTAACCTTTGGCAGCTTAATTACCTTTTGTACCTTTGTGCCAATCATCAATTTGGTGATTATTCCTGTGGCAGTATGCGGAGCAACGGCAATGTGGGTGGAAAAGTATCGCGATAACGCCTTATTTGAATTTAAACCGCATCACAAATCAACACAAAATAGTCGCGCGAAAATTGTCAATAATCAGCGAGAAGCGTTAAAAAATCAGTCAGACCGCTTTATTAACTAATTGAAATTAAAGCCTAAATAGCCGTTGGTTATAAAATATAGCAAACGGCTATTTTTTATTGCTGAAAAACTATGCTAAAAATGACCGCACTTTTAATTCAAATTAAACAGGTGAACACAATGACAATTTATAGCGATAATTCTTATTCCATCGGACGCACACCTTTAGTCCGCCTAAAACATTTTGGCAATAATGGCAATCTTGTAGTGAAAATTGAAGGGCGTAACCCAAGTTTTAGCGTGAAATGTCGCATTGGTGCGAATATGATCTGGCAAGCGGAAAAAGACGGTATTCTCACCAAAGAGAAAGAAATTGTTGATGCCACTAGCGGTAACACAGGGATCGCCTTAGCCTATGTGGCGGCCGCTCGCGGTTATAAATTAACGCTCACAATGCCAGAAACAATGAGTTCTGAGCGCAAACGCTTATTAAGAGGCTTGGGCGTTAATCTTGTGCTAACCGAAGGGGCGAAAGGAATGAAAGGCGCCATTGCAAAAGCGGAAGAAATTGTGGCAAGCGATCCAAACCGTTATGTAATGCTGAAACAATTTGAAAATCCTGCCAACCCAGAGATTCACCGCCAAACCACGGGCGTGGAAATTTGGAATGATACGGACGGCAAAATTGATGTGTTGGTCGCTGGCGTGGGTACAGGCGGCACAATCACAGGAATTTCACGAGCCATCAAACTTGATCAAGGCAAACAAATTCTTTCCGTTGCCGTTGAGCCTGAAGAAAGCCCAGTGATCACACAAACCTTAAATGGCGAAGAAGTGAAACCCGGCCCGCATAAAATTCAAGGTATCGGCGCAGGATTTATCCCAAAAAATCTCGATCTTTCCTTAATCGATCGCGTAGAACGTGTGGATAGCGAAACCGCCATTGCTACCGCGCGCCGTCTAATGGCGGAAGAAGGGATTCTAGCCGGCATTTCATCAGGTGCCGCAGTAGCAGCGGCTGACCGCCTTGCCAAATTACCCGAATTTGCCGATAAACTGATTGTCGCCATTCTCCCTTCCGCTGCAGAGCGCTATTTAAGCACCGCATTGTTTGAGGGAATTGAAGGTTAATCATTATTGACTACAAATGGTTTAAGGGATTTATTTTAAGGAATAAATCCTTTTTTACGATAAAAATACGTTTACTTATTGAAAAGAAAAGGGAATTTTAAAGTATAGAATGGCGGTGAGAGGGGGATTCGAACCCCCGATGCACTTTCGCACATACACGCTTTCCAGGCGTGCTCCTTCAACCACTCGGACATCTCACCATCGGGAAGTAGTGGCTGAATATAAAGATTTCATCGGCTTTCGTCAAGCGTTTTTCCGCCTTCGGTGCTTAACTGGTTAAAATAGGGGCAGTCAAAGTGAGCGGTGGATTATTTGAGTTTTGATACTGTGTAAAAAAACAGTGTTTTCCTTTGCAAGTTTGGGGATTTCCGCTAAACTAGGCACAATTTTAATCCGTAAAAATAGATGAAAAAAGCACCGCACTTAGCCTTATGATGTATTTTGATTTGAATATCCCAACGCAAGCCAATGATCACAAAATTTTAGCCAATGTTATTGCAGGTAGCGATACCTTAGCCCTTGCAGAAATTGCCCAAAGCCACCAAGGGCTTACCGTAGTTGTAACGCCAGATACGCGAAGTGCGGTGCGTTTATCGAAAGTTTTGGCGGAATTCGTTTCGCAGCCTGTTACCTTTTTTCCTGATTGGGAAACCTTGCCTTATGACAGCTTTTCGCCGCATCAAGACATTATTTCTTCACGGCTTAGTGCGTTATTCCATTTGCAAAATGCCAAAAACGGCATTTTCATTTTGCCGATCAGCACCTTAATGCAAAAAATTTGTCCGCCTGAGTATTTGCAGCACAATGTGTTGTTGATTAAAAAAGGCGATCGCATTGTGATTAATGATTTCCGTTTGAAGTTAGAAAATGCGGGTTATCGTGCGGTGGAACAGGTGCTGGAACACGGCGAATATGCGTTGCGTGGGGCGTTGCTCGATCTGTTTCCAATGGGAAGTGCGGTGCCTTTTCGTTTAGATTTTTTTGATGATGAGATTGATAGCATTCGCACGTTTGATGTGGATACGCAGCGCACATTAGAAGAAATTCCTTCAATTCGTTTATTGCCTGCGCAAGAGTTCCCTACCGATAGCAAAGGCATTGAATTTTTCCGCGCGAAATTTCGTGATACCTTTGGTGAGATTCGCCGTGATCCTGAGCATATTTATCAACAGGTTAGCAAAGGCACTCTGGCAGCAGGGATTGAGTATTGGCAGCCATTGTTTTTTGAGAAAATGGCCACCTTATTTGATTATTTGCCTGAACAAACGCTATTTGTAGATTTTGAGAGTAACCAGCAACAAGGTGAGCGTTTTTATCAAGATTGTGAACAGCGTTATGAAAGCCGCCGTGTTGACCCAATGCGCCCTTTATTACCGCCAGATCAGCTTTGGTTGCCCATTGACCAAATTAATCATCAGCTCAAACATTTTCCAAAAATCACCCTGAAAACGGAGAAAGTGGCGCGTGCTTCTGTGCGTCAGCAAAACTTGCCTGTGCAAGCCTTGCCTGATTTAAGCCTAAAATTGCAACAAAAAGAACCGCTCTTACCTTTGCAACAATTTATGACGCAGTTTAATGGTGATATTGTCTTTTGTGTGGAAACAGAAGGGCGGCGCGAAACCTTGCTTGATTTGCTCAGTCCGCTGAAATTAAGACCAAAACAAATTGCGCATCTTTCAGACTTGCAAGAAAAGCAAAGTTTGCTGATTTGTAGCCAAGATCGTGGTTTTATTGTGGATAAAGGCAAGGCTTCTCTTGCGTTGATTACGGAAACGGAATTGCTCGGCGAGCGTGTGCAACAGCGCAGCCGAGATCGACAAAAATCGGTTAACCCTGATACCTTAATTCGTCATTTAGCGGAGCTTAAAATTGGTCAGCCTGTGGTGCATTTAGATCACGGGGTAGGGCGTTATGCAGGCTTGGTTACGCTAGAAAATGCGGGAATAAAATCGGAATTTTTGCTACTGCAATATGCTAATGATTCCAAACTTTATGTGCCGGTAACCTCACTGCATTTGATTAGCCGTTATGTAGGCGGCTCGGAAGAAACCGCGCCATTGCATAAATTAGGCAGTGATGCTTGGGCGAAAAGTCGCCAGAAAGCAGCGGAGAAAATTCGTGATGTGGCAGCTGAATTGCTTGATGTGTACGCGCGCCGCGAAGCGCAAAAAGGCTTTGCCTTTCATTATGATCGCGATGAGTTTATGCAGTTTTCAGCCACTTTCCCTTTTGAAGAAACCTTGGATCAAATGACGGCGATTAATGCGGTAATTTCTGATATGACGCAGCCGAAAGCGATGGATCGTTTAGTTTGTGGTGATGTGGGATTTGGTAAAACAGAAGTGGCAATGCGTGCCGCATTTTTGGCAGTGATGAACCATAAACAAGTGGCGGTGCTTGTGCCGACCACGCTTCTTGCTCAGCAACATTATGAAAATTTTAAAGATCGCTTTGCCAACTTGCCAGTGAATGTGGAAGTGCTTTCACGCTTTAAAACGGCGAAAGAGCAAAAAGCTCTGCTTGCTGATTTAGCGGAAGGCAAGATTGATATTCTAATCGGCACGCACAAACTGATTCAGCCAGAAGTGAAATTTAAGGATCTCGGCTTGCTGATTATTGATGAAGAACACCGTTTCGGCGTGCGTCAAAAAGAAAAAATCAAGCAACTGCGTGCCAATGTGGATATTCTCACCCTTACGGCAACGCCAATTCCACGCACCTTAAATATGGCGATGAATGGTATTCGTGATCTTTCTATTATCTCTACACCACCTGCACGCCGTTTAACGATTAAAACCTTTGTGCGACAGGCTGATGATTTAATTATTCGTGAAGCAATTTTGCGTGAAATTCTGCGTGGTGGGCAAGTTTATTATTTGCATAATGATGTGGCGAGCATTGAAAATTGTGCCGAAAATCTTGCCGCACTTGTACCAGAAGCGCGCATTGTGATTGGACACGGGCAAATGCGAGAGCGTGAGCTAGAACGTGTGATGTCTGATTTTTATCATCAGCGCTATAACGTGCTAGTTTGTTCCACTATTATTGAAACAGGGATTGATGTTCCAACGGCGAACACCATCATCATTGAACGCGCGGATCGCTTTGGTTTAGCGCAATTACACCAACTGCGTGGGCGAGTGGGGCGTTCGCATCATCAAGCCTATGCCTATTTGCTCACGCCACCGCCAAAAGCAATGACAAAAGATGCGTTAAAACGCCTTGAAGCCTTGGAAAGTTTGGATAATCTTGGGGCAGGCTTTATGTTGGCAACGCAAGATTTAGAAATTCGCGGAGCGGGTGAATTGTTGGGTGATGAACAAAGCGGACAAATTGAAAGTATTGGTTTTTCGTTATATATGGATCTGCTAGAAAGTGCGGTGAATGCGCTGAAAGATGGGCGTGAACCTTCTCTTGATGAACTCACCCAACGCCAAGTTGAAATTGATTTGCGTATTCCAGCCTTATTGCCAGATGACTACCTAGGCGATGTGAATATGCGTCTTGGTTTTTATAAACGCATTGCAGGGGCAGAAAATACACAAGAGCTTGATGAATTAAAAGTGGAGCTTATCGACCGCTTCGGGCTATTGCCACAGCCAGCCAAAAATTTATTACAAATTGCCCAACTGCGTTTGCAAGCCAAGCCATTGCAGATCATTCGTATTGAAGCGACAGCACAAGGTGGCTTTATTGAGTTTTCCCCTCAAGCGAGCCTTGATCCAACAAAATTCTTGCAGCTTATTCAGCAATCCCCTGCGGTGTATCGCTTTGACGGCCCAACGAAATTTAGATTTCAGCGTGATTTAACCGATAACAAAGTGCGGTTGGATTTTGTTACAGAATTGCTTCAAGCGTTACAACCCTAGGCACGGAAATATAATGAATTAATGGCAAAATCGTGATAGATTAACGCCATTTTAACTTTAATGCATTATCTCAAAAGGAGAACAAAATGTACTTAGATCAAATTAAAGCCGAGCTGAACGAAGCGCAGGACGTGCTTAATAAATTCGTCAATGATGAAAAAAATACCGAATTAATTCAACAAGCTGCGTTGTTAATTGCCGATAGCTTTAAACAAGGCGGAAAAGTGCTTTCGTGCGGTAATGGCGGATCCCATTGTGATGCTATGCACTTTGCCGAAGAACTAACAGGGCGCTATCGCGAAAATCGCCCCGGCTACCCAGCCATTGCTATTTCTGATGTCAGCCATTTAAGCTGCGTGAGTAATGATTTTGGCTATGATTATGTGTTCTCTCGCTATATTGAAGCAGTAGGGCAAAAAGGCGACGTGCTGTTTGGCTTATCCACTTCAGGCAATTCCAAAAATATTTTAAATGCCATTAAAGCCGCGAAAGACAAAGGAATGAAAGTCATCGCAATGACAGGCAAAGACGGCGGACAAATGGCAGGGCTTGCCGATGTAGAAATTCGTGTGCCACATTTCCGTTATGCCGATCGCATTCAAGAAATTCACATCAAAGTGATCCATATTTTAATGATGTTGATCGAATTTGAAATGGCGAAAGTGGCATAATTTATTTTCATTTAATTTGATAAGTGCGGTACAAAATTTAATGATTTTTTACCGCACTTTTAAATTTAACCAAACACATAAAATGTGTTGTGATGATAGAGTAGAGCGAGATTGAAAGGTTTATTTTTACGCATAGTGAGTGCCGTTGCCTTATTATTATGGGCCATTGATATGGTGTTCCCGTGGCAGCGCATAATGCAATCGGAAGATAACCCTTATGCAATGGTGCAAACCAAAGGCAAACTGATTGTTGGCACACTGAATAATCCTATTTCTTATTTCATTGGTTCGGAGGGCGCAACGGGGTTTGAATATGAACTGACGAAAGCCTTTGCCGATTATTTGAATGTAGAATTGGATATTCGCCCAATGGATAGCGTTCAAGCACTGTTTTCTGCGTTATCCACTCATCAAATTGATTTAGCCGCAGCGAATTTGCTTTATCAGCCTGAAAAATTAGAACAGTTTCAGCTTGGGCCGGCGTATTCTTCTGCCTCGTGGCAACTGGTTTACCGTAAAGGAGAAAATCGCCCGAATTCGCTAGCAAGATTAAATGGTCGCTTAGTGGTGGCGAAAGGTTCGGAGCTTAATGTATTGCTTAATCGTTTTAAAGAGCAATATCCTGATTTGCAATGGACGACAGTGGATCAAAGCCAAGAAGAATTATTGCTGCAAGTTGCGGAAAGTAAAATTGATTACACCATTGCTAACTCAATAGATATTTCCATTACCCAACAAATTAAGCCACAGCTTGCAGTTGCCTTTGATGTTACTGATGAAGCAACCATTCATTGGTATCTGGCGAATAACACTTATAACGAGCTGCAAGCCGCCTTGCTTGATTTTATGAATAATGCCATTGAAACAGGGCTTATTGCACGCATTGAAGAAAAATATTTTAATCATCTTGCACAGTTTGATTATGTGGACACTCGTTCTTATTTAAACGCGATAGAAACAATTTTACCGAAATATGCCGCTCTTTTTGATAAGTACAAAGGAGATTTAGATTGGCGCTTGTTAGCTGCTATTGCTTATCAAGAATCACATTGGAACCCAGAAGCCACTTCGCCAACAGGGGTGCGCGGAATGATGATGCTTACTAAGGCGACAGCGGAGCGAATGAAAATCAACAATCGCTTAGATGCGGAGCAAAGCATTAAAGCGGGGGCGGAATATTTGCATTTATTACTTGCGCAAATGCCAAATACCATTCGCCAAGAAGATCGCATTTGGTTTGCCTTATGTGCTTATAATATGGGGCTAGGGCATTTACTTGATGTGCGCCGTTTAACGAAAAGCCTTGGCGGTGATCCTGATAACTGGCTTGATGTGAAGAAAAATCTTCCTTTACTGGCAGAAAAACGTTACTACACAAATTTAAAATATGGTTATGCACGAGGTTATGAAGCGTTCCAATATGTGGAAAATATTCGCCGATATATGAACAGCATTGTGAATTATCACCGCGTACAGCAAAACCAAGAAGAACAAAACAAACCTTTACCACAACGCAGCAAATAATTTAGGGCGTTTCCCTTAGGCTGTGAATTTTGATAGAAAATAGAGGATATTATGGCAGTAAAAAGAAAAACATTTTTGAAGAAAAACAACACTAAACTCTTCCGTTTATCGCAAGTGCGAGCTTTAAGATTAAAACGTTTGAAACAGCGAAAATTCCGCTTACACGAACGCCATTCATTGCAATTTGTGGTTCAGGATATTTGTTGTTAAGGAGTGAAATGAAAAAGCATTATGTTGTCCACATAATGCTTTTTTTGTTATCGATAAATTATGCATTTTCAGCCAATAAGCGTTGAATAAGTTTGCTGTTCGCTGGGGGAAATTGGCTGGCATCAAGTTCAGATTGCGCAATCCACATTCCCTCTTGCCCTTCTCGTCCAAAGGGTTCACCCACCCATTGTTCTACAAGGTAAAAAGAAAATTGAATGATCTTGGACGGATATTCAAAGGTAAAACGCTCAAATAAGCTGGCGTTGAGAATATGAATACCAATTTCTTCTTCTAGCTCTCTAGCAAGAGCTTGTTCGGGTGTTTCACCTTTATCAACTTTTCCACCGGGGAATTCTAGGGCTTGAGCAAAATCTTGTCCCTCAAGGCGTTGAGTGAGATAAATCTGCCCAAATTCATTACGAATAATACCTGCTGCTACTTGGATAATGGGTTTCGCCATTTTTTCTCCTTAATCAAAAGTGCGGTAAAAAAATCAAAAATTTTTCACCGCACTTTATATTTTATGGATTAACTATATTTCGCCGCGCGATTGCCGTGGCAATGTTTGTATTTCTTACCAGAACCGCAAGGGCAAGGTTCATTACGCCCAATCTTACGATCTGATGGTGGCAATGGCGTTTGCTCTCCTTGAGCTTGCTGATCATCAGCGGTGTTATATTGCATTTTTGCTTGCTCACGCGCTGCCATTTCTTGCTGCAATCTTTCTGCTTGCTCAATTTCTTCTTGAGTACGAATTTGAACTCGGCTTAAGGTGGTAATCACACTCAATTTCAAGGAATCAAGCATATCCGTGAACATTTGGAAAGATTCTTTTTTATACTCTTGTTTTGGATCTTTTTGTGCATAGCCACGCAAGTGAATACCACGGCGTAGGTGATCCATTGCAGATAAATGTTCTTTCCAAAGTTCATCAAGGGTTTGCAGCATTACACCTTTTTCAAAATGACGCATTGACTCTGAACCAACCAGTTCTTCTTTACGTTTATATTCCGCAACTGCCGCGTCAATAATACGCTCGCGCAAGGTTTCTTCGTGCAAGGCATTATTTTCTTCCAACCATTGGCTGATTGGTAAGTCTAAAGCGAAATCTTGTCTTAAACGCTGTTCTAGCCCCGGAATATCCCACATTTCTTCTAAGGAATTTGGTGGAATATATTGATCAATCACGCTGTTGAAGACATCTTGGCGGATCACTTCAATGGTGTCAGCGATGTTTTCGTTATCCAACAGCTCATTACGTTGTTGATAAATCGCGTGGCGTTGATCGTTGGCAACGTCATCAAATTCTAATAGATTTTTACGACCGTCAAAGTTATGCGCTTCAACTTTTGCTTGCGCAGAAGCGATCACTTTCGTGAGCAATTTCGATTCCATTGCTTCACCTGGTGTGCTGAAGGCTTTGCGCATCATATTGAGCTTACCTTCGTTTAAGTAAATACGCATTAACGCATCGTCTAAGGATAAGTAAAAACGTGATGAACCTGGGTCGCCTTGGCGGCCTGAACGTCCACGCAGCTGGTTATCAATACGGCGTGATTCGTGGCGTTCCGTACCGATAATATGCAAGCCACCCGCTTGTTTTACAATATCGTGGCGTTCTTGCCATTTGGCTTTGATTTCTTCAATTTGCGCTTCTGTTGGGTTATCCAATTTCGCCACTTCAGCTTTCCAGTTACCACCAAGCACAATATCTGTACCACGTCCTGCCATATTGGTGGCAATGGTTACTGCCCCAGGATAACCTGCATTGGCAATAATTTCCGCTTCTTGGGCGTGGAATTTTGCGTTTAATACGCTATGCTTAATGCCTGCTTTGGTTAAAGCATCAGATAGCAATTCTGATTTTTCGATAGACGCCGTTCCCACCAGCACGGGTTGGTTACGCGCAATGCAATCCTTAATTTCTTCAATAATCGCAGCAAATTTGTATTGTTCATTTTCAAACATTAAATCCGTGCGATCATCGCGAATCATTGGGCGATTAGTTGGGATCACAATGGTTTCCAAGCCATAAATTTGTTGGAATTCAAAGGCTTCGGTGTCCGCTGTCCCTGTCATTCCGGCTAATTTTTCATAAAGACGGAAATAGTTTTGGTAAGTGATAGAAGCGACCGTTTGGTTTTCATTTTGAATTGGCACACCTTCTTTTGCTTCAATAGCTTGGTGTAAACCTTCTGACCAACGGCGACCTGCCATTGTGCGTCCTGTATGCTCATCAACAATGATAATTTCGCCATCTTTTACAATGTAATCCACATCACGTTCAAACAATGTATGGGCGCGCAATGCGGCATAAACGTGGTGTAACAACGTGACTTTAGCAGGGGAATACAGAGATTCGGTTTCTTGCATCAGGCCTTGATCAATCAGCCATTGCTCGATTTTTTCTTGCCCACGTTCTGTGAGATACGCCTGTTTGCTTTTCAGATCCAAGGTGTAATCACCATCACCTTGGTATTCTTCGGTGTCTTCTTTATCTTGTTTGATTAAATGAGGAATCAATTTATCAATGGCAATATAAAGTTCTGAACTGTCTTCCGCAGGCCCTGAAATGATCAACGGTGTACGCGCTTCGTCAATCAAAATAGAATCCACTTCATCAACCAAAGCGTAATAAAGCTCTTTTTGGAAGCGATCTTGTGCTGAATGAGCTAAATTATCACGCAAATAATCAAAACCTAATTCACTGTTAGTGGCATAGGTAATATCCGCAGCATAGGCAGCACGTTTTTCTTCTGCTGGCAAGCCCGGCACGTTTACCCCAACGGTCATCCCTAAAAATTCAAATAATGGGCGGTTAGTTTCCGCATCGCGGCGCGCAAGGTAATCATTCACCGTAACAACGTGAACGCCTTTTCCTGTTAAAGCATTAAGATAGCAAGGCAAGGTTGCGGTAAGGGTTTTCCCTTCCCCTGTGCGCATTTCTGCGATGCAACGATTATTCAGCACCATACCGCCAATGAGCTGCACATCAAAATGGCGCATACCTAGTACACGTTTACTCGCTTCACGCACGGTGGCAAAGGCTTCTGGCAATAAGCTTTGTAGGCTTTCACCATTTTTTAAGCGCTCACGAAATTCTGCTGTTTTGCCTTGCAACTGTTCATCGCTTAAGGCTTCAAACTCCGGCTCCATTTTGTTAATTTTGATCACTTGTTTATTCAAACGGCGCAGAATGCGATCATTACGGCTACCAAAAATTTTTGTAAAAATAGTTCTAAACATAATTTTATTTCTTTTATATCAATAGGTTAAATTCAATTTCAGCGGTTGCTGAAATCAGTTAAAAGGTATTTACTAGAAAGAAAGGTTAAGCCGTAGGGCCTGCACGGATCGGCGTGGCGGCACTGAGTACAGGAAAAACAAAGTGCGGTGCTTTTTTAGTGAGAATTTTCGGCGCAACAAAACTTTTTTTGCTTGGTTTTTGTTGCTGTTGAATAATTTGTTTGTGAGCAACTCGCTGATGACAAGCAAGCTGTTGCATTTGGCGCTGTTCGCGCGAATAGTTTTCACAGGCAAGCCCAGCATTTTCCACGCCTTGCGCATTAGGCAAGGCAAAGATCGCAATCATACTGAGTAGTAATTGCGACCAAAAATGCTGTGTGCTTTTAGATGAAATCATTCGGTAACTTATTTTTAATTAAAAATTCGCTGTTATTGTAGCGGAAAATCACTACAATGTCTTATTCTGATGTGTAATATTAGGGCAAAAAAGCCGAAAACAAGCGATGCGATACAGTAAACCAACCAACGTACAAGATGTGCTAGAAAATTCCAGCCTAGGCAAAATTATGCAAAAAGGCATTTTGTTACAACAACTGAACGAGCAAGTAGAACGCCTATTTCCCAATCAATTTAAAGGCTTTTATCGTGTTGCCAATTTTTCCGAAACCACGTTGGTGATTGAAGTGGCAAATGCGATGGTACGCCAAAGTTTGTTATTCAAAGAAAAAGATCTCTTGGCAAAAGTGCAGGGCCTAAATCCGCAGATTCAGCAACTTCAATTTAAAGTCAATCCCGCCTTAATCACTCAGCCACGTTGAGTCTTTTGCCCGTGAAAGCTGGCGATCAGCTCGTTTACCTTAATTCGTTTGTGCGAAGCTTGGCTGATAGAGCGTTGCACTTTTAAGCGTTTAATTTTCGCCCCGTGGTAGATTTGACGGGTAAATTTGGTATCGTGATTAGAAATTAGCACCGGAATTTGTCGTTCCCTTGCTGTGCGGTGTGCCAATTCAGCCAAGGCTTTCTGGTGGTCTAACGAAAATTCATTGCCAGCATAACTGGTGAAATTGCTTTCTTGTTTGAGCGGTGCATAAGGCGGATCGCAATAGATCACGGAATTTTCATCAGCAAATTTAAAGGCTTCGTGAAAATCTGCGCAAATAAACACCGCACTTTGTGCTTTATGGGCAAAATAGCGTAGCTCAATTTCGGGGAAATAATGAGTTTTATAGCGTCCAAATGGCACGTTAAACTCGTTTTTGCTGTTGTAACGACATAAGCCATTGAATCCAAAGCGATTGAGATACAAAAACAACACAGAACGCTCAAAGTTATTGGTGGATTGATTAAACTGAGCGCGCCGTGCGTAATAATAGTCTGGCGTATTCGCATCAGGGTGAAAAAAGACGGTTTTCACCGCTTCAATATACAAATTGACATCTTGTTTAACGGTGTTAAATAGATTGATCAAATCCGCATTAATATCCACCAAAATATAGCGTTCAAATTGGCTATTCAAAAAAACAGCCCCTGCCCCCACGAAAGGTTCAATAAGACATTGTTTTTTCTTAGGAAATAATTTATTGATTTGATCCGTAAGACGAAACTTTCCCCCCGCCCATTTTAGAAAAGGGCGGTATTTTTGTTGTGGGAAAATTGTCGCATCAGGATACATTGAGATCAGTCAGTTTGTGTGCAACGTGCAATGGCGGCGAGAACAAGATCTTTGTCGCTATCGCTCGCCACATAAGCTTGCCCGAGCGATTTTAACAATACAAGGCGTAACTTGCCTGCTAGCACTTTTTTATCGCGCATCATATGCGGTAAATAATCTTCGGGTTGCATTGTATCTGGCGAAAGGGTTGGCAAATTAGCGCGTGCAAAGAGCTTTTCTAAACGCCCGACATCTTGCACTGATAAATCCCCTAACATTTCAGAAAGCGCAGCCGCCATCATTGAACCCGCGGCTACGGCTTCACCATGTAGCCATTGCCCATAGCCTAAATGGGTTTCAATGGCGTGGCCAAAAGTATGGCCTAAGTTGAGCAATGCGCGATCGCCTTTTTCTGTTTCATCTCTTGCCACCACGTCCGCTTTAATTTGACAACAACGTGCGATACATTGCTGCAACGGCGCTTGTTCAAGAGCAACCAATTCATCAATGTGCTGTTCTAGCCATTCAAAGAAAGGATAATCTAAAATCGCGCCATATTTAATCACTTCCGCTAAACCAGCATTGACTTCGCGTTTTGGCAAGGTATTCAAGGTGAGCGTATCGACAATCACGGTGCAAGGCTGATAAAACGCCCCAATCATATTTTTACCTAAAGGGTGATTAACTGCGGTTTTCCCCCCCACAGAAGAATCCACTTGCGCAAGTAAGGTAGTTGGAATTTGGATAAAACGCACACCACGTTGATAACTAGCTGCGGCATAGCCCACTACATCACCAATCACACCGCCACCTAGAGCAATTAAGGTGGTATCGCGGCCGTGATTTTTTTCTAATAAGGCGGTAAAAATCAGATTAAGCGACTCAAGATTTTTGTATTGTTCCCCATCAGGCAATAACAGGTGATCAACCTGACAGCCCAATTCCGCCAAGGTTTTCGTTACCTGCGCAAGATAATGTTGTGCAATAGTTGGATTGCTCACGATCATCACTTTATCACCCGATTTTAGGGGATAAACACTCGGATCAGAAAGCAGGCCTGCGCCGATATAAATAGGATAACGGCGTTCTTTTAATTCAACATTTACGCACAACATCATTTTTTCCTTTTGCTTAATTAGCCGTTGATATTTTCAATTAAATCAACAATTTGATTTGCCATTACTTTGGCACTTTGATCATCAGTAGGTAAGGTAATATCCGCCACTTCTTGATAGAGCGGATTACGAATTTTTGATAGATCTTCTAACACTTGACGCGGATCTTCCACATCTTGCAATAATGGACGTTTTTTATCACGTTGAGTACGTTGGAATTGTTTTTCCACCGTGGTTTCTAAATAGATCACGATGCCACGGGCAGAAAGGTGATTACGGTTTTCTTTTGACATCACCGCACCGCCGCCTGTGGAAAGCACAATGCCTTGTTTTTGTGTTAATTCATTAATAATACGTTCTTCGCGTTTGCGGAAGCCTTCTTCACCTTCAACATCAAAAATCCAGCTAATGTCAGCGCCAGCACGTTGTTCAATTTCCGCATCTGTATCAATAAAATCCATTCCTAACATTTGCGCTAATTGACGACCAATAGTGCTTTTCCCTGCTCCCATTGGGCCTACTAAGAAAATATTACGTTTCTCTGCCATTTTTCGTTGTTCTTCTTTAATAAAATTTAAAATAATTGATCTTTCCGACAAATAAAAAGACAACCACAAAATCGAATATGGTTGCTAAAAGATCACCCAAAAAATAATGGGGATTATCTCAATAAATGCCCACCTTTTTCAACCGTCAAAGCAGATTTATTTACCAGATTTGTGCGAAATCTTGCTAGAAGATGACGAAGTGCGGTGATTTTTTGGCGGATTTTTCACCGCACTTTGTTTTTCGGCCTGTTGCCCTTTTTTGATCAAATGCGGTGTGACGAAAATCACCAATTCCCGTTTTTGATGACGCTCTACTTCTTTACTAAACAAGCGTTTAATCACAGGAATATCACCCAGCACAGGCACTTTATCTAAGGCTTTGGTAATGGTATCGTGAAAGATACCACCTAGCACAATGGTTTCCCCATCTTGTGCAAAAACTTGCGTGTTAATTTCTTGCTTATCAATAGCAATGACTTCGTTTTCGCCATAAGCCACACGCCCACCAGGGGCATTTTGGCTCACCACCAAATCCAACAAAATGCCGTTATTTTTGGATAAATGTGGCGTTACTTCTAGCCCCAGCACCGCTTCGCGAAACTCAATGCTCTGGCTGTCATTTTTATTATTATTCACCACATAAGGAATTTCCGTCCCTTGCTTAATACTCGCACTTTTCTTATTAGTGGTAAGCAAACTTGGGCTAGCGATAATTTCTACGCTATTTTCTCGCTCCAAGGCGGTTAATTCTAAATCAAGCAATCTTCCATTAATTTTGGCAATCTGCAACGCCACCGAGCCTGCTGGGGTGTTGGTGGTAGCGAAATTGACGTTGAGATTATCAGTAATATTGGCAAAACCATTCGCATTCAGGCTACCCATTACTTTATGGCTGGCATCTGTTGGCGTAAAAATCCCCCAACGCACGCCAAGTTCTTTCAAACTTTCATCACTAATAGTAACAATGCGCGCTTCAATAGCAATTTGTTCAATGGGCTTATCCATTTCCGTAACCAAGCGTTTCATTTGGTTTAATATGGCTTTTTCATCTTTAATAATCAATAGGTTACTGCGATCATCAAAACTCATACTGCCATTTGCTGAAAGCAACGAGCCACTGCCCGAAGTGAGCGTTTTCATCACTTCAGACGCTTTGGCATAGTGCAATTTTATTGTCATTGTTGATAATCTGGGAAGTGCTGGCTCAGGCAATGTATCTACAAATTCAGTAGGAAGATTATTGGCTACTTCTGGCGAAGAATTTTGTGGGGCTTTACTGAGATAATAAATACCGTTTTCCTGCCAGAATTGGAGCTGCTTTATTTTGGCAACCACTTGCAAAAATTGCGCGAGGGTTGTTTGTTGCAGTTGTAACGAAATTGAACCTTGCAATTCGTCATCGATCACTAAATTAACCTTCTGTTGTGCTGCGAGCTGTTGCACGGTCTGTACCAAAGGGGCTTGCTGTAAGCGAATTGAAAAGGTTTCGCTTGGTTTTTCGCTTGCGCTGGCAAATAATGAAAAACTCAGAAAAAACGCACCGCACTTTAATAATCGCATTTTTTTCTCCTAAAAGGTTAAATAAACAAATTGTGATTGCATACAGTCAAAAAGTGTAATTTGCTGTGGTGAAATATCCTTAATCTGCAATCTTTCTTGTGCAACCACCTCTTCCTTTTGAATAAGCATAACTTGTTGATTTTTATCAGTAAAAATTGCTTTGCTGTTTTCTGGAAACTGAATGATTCCAACTAACTTGAGCTGTTGAAAAGAAGCCTCTTCCGCCAAGATTTTTTTATGTGTAGGGCAATTTGTAGAACTTGGCTGAGCGATGATTGCCGCCTGTGCTGTGCGCTGTGTTTTATCAAAAGGATCTTGTGCAGAAACAAAGGGGCTGAGCAGTATGAGAAAAAGAAACGCTTTTTTCATTGTTTATCCTTGGGTAAAGAAAGTTTAAAACGAACTTCTGTGATTAGCGAGAGTTGTGAAAGCGGGTTTTCGCGTGTTTTGTAAATATGCAGTTGTAATACATTGAGTTGCGGCGTGCGTTCTAAAAGTGCGGTCAAAAATTGACGTAACTTATTGAAATTGCCGATTAATTGCATTGTTAAATAAGGAGATTGGTAAAAATCCCATTGGCTATTTTTTACTTGTAGTTGAAAATCCTGTGGACGCAAAACTTGATTTATTTGGGCAATATCGCTTGTGAGTTCAGGCGTAAACGTATTTTGTGTATTTTGTTGTAGTGAGCTTAAAATTTGTTTTTGATGTACCAAATCTTGTTCTAATTGCAGAATTTGGCGATCTGTTTGGCTATTTTGTTGTTGAATTTGCTGATATTCCATAATCCAAAAAGACAGAGGCAAAAAGGTAAAAATCAGTAATAGAGCGTATTGCTTGGTAGCTGAAAGCTGGGCGAGCTTGCCGAGTAAATTATACGGATTATTAAAAATTTGCTTCATCATCTTGTTCATTTTTTAATTGAAATTCAAAAGTCAGCTGTGAACCTGTGGGCTGAAATTGTGTGAGTTGTGAATGGCTAAATAGCGCTAATTGCGTGATGCGTTGCTGTAATTGCTCAAATTCTTGTTGATCTTCTGTAAAACCATTGAGCAATAATTTTTCTTGCGTAAGCGCCACGTCATTTAATTCTCCTTGTTGCAAAGGAAGCGCAGCAAGCCAGTCTAAAAATTGAATAACCTCTTGCGATGGCAAACTTTGTTGTTCTTGCTGATAAACATAGTGTTGTCTTAAGGCACTAATCTGCTCAATAGTTTGGTTTAAATTTTGAGAAAGTGTTTCATATTGCGCATTCTTTTGTGGCGCGATGGCTTGTTCTGCTTGTAAAACGTTGAGCATCGCAAGGTGGCAAGCCAGGCTTATGGCGAAGCAAATTCCCGCTCGCAGTAATAATTTTTTCATATTTTTATGATGTGCTGCCAGTCGCCACGGTAGCAAATTAATCGCCATTTGTTTCTCCTTTCTGTTGCCAGAAAGATTGTTGCCATAAGGCATTGCCTAAGGCGATAAAGGGCAAATCCGTTTCGACTTTCTGCCAGTGATCAGGCAAGGCGTTTGGTAAATCATCGCAATAGTAATAAATTTGCTCAGGCTGCAAGGAATAACGCTGGCAGAACATTTCAGCAAGTGCGGTGAGATTTTTGTCAGTTTGTTGTATAAATTGAACCGCTGAGGCGTTGGGCTGAACGGCAAAGGTGTGTTGCTTATCTCGGTAAAGAAAAAGCACCTGTTTTTCCGTGCTAGCCCCTGTGAGATATTGAAAGGCGCGGATTATCGCGTGGATACAGCAATCCAATACTTGAATAGGAAAAGGGGCGTAAGCGTTGAGATAATCCAAGGCAGTTTGTTTTTTTATGGCAAAAATACTTAGTTTGAAGCCTTGCTTGAGCGGTTCTGATTGATAATCAAACCAGATTTCTTCAAGGGGAAGGGGCAATTCTTGCGATAATAAAAATCGACATTGTTGCTCACATTCTGCGGCAGTTAAAATTTGTGGCAATAACAGATTTTTGATCCAAGTGTATTGTGGTGAAATTGCGGTGATAAATTTTATTGTTTTCAAGGCATTATTGCTTGATTGTGGTATAAGCTGTGCGGCAAGTTGTGGCAAGGAAATTGGTGAAGATAGGGTACAGGCTTGTGGTTGATTTTTTTCATCAAACCAAACACATTCATAATTTTCACCTTGTTTCCACACACCAACTTGTTTTTGTGTGGTGAAATTGTTCGTTTTCTTCATTCTTCCTACTTAAATATTCATTTTAAATGCACTTTTAGCTTTGGATTTCCTTGACTAAACTTTATACTTACGTTTTAAGGAAGTAGTTAAGCTAAAATTTCGGGTTTTAGTTTTTCTGATTTTTTTCAATTTTGCACGAATGAAGAGAGAATTTTACGATGCGGATCGCAAAATTAATTTTAAGTAGCTTGCTGACAATGATCATTTTAGGCTGTGTTGTCGCAGGAATTATTTATGTTCAACTAAAATCAGGCTTGCCAAGTGTAGATTCCCTAAAAACCGTGGAATTACAGCAACCGATGCAGATTTATACCGCTGACGGCAAACTCATTGGTGAAGTGGGCGAACAGCGCCGTATTCCCGTGAAACTGAATGACGTGCCAAAAAAATTAATTGAGGCGGTGCTTGCCACAGAAGATAGCCGTTTTTATGAACATCACGGTTTAGATCCTGTGGGCATTGCTCGTGCGGTGAGTGTTGCGATTACTAAAGGCGGTGCTTCACAAGGGGCGAGTACCATTACTCAACAGCTCGCGCGTAACTTCTTCTTAACGCCAGAAAAAAATATCGTGCGTAAAGCGAAAGAAGCCATTTTAGCGATTGAAATTGAAAACACCCTAAGCAAAGATGAAATTTTAGAACTATATTTGAACAAGATTTACCTTGGCTATCGCGCTTATGGTGTGGCGGCGGCTGCGAAAACCTATTTCGGGAAATCGCTCGATCAGCTCACCTTATCAGAAATGGCGGTGATCGCAGGCTTGCCAAAAGCGCCTTCCACAATGAATCCGCTCTATTCTCTTAAACGTGCAACGGCACGCCGTAATGTGGTGCTAGGGCGAATGTTAGAAATGCAATACATCAGCAAAGCGGAATATGATGAAGCCATTAACGAGCCTATCGTAGCGAGCTATCACGGTGCACAGTTAGATTTTAAAGCGGATTATGTTACCGAAATGGTACGCCAAGAAATGGTGAAACGTTTTGGCGAAGAAAACGCCTATACTAGTGGTTATAAAGTTTATACTACCGTGCTTTCTGCCGATCAGGCCGAAGCGCAAAAAGCCGTGCGTGATAATTTGCTCGCTTATGATATGCGCCACGGCTACCGCGGTGCGGCTGTGTTATGGAAAAAGGGCGAAACCGCTTGGGACGAAGATAAAATTATTGATGCGCTAAAAAAATTGCCTAATTCAGCGCCTTTAGTGCCAGCTGCCGTATTGGAAACTAGCAAAGCGGGCGCAAAAGTATTATTAGATGATGGCAACAGCATCACGCTTTCCCCGGCAGCAATGCGCTGGGCAGGCAAAAGACAACCAAAAGCAGGCGAACAAATTTGGTTGCGTCAGCGTGGTAATGGTGAATGGCAACTTTCTCAAGTGCCAGAAGTAAATTCTGCCTTAGTTTCATTAAATAGTGATAATGGTGCGATCGAAGCCTTAGTGGGCGGCTTTAGCTTTGAGCAAAGCAAATTTAACCGCGCTACTCAATCTTTAGTGCAAGTGGGGTCATCAATCAAGCCTTTCATTTATGCTGCCGCATTAGAAAAAGGGCTAACCTTATCAAGCGTGCTACAAGATTCCCCTATCGTGATCAAAAAACCGGGGCAAAAGGTGTGGACACCGAAAAACTCACCAAATCGTTATGACGGCCCAATGCGCTTGCGTGTGGGCTTAGGGCAATCCAAAAATATGATTGCGATCCGTGCAATCCAAATGGCAGGTATTGATTTTACCGCCGATTTCTTGCAACGCTTTGGCTTCCAGCGTGATCAATATTTCGCTAGCGAAGCCCTTGCTTTAGGGGCAGCTTCATTCACCCCACTTGAAATGGCTCGTGCTTATGCGGTGTTTGATAACGGTGGTTTCTTGGTAAATCCTTACCTTATTGAAAAAATCCTTGATAATAGCGGCAAAGAGCTGTTTGTTGCGAATCCACAAATTGCTTGTGTTACCTGTGATAACATTCCTGTGATTTATGGGGAAACTGAAAAATTAGATGGGTTTAAAAACCTTGATTTAGAGAAGCCTGATAATTTAGTTTCTACGGATAGCAGCACCAATGGTGAAGAACTAGATCAAGATGAGCAACCTAATGATATTCCAGAACTTGATCGCCAAAATAAAAAATTAGATGAAAACGCAATTGATTTTATGGCGCAAGATAAAAAAGCCAACGATCAAGTGCAGTATGCACCTCGCGTAATTAGTGGTGAATTAGCTTTCTTAATTCGTAGTGCATTGAATACCGCAATTTACGGCGAACAAGGTCTAGGTTGGAAAGGTACAAGCTGGCGAATGGCAAATCAAATTAAGCGTTCTGATATTGGTGGAAAAACAGGGACAACCAATAATTCAAAAGTGGCTTGGTATGCCGGTTTCGGGGCAAATATTACCACGGCGGTTTATGTTGGCTTTGATGACAACAAACGCAATTTAGGCAAAGGCGAAGCCGGCGCACAAACCGCAATGCCTGCGTGGGTTGCTTATATGAAAGCGAGCTTGAAAAATATTCCTGTACGGGAGATCCCGATACCGAAAAATATTATAGAAAAAAGTATTGATACCATTTCTGGTCTACTTTCCACAGGAAAGGGGCGTAAAGAGTATTTCATCAAAGGTACAGAACCTACTCGCTCTTATGTTGAGGAAAAAGGTTATTATGTACCACCTGAATTATTAGAGCGTTTGAACGGTGGTGTAAAATCTTCTGAACCACAGGAGTTATTTTAGCTAGATGAAGAAAATAAAAGAGCGGTTGTTTTTTCAAGAATTTTTCTAATTGGAAAAGAAAAGACCTAGCCAAGCTAGGTCTTTTGCATAGTATTCTTCTGCAATAACTCAACGAGAGTTTTTAGTGCATTAATTTCGTTGTCTTTTTGCAAGAGTAATTCTTTTTGGTGGTTGATGATTAATTGTAGTTTTTCATTTTCTTGTATCTGTTTTTCTGAGCTACCATAATAATTTGTATTGTGATCATTCATAAGAAAAGTGACATTTTTCTCCCCAGAATTCATCAGCTCAATGACATCAATATTAAATACATTAGCAATTTGCTCTAAACGATGAAGGTTGAGTTTCGTTTCTCCACGTTCTAGTTTTGCGTAATTATTGGTTGACATATGTAACCTATTTGCCATTTCCTCTTGCGTCCATTTATTAGCTTCTCTTCTCATTTTTATTTGGTCTTTAACTTTCATAGCTCACCACTTATTGACTTGTCAACACCTTTATTGATTGTATTTTATACCTACTTATAACTAGATAAACATATTCCTCTAGTAAATAATATCAAAGATTCTAACATATATTTTATGAGGTATAACGATGAAACTTATTTCGAAGTCTATTTTTGTTGCAGCCACTACATTAATGTTGAGTGCTTGTGTCACTCACAGAGTAGCTGATTTTACATTGGCTAGTACGAAAAATGTGAATCTTAATTCAGGAAAATTAGTTCTTGGTGAAAGAGTTAAAGGTGAAGATAAAACCACATTTGGTATCGTATATATGAAAAATGCTGTAGATAGAGCTATTGAAACAGATCGATGTGCAGTCGCACTTTCTGATGTTGTTATTTCTGTAGAAAGTGGATTTAGAACAAAATATATTGCAGAAGGAACACAAGTTTTGGATCGCAGTTTACCTGGTTGTGCTAACAAGTAAGCATTCTACCTAAGCAATAAGAATTATTCTAGTATAACGCTACCGACAGGATAAAAAACAAAGTGCGGTTGTTTTTTCAAGAATTTTTCTAATCTGAAAAGAAAAGACCTAGCGAAATAGCTAGGTCTTTTTTATGCGGAAGATAAATTAAAGAATATCCAACAATTCCACTTCAAACACTAAGGTGCTAAATGGTGGGATTGCTGCACCTGCGCCGCGCTCGCCGTAGGCAAGGTTGTGTGGAATGGTGAGTTTCCATTTTGAGCCAACTGGCATCATTGAAAGGGCTTCAACCCAACCCGGGATTACACCGCTTACAGGAAATTCAGCAGGTTGGCCACGTTGTACGGAGCTGTCGAATACGGTGCCATCTGGCAATGTTCCTGTGTAATGAACGCGTACTTGATCTTGTTTGCTTGGGATTTTTCCGTTACCTTCCACTAACACTTCATATTGTAAGCCTGAATCTGTTACTTTCACGCCGTCTTTTTTCGCATTTTCTGCAAGATAGGCTTTGCCTTCTTCTTCAATTTTTTTGAATTGGGCTTGCGCTGCTTCTGCGGCTTGTTGTTGCAGTTGTTGTAAGGCTTGGCTCACTTCGTTTAAATCAATCGCTAGCGCATTTTGATTTAACGCATCAAAGATCCCTTTCGCCACGGCATCTGCTTTGACTGCTAATTTGCTATCAACTAATTGCTGACCGATTTGTAAACCGATACCGTAACTGCCTTTGGCAGAAACATCATCTAAAGCGACTTGGTTAAAAAATTGTTCTGACATTGTTTTTTCCTTCTATTAAAAATAAATGTGTTTGATTAAGCGATTTATTACATCGTGTTTTTATAAGCTAACACTTCGCCCATATGCACTGGCACATCAACCGCCAACTGTTCTGCCAATTTCACTTGGTTTGGCTGGAATAGATTGATTACCGTAGAACCAAGCTGGAACGCGCCCATTTCTTGACCTTTGCGTAATTTCACGGCATTTTCACCGCTATATGTCCAGACTTTCACCTCTTTGCTGCGCGGTGGGTTAATCACGCCAGCCCATTGGGTGCTGATGCTTGCTGTGATGGTTGCCCCCACTAAAATTTGTACCATTTGCCCAAATTCCGTATCAAACACGCAGATCACGCGTTCGTTACGAGCAAATAAATTCGGAACGTGTTCTGCCAAAAATGGATTAACTGAAAACAGTTCACCCGGTACATAAATCATTTTGCGTAATGTGCCATCACAAGGCATATGTACACGATGATAATCTCTCGGTGAAAGGTATATTGTGGCGAATTCACCATTTTTAAAGGCCTCGACCAATTCTTTATCATTGGCAAGCAGATCGGCAAGGCTAAAATCGTGTCCTTTGGCTTGTAATAAACGATCTTCATCAATATGCCCGAGCTGGCTCACGCAGCCGTCTGCGGGTAAACAAAGTGCGGTAGGATTTTCATCAATTTTTCTCGCCCCTTCCGCTAAAGGACGGATAAAAAATTCATTAAAGGTCGCATAATCATTAAAATTTGGTTTCAGCGCTTCTTGCATATTGACTTGGTATTTTTTCGCGAATAATTTAATCACTAAATGGGTTAGCGCTCCCCAACGTTGCTTTGCAAACCAACCAGCAAGCTGGGTTAAATAAAGTTGCGGCATTACATATTGAAAAGCCACTTTTACACGTTGCCAATACGTTAAAGGTATTTGCGTTTTTAATGTCATAAGGTTTTCCTTTGTTAAAATGGAAGGGCGATTATATCAACTTATCCTACTTGTGCAACGATATGCGGATTTTGCCTTGATTTATCACAGGAATGGGGGTAGTGTTCGTTTTCGATTGTATTGATGTAGGAACGCACCTGTGTGTGCGCCCGAAAATTAATGATTATTACGGACGGACACACAGGTCCGTCCCTACCAAAAATAATATGAGATTCGGGTGAGTACATCGCTATCCCTAGAATTTACTTAAATGATAGGTGAAAAAGAGCA
This sequence comes from Avibacterium volantium, assembly GCF_900635775.1. Classification (NCBI taxonomy): domain Bacteria; kingdom Pseudomonadati; phylum Pseudomonadota; class Gammaproteobacteria; order Pasteurellales; family Pasteurellaceae; genus Avibacterium; species Avibacterium volantium. Next base: position 2,181,241 of record NZ_LR134167.1, on the reverse strand, counting down.
GTGTTCGTTCTCTATTATATTGGTGTAGGGGCGCACCTATGTGTGTGCCCGAAAATTAATGATGATATACGGACGGACACAGGTCCGTCCCTACAAAAAATGATATGAGATACTGACGACTACATCGGTTCTCCCTAGAATTTACTGAAATTATAGGTTAAAAATAGCATTGCTCGTTCTCTATTATATTGGTGTAGGGGCGCACCTATGTGTGCGCCCGAAAATTAATGCTTATTACGGACGGACACGCAGGTCCGTCCCTACAAAAAATGATATGAGAGGCGGGCGAATACATCGTTCTCCCTAGAATTTACTGAAATGATAGGTGAAAAAGAGCAGTGTTCGTTTATATTGATGTAGGGGGGCACCTATGTGTTCGCCCGAAAATTAATGATGATATACGGACGGACACAGGTCCGTCCCTACCCCAAATGATATGAGATGCGGGCGAATACATCGTTCTCCCTAAAGTTTGCTGAAATAACAGGTTAAAAATGCAAGAACAATCCCTCCTTAATATCGATAAAAACCACATCTGGCACCCTTATTCACGCATTAACAGCGATGCGCCGATGTTTGCGGTGGAACGTGCGGACGGGGTGGAAATCACGTTGAAAAATGGCAAGCGGCTTATTGATGGAATGTCTTCTTGGTGGGCGGCGTTACACGGTTATAATCACCCGAAATTGAACCAAGCGGCGAAAGATCAGTTAGAGAAAATGAGCCATATTATGTTCGGTGGATTTACCCACGATCCCGCTGGCGAATTGGCGCAGCGTTTAGTGCGATTATTGCCTGCGGGCTTGGATAAAATTTTCTTTGCCGATAGTGGCTCGGTGGCGGTGGAAGTGGCGATGAAAATGGCGGTGCAATATCAGCAAGCCAAAGGTGAAAGCCAGCGTTACAAATTCGCCACCATTCGTTCGGGCTACCACGGCGACACTTGGCACGCAATGTCCGTGTGCGATCCGATTACCGGAATGCATAGTCTGTTTGCCAAAGGCCTGCCCGTGCAATATTTTTTACCGCAACCGAAAACCACCTTTGACGGACAATGGCAAGAGGCTGATATTCAGCCGCTCAAAGATTTACTGGCAGAAAAGAGCGGTGAAATTGCCGCCTTAATTTTAGAGCCGATTGTGCAAGGTGCGGGGGGAATGTATTTTTATTCGCCGACCTATTTAGAAAAAGCGCGCGCCTTGTGTGATGAATATGGCGTCTTGCTGATTTTTGATGAAATCGCCACAGGCTTTGGGCGTACAGGCAAACTGTTTGCCACAGAATATACCAACATCAAGCCTGATATTATCTGCTTAGGCAAAGCCTTAACAGGCGGCTATTTAACCCTTTCCGCCACCGTCACCACCGCACATATTGCCGAAACCATTTGCAACGGCGAAGCAAAATGTTTTATGCACGGGCCAACCTTTATGGGCAATCCGCTCGCTTGCGCCATTGCCAGTGCATCCATTGATTTATTATTGGAAAGCGATTGGCAAGGCAAGGTAAACGCCATTGAACAGCAATTAAAAACCGAACTGGCGGCAGCAAAAAATTTCCAATCGGTGAAAGAAGTACGCGTATTAGGCGCTATTGGCGTGTTAGAAATGAAAGCCCCAGTGGATTTAGCTGTATTGCAACCAAAATTTGTAGAAAAAGGCATTTGGCTACGTCCTTTTGGGCATTTGGTGTATATTATGCCTCCTTTTATTATTTCGTCCGCCCAGCTCAGCCAGCTCACGCAAGGCTTATTGGCGGTACTCAAAGAGGTTTACAATGAATAATCATTTGGCTGATTTTGCACAAACACTGGCTGAACTTAAAGCTCAAGGGCAGTTTCGTCAGCTTCCACAGTTAGATCATCAAGGCAAAATGATCGTCAAAGACGGACGCACAATGCTCAATATGTCTTCTAATGATTATTTAGGTCTTGCCAATGATGACGCGTTAAAAAGCGAATTTTTAAAAAACTATGGCGAAAACCTACCACACTTTACTTCCTCTTCCTCAAGGTTATTAACGGGATCTTTCGCCATTTACGAACAGCTCGAAAGCCTGATGGCAAGCCGATTTGGACGTGAGGCGTGCTTGTTGTTTAATAGTGGCTATCACGCCAACATCGGCATTTTACCCGCCGTGGCAAATAAGAAAACCCTGATCGTGGCGGATAAACTGGTTCACGCCAGTATCATTGATGGCATTCGTTTGAGCGAGGCAGATTTCGTGCGCTATCGGCATAATGATTTCAATCACTTAGAAACCTTATTAGCAAAACATCAAGCCCATTACCAACGAATGATCATCGTTACCGAAAGCATTTTTAGTATGGACGGTGATGTGGTAGATTTACGCCAGCTTGTAGCGTTGAAACATCGCTTTGGCAATGTGATGCTTTATGTGGACGAAGCCCACGCCATCGGGGCTTATGGCAACACAGGATTAGGCATTGCGGAACAGCAAGGTTGCGTGCAAGAGATCGATTTTTTAGTTGGCACCTTTGGCAAAGCCTTGGCATCAATGGGCGCTTATGTGGTGTGCGATCAGCTCATTAAAGATTATTTAATTAATAAAATGCGACCGCTGATTTTTTCTACCGCACTGCCGCCATTGTGTGTGGCGTGGAGCACATTTCTGTTTGAAAAACTCCCGCACTTTGCTACGCGCCGCCAACATTTACATCAGCTAAGCAAAAAAGTGCGGTGCTTTTTTCGCGAGAATTTAGCCCAATCGATTCTGAGCGAAAGCGGTATTATTCCTTATATTATCGGTGATAATCAAAAAACCGTGGCAACGGCGCTTGCCTTGCAACAACAAGGCTATTATTGTTTGCCGATCCGTCCGCCTACGGTACCAAAAGGTACATCACGCATTCGCGTTTCTTTAACAGCGGATATGACAGAGCAAGAAGTGGACGCTTTTCTCACAACCTTAATGGAATTTGAGCAACAACAATGCAAATAGAATTAATCAAGCGCGCAGATAATAATCCAAATTTAATCATTTATTTTGCGGGCTGGGGAACGCCAGCCAGTGCGGTTTCTCACTTAGCGTTACCAGAAAACACCGATTTACTGCTGTGCTATGACTATCAAGATCTGATATTTAATGTGGATCTTTCCCCTTATTCGCAGATCCGTGTGGTGGCTTGGTCAATGGGCGTGTGGGTGGCAAATAAAGTACTTGGGCAAACGCCCTTTGTCAGCGCGACTGCCATTAACGGCACAGGCAAGCCTTGTGATGATGCTATGGGCATTCCGCAAGCGGTATTTATCGGCACTCTAGAACAGCTAGATGAACGTAATTTAGCCAAATTTCAGCGCAGAATGTGCGGTGATAGCGCCACGTTCGAGCAATATAGCCAATTAGCAGGGCAACGTGATTGGCAGCAAGTGCGGTCAGAATTAGGCGAACTTTATCAATCTATTCAGCAAGATAATGGAAAATCGCTGAACTGGACAAAAGCCATTATTGGGGAGAAAGATCGTATTTTCCCTAGCCAAAATCAGCTCAACTTTTGGCAAACTTATGCCGCTGAGCAAAAGCAAAGTGCGGTGCAAAATGGCACAGAATTTGTCTTACAAACAATGCCATTGCCGCACTATCCTTTTGCGCAATTTCACGCATGGGCTGAGTTATTTTAAATGAAGGCGGTAAATAAATCTCGCGTTGCGCAATGCTTTAGCCAAGCCTTGCAGAGCTACGACAGCCAAGCACAAGCGCAGCAGCAAATTAATCAGCAACTGTTACAGCTGTTATTGCAAACGGGCAGAACGGCTTTTTCACAAGTGCTGGAAATTGGTTGTGGCACGGGGCATTTTAGCCAACTTTTAGCGCAACATTTACAAGTGAAATCTTGGGCATTTAACGATTTATGCGATGTGAAAAGCCAACTTAACGCCCTATTTCCACAAGAGAATGTTGTTTTTTATCAAGGCGATGGGGAAAACTATCCGTTTCCTGCGCATTATGATCTCATCGCTTCCGCTTCTGCGGTGCAGTGGTTTGCTGATCCGCACGGTTTCATCAATAAATGTGCCGATTTATTGCGTGAAAATGGCATCTTGCTGATTAGCACCTTTGCCCCACAAAATTTAGCCGAAATTCGTGCATTAACGGGAATTGGCTTGGATTATCCTGATTTGGAGCAATGGCAACAATGGCTGAGTGAAAGATTTGAGATCAAAGCCTTATTTGAACAAGCGATGCCGTTGTATTTTTCTAATCCGTTAGCGGTGTTGCAACATCTCAAAGCCACTGGCGTAACTGCCACAGGGCAAGGACGTTGGACAAAGGGACGATTGCAACAATTTATTGCAGATTACAAAGCGCAATATGAAAATCCGCAAGGACAAGTGCGGTTGAATTATCAGCCACTTTTTATTTTGGCACAAAAATTATAGCAAGGGGAAACAAAATGACAGGGCAAGTGATCTTTATTTCGGGCATTGACACCGATGTAGGAAAAACCATCGCCACAGGCTGGTATGCGAAAAAACTCGCGGAACAAGGTTTTTCGGTCATTACGCAAAAAATGATCCAAACAGGCTGTGAAGAAATTTCTGAAGACATTGTGCAACACCGCAAATTGCAAGGCATTGAGCTATTGCCCGAAGATCAGCAAGGGCTAACCTGCCCTTATTTATTTTCTTACCCTTGTTCGCCGCATCTCGCCGCGCGCCTAGAAAATCGTGAAATTTGCACCGCACTTATCCGCCAAGCAACAGACGAGCTGGCAGCGCGTTATGATTATGTGCTATTGGAAGGCGCAGGTGGCCTGTGCGTGCCTTATGATGAACAGCACACCACCTTAGATTATGTGGCCGCGCAAGGCTATCCTGTGATTTTAGTAACCTCAGGAAAACTGGGCAGTATTAATCACACCTTGCTTAGTTTGTTAGCCTGCAAACAGTATCATATTGAATTAAAAGGATTAATTTATAATCGCTATCCCTTAGGCGATGAAACCATCAATGATGAAACGGCGCGTTATTTGGAAAATTATTTGCACCAACATTTTCCCCAAGCAGAATTTTTCCGTTTAGAAAAACAAGATCAAATTTAAGAAAAAGGAAATTCGCACTTTTCGCATAAAAAATCATAATTTCCTTTGACTAATTGAACATCAAAAGGTAATATGCACGCCCTATGCAAAAGGTAAAACTACCCCTTACAACTGATCCGGTAAAGGATGCACAGCGTAGATTGGATTATGATGGCTATTATGCAATCAACCAACTTGGTCGCCTAGCTGAATCAGTAAATAAAGTGCTCAGCGATGCACAGGTAACATTATCATTTTTCATTGATTCACAAAAATTAGTGGTAATGAAAGGCAAAGCTCAGGTTGAAGTGGAACTCACTTGTCAGCGCTGCGGTGAACCTTTTAACCAAATCTTGGAAGCCGAGTTTGCATATAGCCCTGTTTCTAATTTGGATCAAGCCGATGCGTTACCAGAGATTTATGAACCTATTGAACTTAACGAGTTTGGGGAAATAGATTTACTGGCAACAATTGAAGATGAATTGATGTTATGTCTGCCGATTGTGCCAATGCATTCATCTGAACACTGTGAAGTGTCCGTGGCTGAACAGGTTTTTGGCGAATTGCCCGAAGAATTGGCAAAAAAACCGAACCCGTTCGCTGTATTAGCTAGTTTAAAGCAAAAGTAAATTTAGGAGTATAGCCAATGGCTGTTCAACAAAATAAAAAATCTCGTTCACGTCGTGATATGCGTCGTTCACACGATGCCTTAACTACTGCAGCAGTATCAGTAGATAAAGCAACTGGCGAAACCCATTTACGTCACCACGTTACTGCTGACGGTTATTACCGCGGTCGTAAAGTGATCAACAAGTAATTCCTTTTTTATATAAGGTATTCACTTGAGCCGTCTAACCCTTGCGTTAGATGTGATGGGCGGGGACATTGGTCCCCGTGTTACTATCCCAGCATCCATAAAAGCGTTGGAACAAGATCCGATGCTTTCTCTTTTATTATTTGGCGATAGCCAAAAAATTCTCCCTTTATTAGAAAATATCCCCACTGCGTTGCAAGATCGCATCAAGGTTTGCCATTGCAGCAGAATCATTGAAAATACCCAAGGTTTGTCTTATGCCCTGCGCCATAGCAAAGGCACATCAATGCGTTTAGCCATTGAAGCGGTGCAAAAAGGCGAGGCGCAAGCGTGCGTGAGTGCAGGTAATACGGCAGCATTAATGGGTTTAGCTAAAATTTTATTGCAACCGCTGAAAGGAATTGAGCGTCCTGCGTTAATTTCTGTGATTCCCACAATGAATGGTGATCGTTCCGTAATGCTTGATCTTGGCGCCAATATTGAATGTAGTGCAGAAAATCTCTATCAATTTGCATTAATGGGATCAATTTTTGCCGAGAATTGTTTAGATCTGGTTTTTCCGCGTATTGCGTTGCTAAATATTGGCATCGAAGAAATTAAAGGATATAAATCTATTCGTGATGCGGCAGAATTATTGAAGCAAAATCCCACCTTAAATTACATTGGTTTTATTGAGGGAGATTTATTGCTCAATGGCAAAGCTGATGTGATTGTCAATGACGGTTTTGTGGGCAATGTAGCATTAAAAACCTTAGAGGGCGCAGCAAAGAATGTGATTTCTTTATTCAAAGGCAGTCCAACATTGAATAAAACAAATCATATTTTAAAACCGATTTTTCGCTGGTTTGTGCGAACTTTCTTGTTGAAAGGGAGCTATCAACGCTTAAAACAAATTAATCCAGACCAATATAACGGCGCGTCATTAATTGGTTTAACCGCTGTGGTCGTCAAAAGCCACGGCAGTGCTAACATTGATGGCTTTGCTTACGCCATTGCTGATGCGGCACAGCAAGCAAGACAAAAAATCCCTGAAAAGATTTTAGCTGGCTTGCAAAGATATTAGCTTTCAATTCATTAATCATTAGAAATTGTTATGTATAGTAGAATTTTAGCCACTGGTAGCTATGCGCCAGAACAAGTGAGAACAAATGCCGATTTAGAAAAAATGGTGGATACCTCAGATGAGTGGATCACCACGCGTTCAGGCATTAAAGAACGCCGTATTGCAGGTGAGAATGAAACCGTTGCAACAATGGGCGCAGCGGCAGCGCAAAACGCCTTAGCAATGGTCAATATCGATCCACAAGAAATCGATCTCATTGTGGTTGGCACAACCACGAATTCTCATTCTTACCCAAGTGCAGCTTGCCAAATTCAAGGCCTTCTTGGCATTAAAGATGCCATTGCCTTTGATGTTGCAGCGGCTTGTACAGGTTTTGTGTATGCCCTTTCAGTGGCGGATCAATTCGTGCGTAACGGGCAAGTGAAAAAAGCCTTGGTGATCGGTGCGGATTTAAACTCACGTCATCTTGATGAAACCGATCGCAGCACTGTGGTGTTATTTGGTGATGGTGCAGGTGCGGTAATTTTAGAAGCTGATGAAAATACAGGCATTATTTCCACCCACTTACACGCTTCGCCTGATACCGATAATATGCTCGTATTACCACAGGCTGAACCTAAGGATACCCATTCTGGTTATATCTCAATGCAAGGCAATGCCACTTTCAAATTGGCGGTGAGCCAATTGTCAAACGTGGTGGAAGAAACCCTTGCTTTCAATAACTTAGATAAAAAAGATATTGACTGGTTAGTGCCACATCAAGCGAATTTACGCATTATCAGTGCCACCGCGAAAAAACTAGAAATGGATATGTCGCAAGTGGTGATCACCCTTGATCGCTATGGCAATACCAGTGCCGCCACCGTGCCAACTGCCCTTGATGAAGCAGTGCGTGATGGACGTATTCAGCGTGGTCAATTAGTCTTATTAGAAGCCTTTGGCGGTGGTTGGACTTGGGGTGCAGCCTTAGTTCGTTTTTAAATTTATCTGCTAGAATAGCAACTCAAAATCGAAAATAGGATATAAGAATGAAAAAATTTGCAATGGTTTTCCCAGGACAAGGATCTCAAGCAGTGGGAATGTTAGCGGATTTAGCTAATCAATTTCCCGTTGTAGAACAAACTTTTAAGCAAGCCTCTGAAGTACTTGGTTATGATTTATGGCAACTCGTACAACAAGGCCCTGCGGAAGAATTAAACAAAACTTGGCAAACTCAGCCCGCACTTTTAGCCGCTTCCGTGGCAATTTATCGTGTTTGGCAACAACAATATCCAGATTTAAAACCAAGTGTAATGGCAGGCCATAGCCTTGGCGAATATTCTGCCTTAGTTTGCGCAGGTGTCATTGATTTCCAAGATGCCATTAAATTAGTGGAATTACGCGGAAAATTAATGCAACAAGCCGTGCCAGAAGGCACAGGCGCAATGTATGCTATTATTGGTTTAGATAACGAATCAATCATCAAAGCTTGTAAAGACGCCGAGCAAGGCGAAGTGGTTTCAGCAGTGAATTTTAACTCACCGGGGCAAGTGGTGATTGCAGGCGCAAAAGCAGCCGTAGAACGTGCAGCAGCAGCCTGTAAAGAAGCTGGCGCAAAACGAGCCTTACCTTTAGCGGTGAGCGTGCCTTCTCACTGTGCCTTAATGAAACCAGCGGCAGATCAACTTGCCGTATCGTTAGAAAGCATTGCCATTAAAGCCCCTGAAGTTGCGGTGATCAATAATGTTGATGTGAAAGCAGAAGAAAAAAGTGAAGAAATTCGCACCGCACTTATTCGTCAGCTATACAGCCCTGTACGCTGGACTGAAACCGTAGAAAAAATGGCTCAAAATGGCATTGAAGTGTTAGTAGAAATTGGCCCAAATAAAGTGCTTACCGGTTTAACAAGCCGTATTGTGAAAGAATTAACCGCCGTTGCCGTCAATGATGTAGCATCGCTAGAAAAAGCGCACGCGGTATTAACCGAAGCCTAAAAAAGACAATTAGGAGAACAATTATGCAAGGTAAAATTGCGTTAGTAACAGGGGCAACCCGTGGGATTGGACGCGCGATTGCAGAAGAATTAAGTGCAAAAGGCGCATTTGTGATCGGCACAGCCACTTCTGAAAAAGGAGCTGAGAGCATTTCAGCTTACTTAGGTGAAAAAGGCAAAGGCCTTGTATTGAATGTTGCAGACGCGCAATCTATTGATGCTGTGCTTGCACAAATCAAAGCTGATTTCGGCGATATTGACATTCTTGTTAATAACGCAGGGATCACCCGTGATAACCTATTAATGCGAATGAAAGATGAAGAATGGTTTGATATTTTGCAAACTAATCTCACATCGGTATTCCATCTTTCCAAAGCAATGTTACGTTCAATGATGAAAAAACGCTTTGGACGCATTATCACCATTGGCTCGGTGGTTGGCTCAATGGGTAACCCCGGACAAGCGAACTATTGCGCGGCAAAAGCAGGTTTAATTGGTTTCAGCAAAGCCCTTGCCAAAGAAGTGGCTTCACGCGGAATCACCGTAAACGTGGTTGCTCCTGGCTTTATTGCCACAGATATGACAGACGCATTAACGGAAGAACAAAAAGCGGCAACCTTGGCTAACGTGCCTGCGGGTCGTTTAGGCGAACCAAAAGATATTGCCAAAGCAGTGGCATTTTTAGCCTCTGATGATGCAGGTTACATCACTGGTTCTACCCTACACGTTAATGGTGGAATGTATATGGCGTAATGCCATAACCCTAAGATTTAAAAGGAAAATTTATTCTATCACGGAAAAGATTTTCTGTTTAATCTTTGATTTAAAACAATTTCTTGCACGAAAGCATAGCCAAGCGGGGGGCTTAATGCTAAAATCGCCCCCAGCGATGTAAATTGTTTACGTTGGCTGTTGCGTTAGCAAAGTAACGTAACTTATTTTTAGCGAATGTATTTTTGTTAGTTGATTTGTGGTTTGACCTTGCAAAAATAGGTTGCAACTTAGCTAAAAATACATACACTATAAAACCATTATTTTATGGCTAACTATAATAGGAAAAGCAAATGAGCATTGAAGAACGCGTAAAAAAAATCATTGTTGAACAATTAGGTGTTAAAGAAGAAGACGTTAAACCAGAAGCTTCTTTCGTTGAAGATTTAGGTGCAGACTCTTTAGACACTGTTGAATTAGTGATGGCTTTAGAAGAAGAATTCGATATCGAAATTCCTGATGAAGAAGCTGAAAAAATCACCACTGTTCAATCAGCAATTGATTATGTTCAAAACAACCAATAATCACATTAAGGCGGTGTAAAAACCGCCTTAATTTTTTTTCCTCCATAAAAATTTGATTTAGATAGCCTTTTCATCAAATAATCCCACCAAGAATATTGTAGAAAATTGTAAATAAAGTATGATTGCTAACGGAAATTTTTATAACTCATTTTAGGGATAGACTATGCTTTATTTAGAATTTTTGTTTCTATTATTAATGCTTTATATCGGTAGCCGATACGGTGGTATTGGTTTGGGTGTGGTATCGGGAATTGGCTTGGCAATTGAAGTTTTCGTGTTGCGTATGCCATTAGGAAAAGCCCCGATTGATGTAATGCTGATCATATTAGCCGTGGTAACCTGTGCTTCCGTATTAGAAGCAGCAGGCGGGCTGAAATTTATGCTGCAAGTGGCGGAAAAAATTCTGCGTAATAATCCGAAACGGGTTACCTTGCTTGGGCCATTGGTAACTTATTTAATGACCTTTATGCTCGGAACAGGCCATTCGGTGTATTCTATTATGCCGATCATTGGTGATGTAGCATTGAAAAATAAAATTCGTCCAGAACGCCCAATGGCAGCGGCTTCTGTGGCATCGCAATTAGCGATTACTTCCAGCCCATTATCTGCGGCCGTGGTGTTTTATTTAGGGCGTATCACGGAGTTGCCGGGCTTCGATCATATCAGCTTGTTGGATATTATTTGCGTAACTGTGCCAGCAACCTTGGCGGGAACTATTGCCTTATCGCTTTATAGTATGCGCCGTGGTAAAGAACTTGAGCAAGATCCAGAATACCAACGCCGTTTGCAAGATCCAATTTGGCGTGAGCGTATTTTAAATACCACTAGCACCACTTTAAATGAAACCTTGCCACCAGCGGCGAAACAATCGGTTTATTTATTCTTATTAGCCCTTGTTGTGATTGTGTTCATCGCAATGTTCCCAGAAATTCGTACAGTTGGCGTGGGTGAAAAAATCAAACCGATTTCAATGTCTTACATCATTCAAATGATGATGCTATGTTTTGGTGGGATTATTTTATTGGTGACTAAAACCAATCCGCAAATCGTGCCAAATGGCGTGGTGTTTAAATCAGGTATGGTGGCTGCTATTGCGATTTTCGGGATTGCGTGGATGAGTGATACTTACTTCAAATTCGCAATGCCACAATTTAAAGCAGGCATTACTGAAATGGTAAGCACTTACCCTTGGACATTCGCCTTTGCATTGTTTGCCGTATCCGTGGTGATCAACAGCCAAGCCGCCACCGCAGTAATGATGTTGCCAGTGGGAATTGGTCTAGGCTTACCAGCGCCATTATTAGTGGGCTTAATGCCAGCCACTTACGGTTATTTCTTTATTCCAAATTATCCGTCAGACATCGCAACGGTGAACTTTGACGTAACAGGTACAACCAAAATTGGGAAATACTACTTCAACCACAGCTTTATGGTGCCGGGGCTAATTGGGGTCGTGGTAGCTTGTATGGTTGGATATACCATTGCACAGATTGTGATTAGATAACTCATTTCATAATAGCAAAGTGCGGTGATTTTGATCTGCACCCCAAAAGTTGGACTAAACAACCAATTGATTAAGGTGCAGATTTTTTATGACTAAATATACTCAACGTTTCAAACAACAAGTGCTCGACTTTTATCATCAAAATGGAAAAAACCGTTCGCTTACTCGCCAGTATTTTCAGCTTCCCCAAAGAACGTTAGCACGTTGGATTGCGAAATTTAATCATAATGGAATCAATGGATTAGCTGTGTTAGGTAAAAAACGATATTATTCTGTTGAGTTTAAATTAAAGGTTATTCAAGCTATCAAAAAAGGCCAGTGCTCCGCTGAAGCCGCCTGCTTTCGCTTTGATATCCCCAGTTCAGGGATAATTAGTCAATGGTTGCAACGCTTTGAAAAACAAGGTATAGATGGGTTATTACTCAAACCTAAAGGTCGTCCAAGTATGAAACTCAACTCACCTAAAATGCCACCAACGCCCAAAACAGAAGAAGAACGCTTGCGTTACCGAATTTTGGAATTAGAAGCGGAGAATGCAATGCTAAAAAAGTTGCAGGAACTCAACCAACAAAAAATGCAGAAAAAGCCGTCATCGTAAATGCCTTACGCTCGCATTTCCCGTTGGAATTGTTACTCAGGCTAATCGGATTGGCACGCAGTTCGTTCTTTTATCATCTCAAGCCAAAGTCGGATAAAAATGTAGCGATTTCACAGAAAATAGAGGAAATTTATCGCAAAAATGACGAAAATTATGGTTATCGTCGAATTACCTTGGAATTAAGGAAATACTTGATTATCAACCACAAAAGGGTGCAAGCGATAATGCAACGTTTGGGGTTAAAAGGAAAAAGTAAGCAGAGAAAATATCGTTCTTACCAAGGCAAAGTGGGACAAATTGCCGATAATCTGTTGCAACGGGATTTTACGGCAACGATGCCGAATGAGAAGTGGGTAACGGATATCACCGAGTTCAAATGTGCGGAAGGCAAAGTGTATTTATCGCCGATTAAAGACTTGTTTAATAACGAAATTATTGCTTATAATGTGGCGAGAAGTCCGAATTTTGAGCAGATAACCAGAATGTTGACCCAAGCGGTGAACCGATTAGCGGGGGAAAAACCGATACTGCATTCCGACCAAGGATGGCAGTATCAAATGATGAGTTATCGGGAGATATTGAAAAAACACGGTATTAAGCAAAGTATGTCGAGAAAAGGTAATTGCCTTGATAATGGTGCGATGGAAAGCTTTTTCGGGCGATTGAAGACGGAATGTTACTTTGGCAAGCGGTTTGAAACCTTTGAACAGCTTGAAAAAGTGATTCACGAGTACATTCATTACTACAACAATGAGCGTATTCAAGTGAAGCTCAAAGGACTAAGCCCTGTGGAATACAGAACTCAGTCCTTGAATTAAATTAGAATATAGTCTAACTTTTTGGGGGCAGATCATTTTTCACCGCATTTTTATTACAGCAGAAATGCTTAAACTTTCACCGAACAAAAAATCCCCCGTTGAAATTCCTTTATTTATTCCTATATAAGATCCCATTGCAAAAGAGAGGATACAATATGAACAAAAATCAAGAAACTCGTGGATTTCAATCTGAAGTTAAACAATTACTTCAATTAATGATCCACTCACTTTACTCGAATAAAGAAATCTTCCTGCGTGAGCTAATCTCAAATGCGTCTGATGCGGCGGACAAGTTGCGTTTTAAAGCGCTTTCTGCACCAGAATTATATGAAGGTGATGGCGATTTAAAAGTGCGTATCAGCTTTGATGAAGAAAAAGGAACGATCACCATTAGCGATAACGGAATTGGAATGACGCGTGAGCAAGTGATCGATCATTTAGGGACGATTGCGAAATCAGGAACGAAAGAATTTTTGAGCGCACTTGGCGCGGATCAAGCGAAAGACAGCCAGCTTATCGGACAATTTGGTGTTGGTTTTTATTCTGCCTTTATTGTGGCGGATAAAGTAACCGTGAAAACCCGTGCCGCAGGTGTGCCAGCAGATCAAGGTGTGTTGTGGGAATCCACTGGTGAAGGTGAATATACCGTTGAAAACATTGAGAAAAAAGATCGTGGAACGGAGATCACATTGCACTTGCGTGCGGAAGATAAAGAGTTTGCCAACGCGTGGCGTTTGCGTGAAATCATCAGCAAATATTCCGATCATATTGGTTTGCCAGTAGAAATTTTGACGCCAGAATATGATGATGAAGGCAAAGAAACTGGCGTGAAATGGGAAAAGATCAACAAAGCCCAAGCCTTGTGGACACGCTCAAAAGGCGAAATCTCTGATGAAGAATATAAAGAATTTTACAAACATTTAAGCCACGATTTTGCGGATCCGCTTTTATGGGTGCACAATAAAGTAGAAGGAAATCAAGAATATACCAGCCTGCTTTATGTGCCGTCTAAAGCCCCTTGGGATCTCTTTAACCGTGATCACAAACAAGGCTTGAAGCTCTATGTGCAACGTGTGTTTATTATGGACGATGCGGAACAATTTATGCCGAATTATCTGCGTTTTATTCGTGGTTTAATTGATAGTAATGATTTACCGCTCAACGTTTCTCGCGAAATTCTGCAAGATAACAAAGTAACCGCCGCCTTGCGTAAAGCGCTTACCAAGCGTTCATTACAAATGTTAGAAAAATTAGCGAAAGACAATCCAGAGCAATATTTACGATTCTGGAAAGAATTTGGCTTGGTATTAAAAGAAGGTGTGGCGGAAGATGTGGCTAACCGCGAGCAAATTGCCCGTTTATATCGTTTTGCTTCAACCCATAATGATAGCAGCGAGCAAACTGTTTCCTTGCAAGATTATGTTTCGCGAATGAAAGAAGGTCAAAAAGCCATTTATTACATCACGGCAGATAGCTATATTGCGGCGAAAAATAGCCCGCACTTAGAGTTGTTTAATAAGAAAGGCATTGAAGTGTTGTTGCTTTCTGATCGTATTGATGAATGGATGGTAAGTTATCTCACCGAATTTGATGGCAAACCATTGCAGCCAATCACCAAGTCCGATCTTGATTTAGGCGATTTAGCGGATCAAGAACAGGAAGAACAAAAGGCACAAGATGAAGCCTTTGGTGCTTTCGTTGAACGCGTGAAAACCTTATTGGGGGATCGCGTGAAAGCGGTACGTTTAACCCATCGTTTAACGGATACCCCAGCGGTGGTTTCAACGGATAACGATCAAATGACCACACAAATGGCGAAATTGTTTGCAATGAGTGGGCTGCCAGTGCCAGAAGTGAAATATACCTTTGAGCTAAATCCAGATCATTCGTTAGTGAAAAAAGTGGCGGAGATGACAGACGATGCAGCCTTTGCAAATTGGGTGGAATTACTGCTTGAGCAAGCCATGTTTGCGGAGCGCGGATCGCTGGAAAATCCAACCGCATTCATTAAACGTGTAAATGAGTTGTTATCTTAATAAATTAGGTTAGAATAGAGGCGTTGTCTAAAACTAGGCAACGCTTATTTTTTGACTTATAAAAAGGAATGGTATGAAAAAATTTATTGTCGTTATCAGCTTATTGTTATCTGCTTGTAGTTCAGTGCTGAATGTTACTCAATCGGCTAAATTAGCTAACAGCTGCCAAACCTATTTTAATATTTTAGATGAGAATGTTGCCACATCCACCTTACCAGCGGAAACCTTGCAGGCGTTGCAACAGGATTTTGCACAATATCGCAAAGAATTTACAAAACTCTCTGCTGAGAAACAAGAACAATTCTGCCGTGCGCGTTTGGCACGTTTTCAACATTAATTTTCTTTCCCTGCGTAACAAGGAGCGTCAATGAGCATTTTTATTGCGTGGGGAAATATTCAACAGGCTTATCCTTTTAGCCAAATTCCCACAGAATTATTAAGCTATAAATTACGTCAAGCACCGCCTGAACAACCACGTTTGTTGCAACGTTATCGTTGCCGTTGGGTGGCACATTTTTTGCTATGGCAATTATTAAAAACCGCAAAAATTTCCACCGCACTTTTAGCAGACATTCAATATAGCCCAACCCAACGGCCGCATTTCCCCAAACCGAATATTGATTTTAATATCAGTCATTCAGGCGATTGGGTGGCAGTGATGCTCAAGGTTAATGAAAAAAATGAAAACCAAAGTGCGGTGGGAATTGACATTGAATTTCCGCAAAAAGAACGGGATTATGCCGCCTTGCTTGGTCATTTCGCTCCCGAACAAGAACAACAATGGTTTGCCAAGCAGTTCGACAAAAGAACGGCTTTTTATCGTATTTGGTGTTTGCGTGAAGCGCTGTTGAAATCACAAGGTGTAGGCATTGTGAAATTATCGGAAGTGGATCACCAAGCTGATAGCCTACAATTATTTTCAGCCTATTGCCCGCAAGGGGAAGCCATATTTACGCAAGAATTGCCCTTTTATTTGGCCGTTTTTGCTAATGAAACCCTGGCAACAGCGCATTATTTGTATTGGAATGATAAAAGTTTAATTTCCACTGAATTAAGGCAAAAAATTTGCTATAAAGTGAACCGCACTTTAACGAAATTTTGACGGTTTAAAGGGAAGGAAAAGCGGGCAATCCGCCCTAGACTTCACTTATTATTTTGTTTAGACTTGTAACAATTTTTTGACAAATGGAGAAAAGAATGTCCTTTAATGGTTCAGATCAAGATCCTTGGGGAAAACCAGGGAGCAACCCAAATCAATCGGATAACAAATCCGATCCAAATAACCAATGGGATAAGCGCAATAAGCAGGAACAATCCCCACCTGATCTTGAAGAAGTCTTTAGTAATTTATTGAAAAAACTCGGTGGTGGCCAAAATGGTGGCAACCATAATAGCGGTGGCAAAGGCCTGTCATTCGGCTTAGGTAAATTGTTACCTGTTGCCGCGGTGATTGGTGCGATTGTTTGGGGCGTGAGCGGTTTTTATACCGTAAAAGAAGCAGAGCGTGGCGTGGTGTTACGTTTTGGTGAGCTGGAAAAAATCGTACAACCGGGTTTGAACTGGAAACCGACTTTCGTAGATAAAGTGATCCCCGTTAATGTGGAACAGGTGAAAGAGCTGAAAACCCAAGGCGCAATGCTTACTCGCGATGAAAATATGGTGAAAGTGGAAATGACCGTGCAATATCGAGTGAGTGATCCAGCGAAATATTTATTCAGCGTAACCAATGCAGATGACAGCTTAAACCAAGCCACCGACAGTGCGTTGCGTTATGTGATTGGCCATATGTCAATGGACGATATTTTAACCACAGGGCGTTCTATTGTGCGTGAAGACACTTGGAAAGCCTTGAATGGCATTATTCAGCCTTATGATATGGGGTTAGAAGTGCTTGATGTGAACTTCCAATCTGCGCGCCCACCTGAAGAAGTGAAAGCCGCCTTTGATGATGCGATCAAAGCACAAGAAGATGAGCAACGCTATATTCGTGAAGCGGAAGCCTATGCCCGCGAGCAAGAGCCAATCGCACGTGGTAATGCACAACGCATTATTGAAGAAGCCACCGCCTATAAAGATCAAGTGGTGTTAAATGCTCAAGGGGAAGTGGAACGTTTCCAACGCTTATTGCCTGAATTTAAAGCCGCGCCGCAATTATTGCGTGATCGCTTATATATTCAAACGATGGAAAAAGTGATGGCAAACACGCCAAAAGTATTGCTTGATAGCAACGGAAATAATTTAAGTGTGCTGCCGCTCGATAAAATTTTATCGCAAAAAAATAGCCCAAAAAGCACCGCACCTAACTCATCAAATTCACAAAGTGCGGTGAAAAATCAGGAAATTTATTCCGAAACTCGCTCTTTTTCCAACAGTGAGAGCTATCAACAATCATCTGAAAATCGCCAAGGGAGATTTAACTAATGCGTAAGATTTTAACCCCTGTTTTACTGGTATTGCTTGCGGTGATTTATTCTAGCCTTGTGATTGTAGATGAAGGCACGCGCGGTATTATGTTGCGTTTCGGTAAAGTTCATCGTGATTCTGACAATAAAGTGGAGGTGTATGAGCCAGGTTTACACCTTAAAATCCCATTTATTGACTCAATGAAAGTGTTAGATGCGCGTATTCGCACCCTTGATGGCGCGCCAGATCGCTTTGTTACCGTTGAGAAAAAGGATCTTTTAGTGGATTCTTATGTGAAATGGCGAATCAGTGATTTCGGCCGTTTCTTCACCGCAACAGGTGGTGGCGATTATACTCAAGCGTCTAACTTATTACGCCGTAAAGTGAATGACCGTTTACGCTCTGAAGTGGGTTCACGCACCATTAAAGACATTGTGTCAGGGACACGCGGCGAATTAATGGTTGGTGCGCGCAAAGCCTTGAATACAGGGCAAGATAGCACCTCAGAATTAGGGATTGAAGTGGTTGATGTACGAGTAAAACAAATCAATCTCCCTGATGAAGTGTCTTCATCAATCTACCAGCGTATGCGTGCAGAGCGTGATGCAGTGGCCCGTGAACATCGTTCACAAGGTAAAGAAAAAGCCGCATTTATCCAAGCCGATGTGGATCGTAAAGTTACAGTGATTCTGGCCACCGCCAATAAAACGGCACAAGAATTGCGCGGTAACGGTGATGCCGCCGCCGCCAAACTCTACGCCGATGCCTTTGCGCAAGAACCTGAATTTTACAGCTTTGTGCGTAGTATGAAAGCCTACGAAAAAAGCTTTGCAGAATCAAACAATATGCTGATTCTCAAACCAGACAGCGACTTCTTCCGCTTTATGCAAGCGCCGAAGTAAAATATATAAGGGCTATATCTATATTAGATTAGCCCTAAACTCCTCACTATTCTCACAAAATATTCACTTGCTTTTGCTATAATTTTATAATTGAAGCTAGAGGAAATTATAAAATTATGACAACTCGACCAAAAGATATTGATGCTACGCTTTTGCAGATAGAAATTTTAAGGATTATTCCTAGGCTGCCAGCGAGCATAGAGGCAAAAACGATTCACGAAAAACTGAAAGATTTAGGCTTTAATCGTGATTTACGTAGTATTCAGAGAACGCTACAAGCACTTTGCTTACATTTTGACGATTTAGAATGTAACAACGATAGCAAGCCTTATACCTATTATTGGAAAGAGCGTTCAGCTGGATTTGCGCTACCCGTTTTGAATGAGCAGCAATCACTATTACTCAAACTCGCAGAAAAACAGCTTAAATATTGGGGCTGTAGTAGATTAGCCCTAAATTTCACACCATTTTCGCAATATTTTTAACTGCTCTTTTGGTGTCCCAAAGTTAAACCGAAATTCACATTCCTTCAAGAATAAAGGAAAGTTTTTTCGGTTAATTCCATTATATTTTCGCAGTATCCGCTTCGCCTGATTCCAAAAATTTTCAATGCCATTAATATGATTTTGTTTCACCGCAAATAGCTCGGAATGATTGATTCGTTCGTGGTGAAATTCACTCACATCAAGCGCATCATAACTGCGATAAGTGTCCGTATGAACCCAGCTATCAGGCTTGATTTTTCTTTTAATAACAGGGAGTAATGTTTCATTCTTGGTGTTTTCAACCACAACAGTAAATACCTTTCCTTGTCGTTTTAGTAACCCAAAAACAGCAACTTTTCCAGCCGCTCCTCGTCCTCGTTTTCCCTTTCGATGACCACCAAAATAGCTTTCGTCTAGTTCAATTTCCCCCTCAAAAATCTCGTTAACTTCAAGGGATAAATGATAGCCAATCACAAGCCTGATTTTATGGTAGAACAAAGCGGCTGTATTCGGTTGAATATCTAGCAAATTTGCTGCTGTTCTTGCAGTAACTTCTGCGACAAAAAACTCAAACAGTTTTTTCTGTATGGATTTCTTTAATTTACAATATGTTATCTTCATTTTTGTAGTATAGCATTGTTGCTAATCTACTACAGCCCCTAAATTTTTCAGGCTACCTGAACACACAAACATCATTTCAATACCTATTGAAATGAAAAACACACCCTGCTATACTAACCGCCTATGAATATGAACACCGAACACGCCAGCAAACTGTTTGAAAGTCTTGCTTCGCCCACACGCCTTGCCATTTTCCAAGCTCTGACCGCCGAAGGGGGGCGTGGTATGGTGGCGGGCGATTTGGCAAAACAGCTCAATCTTGCCCCCAATAATCTGTCGTTTCACTTAAAAACTTTGGCAAACGCCAACCTTGTTTACAGTGAACAGCAGGGAAAATTTGTCCGTTATTTCGCCAATTTGGCGATGATGAACGGCTTGATTGAGTTTTTATTGCATCGCTGTTGTGAAAACGTAAGCGGTGGCGATTGCGAAAAATTTTGCCAATCGTGTTAGCAAATTTTTTGCCCATTCATTTCAATAACTCTTGAAGTAAGGAACATACTATGCACCCAATCAGCATTTATCACAATCCCAAATGTGGTACTTCTCGCAACACGCTGGCTTTGATTCGCCATTTGGGCATTGAGCCGACCATTATTCATTATCTGGACACCCCGCCCGATGAACGCACACTACGCCAACTGATTAAGCAAATGAACATCACGCCCAGAGAGCTTTTGCGAAGTAATGTGCCTGAATATCAACAATTTAATTTGGACAACGAGGTGAGTGACAACGACATCATCAAGGCAATGCTAACCGCCCCCATTTTAATCAACCGCCCGATTGTCATCACCGAAAAAGGCGTGCGTTTGTGCCGTCCAAGCGAAGTGTTTCTGAGCATTTCACCTGTGGTATTACACAGTGATTTTGTCAAAGAAGATGGCGAAATCATCCGCGTACAAGGGGCATAAAATGGGCATTTTTGAACGATTTTTGAGTGTGTGGGTGGGGTTGGCGATTTTGCTTGGCGTGGGGCTGGGTATTTGGTTTACGCCTTATTTTCAATGGATTGCCACAATGCAGGTGGCTCAAATCAATTTGCCGATTGCGGTGCTGATTTGGCTGATGATTTATCCGATGATGATACAAATTGACTGGCTTGCCATTAAAAATATCCGCCACAATCCCAAAGGGCTGTGGCTGACTTTAACGGTGAATTGGTTGATTAAGCCTTTTACGATGGCACTTGTTGGCTGGTTGTTTTTTAAGGTGTTTTTTGCTGGCTGGGTAGATGAACAATCGGCAAACGAATACATTGCAGGTATGATTTTGCTTGGGGTTGCACCTTGTACGGCAATGGTTTTTGTTTGGTCTCAACTGGTCAAAGGCGACCCCAATTACACGCTGGTGCAAGTGTCTTTAAATGATGTGATTATGATTTTTGCCTTTGCCCCGATTGCTGGGCTACTTTTGGGTATCAACGACATCACAATCCCGTGGGATACGCTGTTTTTTAGCGTGTTGCTGTATTTGGTGTTGCCTTTGCTTGTGGGAGTTGCCACTCGCAAATCTTTGCAAGATGAACACAAAATTCGCCAATTCAGCCAGCGTTTTAAGCCTTTGTCTATCTTGGGATTGTTATTGACGGTGGTGCTGTTGTTTGCGTTTCAGGCACAAACCATTGTGGATAAGCCGATGATTATCCTGCTGATTGCCATTCCTTTATTGGTGCAGACTTACGGCATTTTTGCCTTGAGTGCGATTTGGGCAAAATGGCTTAAATTGCCCCACGCCATTTCCGCCCCTGCTTGCTTAATCGGCACAAGCAATTTTTTTGAATTGGCGGTGGCGGTGGCGATTGCTTTATTTGGTTTAAATTCAGGGGCGGCATTGGCAACGGTGGTGGGCGTGTTGGTTGAAGTGCCTGTGATGTTGTCGCTGGTGTGGTGGATAAACCGAAAATCGCTGGAAAATAAAGGGGTGTAGGTTTTTCAGGCTGCCTGAAAGTTATTTTGCAAAATTCTCAAACAAAAACACCGCTTGAAAATCAAATTCAAACGGTGTTTATAAATTAACTGACTTTTACTTCCACCCAAGCCCTTTTGATGATTTCTTGACTGGCTTGTAATGCTAAAAATGCCAAAATAAACGCCACAATTAAATCAGGATATTTTGATTGAAAAAAATAAACTGCTATGCCAGCCAAAATCACTGCCACATTACCAATCGCATCATTGCGAGAACATACCCATACACTTCGGACATTACTGTCGCCATCACGGAATTTTAATAATATCAACAATGCCGACACATTCACCAATAACGCCAAAAATCCCACAATACTCATTTCGCTATAACTGGGAATTTCCCCATAAAACGCACGATAAATGGTTGTAATTAAAATAAATAAGCCAAAAACGCCCATCGTTAGCCCCTTAACCATAGATGCTTTGGCACGGTAACTTAATGCCATTGGCAAAACAATCAAACTTATCAAATAATTGGCACTATCGCCCAAGAAATCCAAGCTGTCCGACAACAGCGAAGTTGAACCCGATTTAATCCCCATTACAATTTCCACAAAGAACATTGATAAATTTAATATCAAGACAATCCACAAGGCTTTTTTGTACTTGGGTGATTGATGAATGGGCTGATTTGAACTGCAACAACTTTGGCACGCCATAACAAACTCCGAAAGATGATTGAAATTTGCTATAATATAAACTCCGTAGTTATTACAGAGTCAAGTACAATGTCAAAAATTTTTCAAATTAAACAAGCCAGTGAACAAACAGGCGTGCATTTAGAAACCATTCGTTATTATGAAAAACAAGGCTTAATCAAGCCAACTTTTCAAGCTAATGGCTACCGAGTTTTTGATGAAAATCAGCTAGAACAATTACGCTTTATTAAAACTTGTCGCAATATCGGTTTTTCTTTAAATGACATTCAGGTCTTATTGACATTTCAAACAACTCCCAATCATCAATGTGATGATGTTGATGAATTAACCCAAAAACATTTATCACATATCAACGAACAAATTAAGCAATTACAAGAAGTTAAATCATTTTTGGAACAAATTATTGGTTGTCAAAATAAAGAAATTGAAAATTGTCAAATCATTAAAAGTATTAAAGATAAAGGATAATGTTTTTCAGGCAGCCTGAAAGTTCATTTTTGCAAAATTTCCACACGAAAACACCGCTTGAATTGCTCCAAACGGTGTTTTAAACAAATATTTAAGGGGCTGTACTAGATAACTAGGGAAATCTAATTTCAGGTTAGAATAACCCTATTCCGCCAATGATGGATGGGATGTTCTTAATCAACGGTCAAACCTTTGATATGAACCGTATTGATTTTGTTACCAAATTGAATGAAGTGGAACAGTGGGAAATCTTCAATGAAAGCCATATGGATCATCCATTCCATTTGCATGGCACTCAATTTGAAGTAATTCAACATACGTTAAACGGTAAAACCTTTAAGCCAGAAGGCAGAGCGTTAAAAGATGTGGTTAATTTACGCCCTTATGAAAAAGTGATTGTTCGCTTTAAGCAAGGACATACTGGGTTGAAAATGTACCATTGCCATATTTTAGAACATGAAAACCTCGGTATGATGGGGATGTTTAAAGTGGAATAGTGGTATCTAACTATAAAAATAGAGGGATTTTCGGACCCTATCCCAAATTCTGTGTAAACACCCATTTCAACTTAACGGTGATCGTCGAGGCGATCACCAAAATCAATCATAAAACGATTCATTGCCTGTTTCCAGTTTTGAATCGGCATTGTCCATTTCTTTGACGCATCTTTCATCGCCAGCCATATTACCTTGAACACCGACTCATCCGTCGGGAATACGTTGCGTTTTTTAATGACTCGCCGAATCACGCTATTGAGTGACTCCACCGCATTGGTGGTATAAATCGCTTTGCGAATATCCGACGGATAATCAAAAAATGTCGCGATATTCGCCCAATTCTCCTCCCAACCTCTCGCTACAAGCGGGTATTTTTCCTGCCATTTTTGCGAAAGTGCGGTCAAATTCTCGCGTGCTTGCATCTCCGTCGGGGCTTGATACACCTGTTTTAAATCCGCAGTCACCGCCTTGTAATCTTTCCATGACACATATTTCAAACTATTACGCACCAAATGCACAATGCAAAGCTGAATCTTGGTTTGGGGATAAACGGCATTAATGGCGTCAGGAAAGCCTTTTAAACCGTCCACACACGCAATTAAAATGTCTTTTAAACCGCGATTTTGCAGCTCTGTTAGCACGTTTGCCCAGAACTTCGCGCCTTCGTTTTCGGCAATCCAGAGTCCGAGTAATTCTTTATGCCCCTCCAAATTCACACCCAACGCCACAAAGACGGACTTGTTGATAATCCGCCCGTCTTGACGCACTTTGACCACGATGCAATCTAAATAAACAATCGGATACACCGCATCAAGCGGGCGATTTTGCCATTCCAAGACGCGCTCTTTAACCGAATCTGTCACGCGAGAAATCAAGCTCGTTGACACATCAGCATCATAGAGTTCTTTGAACATTTCGACGATTTCTTGATTGCTTAAGCCTTTGGCATATAAGGCGATAATCTGCTCGTCCATTCCGGTAATTCGGGTTTGGTTTTTCTTGATAAGCTGCGGTTCAAAGGTGCCCTCACGGTCACGAGGGGTATCAATTTCCATTTCACCCTCATCACACATCACAGTTTTGGACGTATAGCCGTTACGCGCATTTTTGCCTTTTCGTGGCTGATGTTTTTCATAACCAAGGTGGTCAGTCAGTTCCGCGTTTAGGGCTGCTTCGACCGTGATTTTTTTGAGCATTCGAGAAAACTGATTAAGGTCTTCCGGCGTTTTGAGGTTTTTGGCAAATTCTGCTGCCAAGGCGTGGAGTTGTTTTTCGTTCATAATAAAATACCTGTATCTAATGTATTATCTCAGAAACAGGCATTTACACAAATTGTGGGAGAGGCTCGGGTAGGATGGGCTTTAGCCCATCATTTAATGTAATTTATCCCCTTTGATGGGCTGAAGCCCATCCTACGGATCTTGAAAGCCTCTTTTTGCTCGTGGCAAATGTGGAATTATTTCATTTTTTATTGTATCTTTGTCGAGTATTTTATACAACATGGGGTTGACTTTGAAATGATTATGTTTTGCAACACAAATTTCGTCAACCCTTTTTTATTTTCCAAAAAAGTTTAAATGACTTCAATATGAAACAATATAATAGTCAATATGAGTTTAAAGCTTTAACAATAAGCAAGCTGATTTTAGCAATGTCAGTTTGGATAGTCCTTTTTTTCTTAATAGCTCCTTTTATTGAACAAATATTTAATTATGACATTGTCAAAAAACCTTCTGTTATTGATATTTCTAAAGTTTATGGGCTTATACTTGGTATTTCCTTTATACTTCTTCTTATAATAAACCAATTTGTCATAAGTTCAAAATATAGCATAAAACTTTATGAAGATTCAATCATTGTTTTCAAAAATAGACAAATATGTCATCACATTCCTCTAGAGAATATAAATTCTATTGTATTGAAAATTTCAAATAAACCTGTAGTAGGATTTATTCAAATCTCTCATAATAATAAATTAAACCTTAGATTATTTAATGGCTTTATATTCACATTTTTCAAAGAAAAAAGAATACTTGAAAAAATAATCATTGATGAAATTAATCCTTATTTTGATAATAAAACATCATTTAAATTAGACAAAAAAGAAAATAGTGACAGTATTACATATATTTATATAAAAAATGGGGCTGTAGTAGATTAGCAACAATGCTATACTACAAAAATGAAGATAACATATTGTAAATTAAAGAAATCCATACAGAAAAAACTGCTTGAGTTTTTTGTCGCAGAAGTTACTGCAAGAACGGCAGCAAATTTGCTAGATATTCAACCGAATACAGCCGCTTTGTTCTACCATAAAATCAGGCTTGTGATTGGCTATCATTTATCCCTTGAAGTTAACGAGATTTTTGAGGGGGAAATTGAACTAGACGAAAGCTATTTTGGTGGTCATCGAAAGGGAAAACGAGGACGAGGAGCGGCTGGAAAAGTTGCTGTTTTTGGGTGACTAAAACGACAAGGAAAGGTATTTACTGTTGTGGTTGAAAACACCAAGATTGAAACATTACTCCCTGTTATTAAAAGAAAAATCAAGCCTGATAGCTGGGTTTATACGGACACTTATCGCAGTTATGATGCGCTTGATGTGAGTGAATTTCACCACGAACGAATCAATCATTCCGAGCTATTTGCGGTGAAACAAAATCATATTAATGGCATTGAAAATTTTTGGAATCAGGCGAAGCGGATACTGCGAAAATATAATGGAATTAACCGAAAAAACTTTCCTTTATTCTTGAAGGAATGTGAATTTCGGTTTAACTTTGGGACACCAAAAGAGCAGTTAAAAATATTGCGAAAATGGTGTGAAATTTAGGGCTAATCTACTACAGCCCCTAAATTTTTAACAACGTTTAAACATATCATCCGTTATTGGGGATTATATTTGGAAAATAGTGAACTCAAAATTAGCGAGGAAGTAAAGAATCGAGATTATTGGATTAAGCATATTGGACACGAAGACAAAAAAATTTCTCGTATTATCGTAAGCCTTAATTTATGTGGACAGCCAGCGCTTGCAAAGCAGTTGCAACATATTGCTATTCAATTAGGAATGGAGAAAGGTACACCAAAACCTGAAACAGTTGAAATTTGGAAGTGGTTATTAGATGAATAGGATAAAACAAGCGTTTTCAGCAAAAAATGGCACGTTAAGCGTGCCATTTTTATTGAGATATGTGGGGATTACAAATTATTCCTCAATCGCCAATTCTTTCAAATATTGAAAAATCTCACGATAGGCTTTTGGTGGTTTGTTTTGTGCTTTTTCTTTTTGCGCTGCGCGGATTAGGTTGCGCAGATGTTGGCGATCAGCATAGGGGTAGTCATTCAGTACATTGCTTAATGCTTCGTCCCCTTTGGCGATGAGTTCATCACGCAGTAATTCTAATTTATGTAACAGCGCTTGTTGGTGATTGTGTTTATTCTCGATTTTATCCAAGGCTTCTTGAATTGGCTCTGCATCTACTTGGCGCAGTAGTTTACCAATATATTGTAGCTGGCGGCGTTTTGCTTCTTTTTGTAAGCGTTGAGCGAGCGCGATGGCATCAAGAATATTTTCTTCCAATGGAATTTTTTCTAAGTTGGTTTTGGTTAGATTTACCAATTTTTCACCAAGCTGTTTTAAGGCTTCCGCATCACGTTTTATTTCACTTTTGCTTACCCAAATAATTTCTTCTTGTTCTTCATCTTCCCAATCAAATTGTTCTTTTCTACGTTTTGCCATAAGGTTTTCCTAAATCTAAATGCGCTAAATGGGCGTTAGTGTAGCATAATTTCGGCTAAATTAGCGAGATAAGGGAAAATGGGATAGAATACGGTAAATTTTGATAAGAGGTTAAAAAATGCAACAAAATCCTACCGCACTTTTAAAACAGCAAGAACAAGAATTGCGTGAGGCTGTGAGTTATGCCATTGATATTGCAACAAAAGCGGGCGCAAGCGCGGAAGTTGCCGTGACCAAAGTAAATGGGCTTTCTGTTTCCACTCGTTTGCAAGAAATTGAAAATGTGGAATTTAATAATGATGGGGCATTAGGTATTTCGGTTTATTTAGGTCAACAAAAGGGCAATGCGTCCACTTCTGATTTAAGCCCTGTGGCGATCAAAAATGCCGTGGAAGCAGCTCTTGCCATTGCAAAATATACGTCGCCTGATGATTGCGCAGGCTTGGCTGATCGCGATTTAATGGTGTTTGATGCGCCAGATTTATCCCTTTATCACCCCACTGAAATTGATGTGGATCAGGCGGCAACGTTAGCATTGAATGCAGAAAAAGCGGCGTTGGATTATGATGAGCGTATTGTGAATAGTGAAGGGGCAGCCTTTAATTCTCATACTGGCGTGCGAGTTTATGGTAATAGTTATGGAATGTTGCAGAGCTATTTGTCTAGCCGTTATTCCCTTTCTTGTTCGATGATTGCGGGGGAAAACAATCAGCTTGAGCGTGATTATGAATATACCATTTCACGTTATCCAGATAAGTTAGAAAATCCAGCTTGGGTGGGAGAAAATGCGGCGAAAAAAGCCTTATCACGTTTAAATCCGCAAAAAATTGCGACCCAAGAAGTGCCAGTAGTGTTTTTAAATGATGTGGCAACAGGATTAATCAGTCATTTGACCGCAGCGATTAGTGGCGGCAGTTTATACCGTAAAGCGAGTTTTTTATTAGATGCCTTAGGCAAGCAAATTTTGCCAGATTGGTTTCACATTAGTGAACGCCCACATTTAATTGGGAAATTGGCTTCTTCACCTTTTGATAGTGAAGGTGTGCGAACTCGTGATATGGAAATTATTGACCAAGGCATTTTGCAAACTTACTTATTAACCAGTTATAGTGGGCGAAAACTCGGTATGCAAAGCACGGGCCACGCCGGAGGTATTCATAATTGGTTAGTGAAACCAAATTTGCAAGGGGGATTGACCGCACTTTTAGAAAAAATGGAAACGGGCTTGCTAGTTACGGATCTTATGGGGCAAGGCGTCAATCTCGTTACTGGTGATTACTCCCGTGGTGCAGCAGGATTTTGGGTGGAAAATGGGCAAATCCAATATCCAGTAGCTGAAATTACCATTGCAGGATCACTTCCCGAAATGTTTAAGCAAATTGTCGCCGTGGCGGACGATGTTGAACACCGCTCTAACATTCAAACTGGTTCAATCTTGTTAGAAAAAATGAAGGTATCAGGAAATTAATTTTATAAATGAGAATTATTCTTATTGACAATGCTTTTTAGTTTGCTAGAATGGAGGCGTTTGTTAAGTATTGTTGTTGAAAATGATGATTCATTTTTAAGATGCTCCAAACAAGTAGAGTAGAAAGTAAATTCGTTAGGGTATTTAAAAGGCTGAGACTTATATCTCGGCCTTTTTTTTGCTACAATTTCACCGTTTTTAACTCAATCATTTCGCCATTGGCGGGCTTAAAGGTAAATTAATAATGAAAAAACACTATGTAGATGTGATGATTTCGGAACAAGATGTACGTGCAAGAATTAGCGAATTGGGCCGTGAGATTACGCAATATTATCATCAGCAAAAGGTAGAAAAGCTGATTGTGGTTGGTTTGTTGCGTGGTTCATTTATGTTTATGGCAGATCTGGTGCGTGAAATTGATTTACCAGTGGAAGTAGAATTTATGACTACCACAAGCTATGGTAGCGGAATGACGACAAATCACGATGTGAAAATTAGCAAAGATCTTGATGGCGATATTCGTAACGAACAGGTTCTCATTGTGGAAGATATTATTGACACCGGTTACACCTTGCAAAAAGTGCGTGAAATGCTAAAACTGCGTGAGCCTGCTTCACTGTGTATTTGTACTTTATTGGATAAACCTTCACGCCGTGAAGTGGAAGTGCCAGTGGATTGGGTAGGTTTCACTATTCCTGATGAATTTGTGGTGGGCTACGGTATTGATTACGCGCAGCGTTATCGTAATTTTGGTTACATTGGGAAAGTGGTTTTACAAGAAGATTAATTTTTGTAGAGACAGTGAAGATAAAAGAAAGGCTTGTTTTTTAACAAGCCTTTTTAATCATTACAGTGTATTTTGTTGTTTCGAAGCCAGTTTTGCTAACGCTGCATCACAACTTTTCATTTGTGTTGCAAGTTCCATTTCAAGAATCTGTTTTTTGCTTTGGTTTAGCTTACTCTTAATTTTGTTTAACTGGGTGTGTGTTCCTGGTTGTTTTTCCGCTTCGGCAATGAGGTTTTCGGTTTCTTTAAAGAGTTTGGCACATTGCTGAGGGATTGTATTTTTCTCTGTTTGTTGTGGTGCTGCTGAAATTGAAACGCTCATAAATGCAGTTGCAGCAAGCGTTGCCACGAACATAATTCCCTTCATTATTTTCATTAAAACTCCCTTATTTTCAATCTGTAAAAATATAATAAAAAATGAGCTTTGCGAAAGTTAGCAAAATCTGAGGGGAAAGTCTAGTTATTCATCATTTTTTATTCTATTTTGCGAGGTAACGCACAATTCTTGTTGTAAAAATGTTAAGAGAAACTATAATTTGAAGCTTGTCAAAAGAGCTCATACTTTCTATGGGTTTATTTTTGATTTAAATCTAAAAAATGTGATCGGTGTTACATTTTTTACTATTTTTTATCCACACTTTTAGTAGTAGAATACATACCGATCTTGGGTTATCTGTATAATTCTTGCGAAGATAATTCAATTAACTTGGCTTAAGGGTGTACCTTTAAGATTTTGGGGTGATTACACAGTAATCATTGGTTTAGAACTTGTAATATTTACAAGGAGTTGAGATGTTAGACGTTGTTGAACTCTCTAGATTGCAGTTTGCATTAACTGCGTTATATCACTTCTTGTTTGTGCCATTAACATTGGGTTTATCTTTCATTCTTGTGATTATGGAAACCCTTTATGTGGCAACAGGCAAAGAAGTTTATAAAGATATGACAAAATTCTGGGGTAAGTTATTTGGTATTAACTTTGCCTTAGGGGTAACAACTGGTATTACAATGGAATTCCAGTTCGGGACTAACTGGTCATATTATTCACATTATGTGGGCGATATTTTTGGTGCACCACTGGCAATTGAGGCATTATTAGCCTTCTTCTTAGAATCTACCTTTGTTGGGTTATTCTTCTTCGGTTGGGATCGTTTATCAAAAGGTAAGCACTTACTCTCAACATACTGCGTAGCTTTCGGTTCAAACCTTTCTGCAATGTGGATTTTGGTGGCAAACGGCTGGATGCAAGCACCAGTAGGCTCAGATTTCAATTTTGAAACAATGCGAATGGAAATGACCAGCTTTATGGATCTTTGGTTAAATCCAGTTGCACAAAGTAAATTCCTACACACTTTATCTGCAGGTTATGTTTCAGGGGCATTCTTTGTTTTAGCAATTAGCGCTTATTACATCTTAAAAGGGCGTGATATTGGTTTTGCCAAACGTTCTTTCTCTGTCGCTTCTGTATTCGGTATTATTGCCGTTGTGTCTGTGCTAATTATGGGTGATGAATCTGGTTATGAAATCGGACAAAAACAACCAATGAAATTAGCCGCAATGGAAGGTGAATGGCATACTGAACCCGCACCAGCTAACTGGAATATGATTGTTGTGCCAAATCAAGCAGAAAGACATAATGATTTTGCCTTACAAATTCCTTACGCCGCAGGGATTATCGTAACCCGTTCATTGGATAAAACCTTTGCAGGGATCAACGATATTTTAGTGGTGAATGAACAACGTGTTCGTCAAGGTATGGTGGCTTATGGTTTGCTTGAACAATTAAGAGCAGAGAAAAAAGCAGGTCAAATCAATGAAGAAACCAAAGCACAATTTGATGCGGTGCGTGGTGATCTTGGTTATGGCTTACTATTAAAACGCTATACAGACAAAGTGGTTGATGCAACAGAATCACAAATTAAGCAAGCAACCTTAGATACTGTACCTAATGTTGGGCCAACATTCTGGGCATTCCGTGTAATGATGGCAGCAGGTGGTTTAATTCTAATCTTAATGATTGCCGCTGTGGTACAAAATGTGCGTAAAACAGTGGGTAAAAGCCGCTTCTTGTTACACGCATTATTATGGGGACTCCCGCTTCCGTGGCTTGCCATTGAAAGTGGCTGGTTCTTAGCGGAATATGGTCGTCAGCCTTGGGCTATTTACGATATGTTACCAGTTGGTGTGGCGGCATCGAACTTAACCACTGGCGAATTATGGTTCTCAATCGGTCTGATTTGCGCCCTTTATACTATTTTCTTAGTAGTGGAAATGTACTTAATGTTTAAATATGCTCGTCTTGGCCCGAGTGCATTAAAAACAGGTCGTTACTACTTTGAGCAGTCATCTAAATAATTAGGAGCCTAACTATGATTGATTACGAATTTTTACGTTTTGTTTGGTGGGTTCTCGTTGGTGTATTACTGATTGGCTTCGTAGTAACCGATGGATTTGATATGGGCGTTTTAACACTATTACCATTTGCAGGTAAAAAAGAAGTGGAAAAACGCATTATGATCAACTCAATCGCTCCCCACTGGGACGGAAACCAAGTGTGGTTATTAACTGCTGGCGGTGCAATGTTTGCAGCTTGGCCATTGGTTTATGCAACCTCATTTTCAGGTTTCTTTATTGCAATGATCTTAGTGTTAGCGGCATTATTCTTCCGTCCAGTGGGCTTAGAATATCGCGCTAAAATCGACAATCCATTATGGCGCAAGCTATGGGATTGGGGCTTATTCATTGGTGGATTTGTGCCATCGGTAGTATTTGGTGTGGCCTTTGGTAACCTATTACAAGGTGTGCCATTCTATTTCAATGATATGCACCAAATTTTCTACACAGGATCATTCTTTGAATTATTAAACCCATTTGCCTTACTTTGCGGCTTAATTAGCTTATCAATGCTCATTACGCAAGGTGGTGCGTGGTTACAATTAAAAACCACTTCTGAATTGCGTGAGCGTGCAAGAGTGATTACCCAAGTTGGCGCAATGGCAACCTTAATCACCTTCGTATTAGCAGGCGTGTGGTTATACTTCAAAGATGGCTATGTGGTAACTAGCGTAGTGGATCACAATGCACCTTCATCACCATTAACAAAACAAGTGGCAGTTGAAGCGGGCGCGTGGTTCAAAAACTACTTTGATGCCCCTGTATTGTTCATCTTCCCTGCTTTAGCAGTAGGTGGCGCGTTATTAAATGTATTGGCATCGAAAGCAAACCGCTGTGGCTTTGCCTTCTTGTTCTCATCATTAACAATGGCTGGCGTGATCTTAACTTGTGGCGTGGCAATGTTCCCATTTGTAATGCCATCAAGCTCTCACCCTGATATGAGCCTATTAATGTGGGATTCAACATCAAGCCAATTAACCTTAACCTTAATGCTTGGTTTTGCATTAGTGTTTGTGGTGATCTTATTGTCTTACACCATCTGGTCATACATCAAAATGTTTGGTCGTTTGGACAGTGATTTCATCGAAGACAACAAAAACTCATTATACTAAGGAGCGAAATTATGTTTTATGTTTTATGGGTAGTGGGTGTCTTGTTTGCCATAATGCTAAGTGCAGTGATTACCATTGGCATTGAAAAAACAGGTAAATTTGACGAGTAAGTCAATGATTGATAAAGCATATCATTTAGTAAATAAGGGCTCTTGGCGAGCCCTTTCGTTGATCTTAGCTATTGCATTAACCCTTTGCTTTTTCTTTAATATTAATGAATTTGCCACACAATTAAGAACAGCCCCACCTGTTTGGGTTATTTTTATTTTGTGGGCAACAGTGATTTTATGGATTCACGGCATTGGGTTTGAAATTCGGGCAGCCATTTGGAAAGGGGTATTTTTCCCTTATGTTGGTTATATCGTTGGCATCATTGCCTTAGTGCAACATTTCCTTTTGCCAGCGTTCACGCATTGATCAAATACGCATTTATCAAAGTGCGGTGATTTTTTGCCAAGTTTTTCTTATATCAGCAAATAAAGCAAAAATCTTTTTAATTTTCACCGCACTTTATTTCTTGCTAATCCTGATTAAGCTCTCTACAATACGGCAATTTTCTGTATTAAAAAACAACGATTAAAAACTCAAGGTTGATAATTTATGCAAAGATTTTCTCTACCAATACGAGTTTATTATGAAGATACCGATGCAGGCGGAGTGGTTTATCACGCCCGTTATCTGCATTTTTTTGAGCGAGCAAGAACCGATTATCTGCGTGAGCTAGGCTTTTCTCAACAGGCATTGCTTGATGAACATAATCTCGCATTTGTTGTCAAAACAATGCAGATTGATTATCGTCTTGCCGCAAAGCTAGATGATTTATTAACGGTGGAAACAGAAGTAAGCGGCATTAAAGGCGCAACAATTTTGTTTTCGCAGCAAATAAAACGTAATGATGTGCTGATTTGTACGGCTGAAGTAAAAGTGGCCTGTGTGGATCTCACAAAAATGAAACCTGTTGCTATTCCACAAGAAATTAAAGCAGCATTTAACGGGTAAATAAACACTTACCTATTTTACTATCCTATTTTTTGGAGCTATGTAATGACCAGTGAATTGAACTTTTTGGAACTGTTTTTAAAAGCCAGTGTAGTGGTTCAAATTGTAATTGTAATCCTGATCGCGTTTTCCATTATGTCTTGGGCGATCATTATCCAACGCAGCCGCGTATTAACCAAAGCCTTAAAAGATTCCTCAGCGTTTGAAGATCGCTTTTGGTCTGGCGAAGAACTAAATAAATTATACGAAGGCCTATCTAACCGCCGTGATGGTTTAACAGGTAGCGAACAAATTTTCTATGTCGGCTTTAAAGAGTTTTCACGTTTGAAAAAAGCTAACCCAGATGCCCCAGAAGCCATTATTCAAGGCAGCACGCGCGCAATGAATTTGGCAATGAACCGTGAAATTGAAGATGTGGAAACACGCGTACCATTCCTAGCTACGGTCGCATCAATCAGCCCATATATCGGCTTATTCGGTACGGTTTGGGGAATTATGCACGCCTTTATGGCGCTAAGCGGGGCAAAACAAGCTACCTTGCAAATGGTTGCACCGGGGATCGCAGAAGCTTTGATCGCAACAGCAATCGGTTTATTTGCCGCAATTCCTGCGGTAATGGCGTATAACCGTTTAAGTTTACGCGTCAATAAACTTGAGCAAAATTATGGTAACTTTATTGATGAATTTACCACCATCTTGCATCGTCAAGTTTTCGGTCGTCATCAATAGTATGTCGCACAAAGTGCGGTGATTTTTAGCAAAGTTTTTAGAGGCAATAATGTCTTATCGTCGTAAACGTCGTGATATAAAATCTGAAATCAATATAGTGCCATTTTTAGATGTGTTATTAGTGCTATTGCTTATTTTTATGGCAACTGCACCAATCATTTCACAAAGTGTGCAAGTGGAATTGCCAGATGCGGTGGAAAGCCAATCCGTATCCAATGAAGACAAAGTGCCAGTTATTTTAGAAGTTTCAGGCATTGGTCAATATAGCCTTTCCATTGGCGGTGAACGCAGTGAAAATCTCACAGAAGAAATGGTTACGCAAATGGCTAAACAAGAATATGACAAAGACAACAACACAATGTTCTTGGTTGGCGGAGCGAAAGATGTGCCTTATGAAGAAGTGATTAAAGCACTCAATTTACTGCATCTAGCAGGAATAAAGTCTGTTGGATTAATGACAAACCCAATTTAAGGTAAGTAGGTCTATTGTGCGTAATAATCAACGAAATAACGGAATTGGCGCCTTTGCCATTTCAATTATTCTGCACATTATTCTATTTGGCTTGTTAATTCTTGGCTCGCTTTATTACAAAGTAGAAATAATGGGCGGCGGTGAAGGTGATGGCGATGTGATCAGCGCCGTGATGGTCGATACAGGATCTGCTGCACAGGAATGGGGACGTTTGCAACAACAGAAAAAAGGGCAGGTGGATAAACCTACTCAACCACAGCAGAAAGAACCCGATCCACAAGAACAAAAACAAGCACAGTTAGAAGAACAAAAACGTCAGCAAGAATTGGAACGCCAAAAGCAGCTTGAAAAACAGCTGGAGCAAGAGCGTCAAAAACAGCTTGAACTGAAAAAACAACAAGAACAGTTGGCAGAGCAACAAAGGCAACGTGAAGAACAAGCTCGCATCGCCTTAGAAAAACAGAAGTTGCAAGAAGCAAAGGCGAAACAACAAGCGGAAGCGGCAAAGCTAAAAGCAGAAGCTGAAGCAAAACGTTTAGCCGCGCAGGCCAAAAAAGCTGAAGAAGAAGCCAAGGCGAAAGCCGCTGAGCAAGCGAAAAAAGCCAAAGAACAAGCTGAAAAAGAAGCCAAGTTAAAAGCCGAAAAAGCAGCGGCGGAGGCAAAAGCTAAAGCGGACGCAGAGAAAAAAGCTCAAGCGGAAAAATCAAAGGTTGAAGCTGCTGCAAAAGCCAAAGCAGAGGCAGAAGCTAAAGCGAAAGCTGAAGCCAAGGCAAAAGCAGACAAAGCTAAGGCAGAAGTGAAAGCAAAGGCTGAAGCCAACAAACGCCGCGCCCAACAAGCCGCATTAGATGATTTTCTTAACGGTGGTGATATTGGTGGTGGCAGTGCTAAAGTTGGCGGTAATGCAAATAAAGCAGGCAGCCAAGGCAGTGGTGCAGGTTTAGGCGCAGGCGATGGCAAAAAAGAAGGTGATCGCTATGCTGGCGTCATTAAGAAAGAAATTCAACGCCGTTTCTTAAAAGATCCGAGCTTTGCAGGGAAAGTCTGTCGCATTCGTATTCAATTGCAACGTGATGGCACGATCTCAAGTTATCAAAGAATTTCTGGCCCTGATGATATTTGTTCTGCGGCAATGAGTGCTGTGGCAAGAACGAAGAAAGTCCCGGCTGCGCCATCAGATGCTATTTATAGTAAATATAAATCACCAGTTATTGATTTTGATTTGAAATAATTGGTTTAACAATTTAAGGTGAATTTTATGAAAGTAATGATTCGTATCACACAGTTTTTAACGATGCTATGGGTGCTATTGGCAAATGTCGCCTTAGCAGATGACGAAGTTCGTATTGTGATTGACGAAGGGGTTGATAGCGCGCGCCCTATCGCCGTTGTACCATTTAAATGGAATGGCGCAGGCGCAATGCCAACTGACGTGGCAGAAATTATTTCTGCAGATTTACGCAATAGCGGTAAATTCAATCCAATTTCGCCAGCAAAAATGCCACAACAACCTACTTCAGCTTCAGAAGTGAATGCTGATGCCTGGTCATCTTTAGGCATTGATGCTATCGTTGTTGGGCAAGTTACGCCAAATGGCAATGGATACAGCATTGCTTATCAGCTTGTAGATACCATTGGTGCATCTGGCACAGCTGGGGCAGTATTGGCACAAAATCAATATGCCGTTCCAGCCAGCGCAATTCGTTTAGGCGCGCATACGGTAAGTGATGAAGTGTTTGAAAAACTCACGGGCATTCGTGGGGCATTTAGAACAAAAATCGCCTATGTGGTGCAAAAAAATGGTGGTTCAAAACCTTATCAAGTGCGTGTCGCTGATTATGATGGACATAACCAATTTATTGTTACCCAAAGCGCACAGCCATTGATGTCACCAGCTTGGTCGCCAGATGGCAATAAACTTGCTTATGTTTCTTTTGAAAACCGCAAATCTCAGCTTGTAGTGCAAGATTTACGTTCAGGCGCACGCCGCGTGGTTGCGTCTTTTAAAGGACATAATGGTGCGCCAGCGTTTTCGCCTGATGGCTCAAGATTAGCCTTCGCTTCATCAAAAGATGGGGTGTTAAATATTTATGTGATGAATTTAGCCAGCGGCAGCGTTTCACAATTAACGAGCGGTTCAGGTAACAACACTGAACCTGCGTGGTCGCCAGATGGTCAATCCATTATTTTTACTTCTGATAGAGCAGGTTCGCCGCAAGTATATCAAATGAGCGCAAGCGGTGGTGGCGCAACCTTACTAAGTTCTGGTGGTCGCACCTATAGCGGACAAATTTCTGCTGATGGTAGTACATTAATTATGATTGCCGCGGATCATATTATGAAAAAAGATCTTGCGACAGGTGAAACAGAAATGTTGAGTTCGACTTTCTTAGATGAAAGTCCAAGCATCTCTCCAAACGGAATTATGATTATTTATAGCTCTACACAAGGGTTAGGAAAGGTGCTACAATTGGTTTCTGCTGATGGGCGTTTTAAAGCACGCCTACCGGGAAGTGATGGGCAAGTTAAATTTCCAGCTTGGTCCCCATATTTAACTAAAAACTAGGAGAAAGTTAATGAAAAACTTTGCAAAATTATTAGTTGTAGCTGGCTCAGTAGCTGTATTAGCAGCTTGTAGTTCTTCAAAAAATGAAAGTGCTGCAGAAACAACAACTGCCCAAACTTTTGGCGGTTACTCAGTTCAAGATTTACAACAACGTTATAACACTGTTTACTTCGCATTCGATAAATACAACATCGAAGGTGAATACCAACAAATCTTAGATGCGCACGCTGCATATTTAACAGCAACTCCAGCATCTAAAGTGGTTGTTGAAGGTAACACTGACGAACGCGGTACGCCAGAGTACAACATCGCATTAGGTCAACGCCGTGCTGACGCAGTAGCGCACTATTTATCTGCTAAAGGTGTTCAAGCAGGTCAGCTTTCAACCGTTTCTTACGGTGAAGAAAAACCAGCTGAGTTAGGCCACACTGAAGCTGCATATTCTAAAAACCGTCGTGCAGTGTTAGCATACTAATCTGCCTTATTGACGAAATAAAAAAACCGAGCCTTGAATGCTCGGTTTTTTTATTTATCTGCGTGGTAAAGTGTGATTTAGTTGTTGTTTATTCGTGCAAACAAACAAAAAATAGAAAATTTTTATTGATTATTAAAATAAAAACAGTATTATAAGCCTCCGTTACGCAATGATACCTGTTCGGGTCGTTAGCTCAGTCGGTAGAGCAGCGGACTTTTAATCCGTTGGTCGAAGGTTCGAATCCTTCACGACCCACCAATCAAACGTAACAGCCTAAATATATTTAGGGTCGTTAGCTCAGTCGGTAGAGCAGCGGACTTTTAATCCGTTGGTCGAAGGTTCGAATCCTTCACGACCCACCACTTCAAAGCCATTAACTATACTTAGGGTCGTTAGCTCAGTCGGTAGAGCAGCGGACTTTTAATCCGTTGGTCGAAGGTTCGAATCCTTCACGACCCACCATCATCAATTTATCCCTAAATTTTTATAATAATCTATCTTCCACCTTATTATTTTTCATCTATTACATTCTTAGGTTTTATTCTCGTTTTCTGATTATTTTTGCGATCTCGATTCCAAAACCTTCTTCATTTCCTACTAAAAAAGCACCGCACTTGTTAGGCTTGCGTATAGAAAATTACCGATAAACAAAGGCAAAAGTGCGGTTGAAAAATCCGTGTTTTTATTATGGCTAAAATGAAAGGTTTCACGCTATTAGAATTTCTTATCGTGCTATTGATTTCCAGTATGCTATTGCTTACGGCCTTGCCCGTATGGCAACAGAATCAGGAACAATCGGTGTTAAGCAAAGAGCAACAGCGCTTATATTTATTTTTCCGTACCATTCAACGGCGCGTAGAAAATTCTAATCAAGTATGGTTTTTAGTGGCAAATCGCGATCTAGCAAGTCAAAAATGGTGCATTGCGGCCCAAGTCAAAAGCGACAAAATATGCAACTGTTTGCAACCGCACTTATGTCCAGAGGAGCTAATGGCGAATATTTATCAACCCTTGTTTCCAACGCAAACAATGATTAGCAGTAAACATTATTTTCCGCAAGAAATGGCTAGATTCAGCGGTATCCGCAACACCATTCAAGCGGACTGCTTCTTATTGCAAGCAGGGCAAGCGAAAACCTTATTTTCTTTTTTTAATGTGGGTAGCTTAAAGCTAAAACAGGGAAATTCGCTCAGTGCGTGCGGAGAGCCTTAGATGAACCGCTATTTAAAAGGGCAAAGTTTGCTAGGTTTGATGATCGCCTTGATGGTATCTAGCCTATTATTAATCGCCATCGTGAAATTTTATCAACATAGCCAATGGCAAATTCAGCAAATGAATGCACGGCTGTTTTTACAAGCCGAAATAGAAAGAACCCTGCAATTAATCGGCAAAGATTTACGCCGCACGGGATTTCGTGCAGCCGTTGGAAAGCGTAAAGTGGATAATCTTGCCTTGTTCGAGCAAGACAGCCAAGGCACAAGTCTTGTTATTAGCCAAGCCTTGGGAGAAAAGCCGAATAGCTGTGTGTTATTTTTCTATGATTTGGATAATTCAGGTTGTATTGGCTCTACTTACACCAAAGGATTATGCGTTGAAAATGGTAAAAACCGAGCAAAAGAAATTGAACGTGAATTGTTTGGTTATCGCCTAAAGCAAAAAATGCTAGAAACGCGCTTAACTTACAAAAACACCGTTAAGCAAAAATGCACAAAAGAAGAATGTCAAACTTACATTCAGCAACCCGCGTGTGAGAAAGGGGGTTGGGTGGATCTGTTTGATGATCGTGAAATTGTGATCACCCATTTTTCTTTGCGGTGGCTAAAAGAACCTTTGTTACTTGTGGCACAGTTAAAAGGGCAACTCGTCAAACAACCGCATATTGAATATGAAAATGAAACAGTGATTCCTTTGCTCAATCAAGGCAGGACAGAATGAAGGCACAAAAAGGCATTGTTACCCTAACCTTATTGTTGTTGCTTAGCTCATTATTGATGATCGCAATGTTGTTTAATCAAGAAGAACTGCATTTTTATCGAGCAATGAATGCGCAGCAAAAATATTATGCGGAAAATGATGTAGTGCTCTTGCCAATAAGCAGCCAACATCTGCAACAGGAATGCGAAAAATTACCCTTAGATTATGCGGATTCTGTCTATCGTCTTGAGTTTAAAAATTCAACAAAAAACCACCGCACTTTTGATGACCCCGCGCATTTTGCTTGGTGCGAGCGAATAAGTCTATTTCAGAAAACGCCAAGTCGTGGCATAAGTGCGGGGGAATTTTCGCAATATTTTGATCCTGAGATCACACCTTTGTTTGCCAAAGTTTTACAGCAAGAAAATATCAGTAAATATCCCCTTTATTGGTTTTCTGAACGCGAGAAACATTGGGAAATCAACGGCAATATTTATGCGGTGATTGTAGCGGAAGGTGATTTAACTTTATCTGGCAAAGGGGAAATTCGTGGCGCTGTGATTACGCAAGGGCAATTACATCAAGGGGAAAATGTGAAATTGGTTTATAATAAGAAAACGCTACAAGAAGTGGTTCAGGCTTATCGTTTTTGGCGGCTAGCAAAAAGGAGCTGGTATGATTTCGAGCCTTTATAGACCGCTAAAATACAAAGGAATGAATTTATTTTCTTTGCTAATGACTTTAACCCTATTTAGTGGTATTTTTCTGTCCATTAATCAATGGCTCACGCACCAGCGGCAAAGTGCGGTGAAAATTTATCAAGATTTACAAGCCATTTCTATTGCGCATAATCAGCAGCAGCGTCTGTTTATGGGACTGAGTTGTCAAACTCAAATTGAACAAAATCAGCTTATTTTTCATCTTCATTGTCATAAAAATAAAGTTACCGTGCGTTATCCCACAGGGGAAACCAGCTTATAAAAGGAAATTCTGTGCTAACCGTTTATTATTCCAATTTGCTTGAAACACAAAAAGAGATCCTACTGCATTTAATGAAAACAATGCCGTTGGACGATCCGTTGCAGTCGGAAATTATTTTGGTACAAAGCCCTGGAATGGCGCAGTGGCTGCAATGGCAAATTGCGGAAAAGCAAGGAATTTCAGCGAATTTACAATTTCCTATGCCAGCGACCTTTATTTGGCAGCTGTATCGCGATAATTTGTTTAATGTAACGCAGCAAAATCAATTTGCCAAAGAACAGATTGTATGGCGCTTAATGCGATTGATTCCGCAATATTTAGCACAACCTGCCTTTGCACCATTGCGAGATTATCTCAATTCTGCGCCGCAATCGGCACAACAAAAGTTGTATCAGCTAGCAGAAAAAGTGGCTGATTTATTTGACCAATATTTGGTGTATCGTCCAGATTGGATCAGCGTGTGGGAAAAAAATGCAGACAGTAGCATCGCGCAACAAATTGCCGCACAGAAAAGTGAAGATAAACAACAGTTAGCCAATCAAATTACACGCCATATTGAATGGCAAGGTATTTTGTGGCGTGCGTTAGTGGCTGAAATTCAACAGCAAAATGGCAGTGAAGAAGTTTGGCACAGGGCGCATTTACACCAACAATTTCTTCAGCTATTGGGTGAAAAAGCACCATTAAAACTGCCGAAACGCATTTTTGTGTTTGGTATTTCAGCCCTGCCAAAAGTGTATTTGGAAATTCTCAACGGCATCAGCGAGTTTTGTGATGTGCATTTATTTTTCACCAACCCTTGTCGTGAGTATTGGGGGGATATTGTCGATAAGCAATATTGGCAAAAATTACAACAGCGTTCTCGCACCGATCAACAAAGCCAGCAAGCTAACCCATTATTTTCTCATCAGCAAATTGCACGATTAGAACAAGAGCAATACGAACGCACTGCCGAGCAAGAAATGTTGCAAGTGGGCAATCCGTTACTTTCTTCTTGGGGCAAGCAAGGGCGTGATTTCCTTTATCTGCTCACCGATCTGCAAAGTAATGAAATTAATGCCTATGTAGAATTGGCAGAAGACAGTTTATTACACCAAATTCAGCAACGGATTTTAACGCTTACCCCAACAGGCATTGAGCCGCTGCATTTTGCACCGCAAGATCCGTCTTTTTCCATTCACGCCTGTTATAGCGCAATGCGAGAAGTGGAAGCCTTGCAGGATTATTTGCTGCATTTGTTTAATCAAGATCCGAGCCTAACGCCAAAAGATGTGGTGGTAATGGTGGCCGATATTGATAAATATACCCCTTATATTCGTGCTGTTTTTGAGCAAGGTAAGCCTTACATTCCATTTTCCATTTCGGATAATAAATTGTCGGAAAATGATGTGATTGTGTCGGCTTTCATCAAATTGTTAAACCTGAAAGAAAGTCTGTTTAGTGCGCAAGATGTGCTGGATTTTCTCGATATTCCAAGTATCCGCGCCCGTTTTCATATTAAGCTTGAAGATCTACCTTATATTCATCATTGGGTGGAACATTCAGGTATTCGCTTTGGCTTGGAAAAATATCAGGGCGTAGCGCAAGAAAATTATAATGCGTGGAAAGCAGGGCTGGAGAGAATGTTGCTCGGCTATGCAATGCGTGAAGAAAATGGCATTTGGCAAGACAGCCTAGGTTTTGATAATAGTTACGGCTTAAAAGGGCAATTAGCAGGCTATTTAGCGGAATTTATTGAACAACTTTATCAATGGTATCAAACACTTTGCGGCGAACATTCTGTTGAGCAATGGCAGCAAGCTTTATTCCAACTGGTGGAAACCTTTTTCCAATTTGACGAAACGAGCCAAGAAACCCAATGGTATCTTAATGATTGCATTGAAACCTTTGCCGAGCCTTTGGTCAATGTGCAATTTGAACAACCACTTGGCGCAGAAGTGGTGTCGGAAGTGATGAGTGGCTATTTGCAAGAAAATCCGCATAACTTACGTTTTCTGGCTGGGAAAGTGAATTTTTGCACCTTATTGCCAATGCGCTCAATCCCATTCCGCGTAGTGTGTTTGCTGGGAATGAATGAAGGCGAATACCCACGCCAAAGTACACCAAATAGCTTTGATCTTATGCAATATCATCAGCAAAAAGGCGATCGTTTCAAACGAGATGATGATCGTTATCTCTTCCTTGAAGCACTGGTTTCTGCGCAAGATTATTTCTATCTCAGTTATGTCGGGCATTCAATCATTGACGATGAGTCAAAAGAACCTTCCGTGCTGGTAAATCAATTATTGGATTATGTGGCAGAAAACTTGCCATTGCCTGAGAATGATGAGGGCGAAAATCCGAATGAATATTGGCGTAAAAAATTGGTGATACATCACCCAATGACTGCCTTTAGCGAGAAAAATTTCAGTAAAAACCACCGCACTTTTGCGCGTAAATGGTTGCCATTAGTGAATAAAACCGCTCAGCAAGAACAGGGATTTATTCAGCCATTGAATAATGATCATCGGGTGCAAACAGTGGCGTTAAGCCAGCTTATCGCCTTTGTACAGCACCCGATCCGATTTTTCCTAGAGCAGATTTTAGGCATTCACCTGAAAAATGAAGAAAGCGCCTTGCGGGACACAGAAAATTTCGATTTCGATAATTTAGAACGCTATGCCATTAACCAGCAACTGCTTTATCTCAATGATGATGAATTTAGCCAATTTTTCCGCCAGTTACAAATCAAAGGTGTAATGCCAAGGGGCGCTTTTGCTGAAGTGCAAGGTCAAAAACTGAGTCAAGATATTCGCGAGCTGAAAAAAGAAGTGGCAGATTATTTAACGCAAGAAAGCCAAAGCGTGGCAGTGGAGCTGGATTTCACCCTGCCAACCCAAACTTTGCGTTTAACAGGAGTAATCAATCAGCTTTATCCTTTGGTTGATGGAACAATGGAGAGAGTAACTTGGCGTGTAGGCGGGAAAATCCGTGATAAAGATCTGATTGAAAACTGGATCTATTATTTAGTGCAATGTGCCACACAAGAAAATGTTGCACCTGCTCATAGTTACGCCAAAGGTGAACAAGTGCGGTTTAAAATTCTGCCAAAAAACACCGCACTTGCACAATTACAATGTTATCTGGAAGCCTATGTTCAAGCCCTGCAATCCCCTTGCTTAGTGCTAACAGAAAATTTGGGGAACTATTTCAAAGCACTCAAAAATGAAAAAGGCAAAGATGATGAAGCCAAAATCCAACAAAAATGCTTGGCCATCTTGTACGAAAGTATTTACGGCAACGATTATGGTTTTAAACAAGAAGATAAATACTGGCAACGTGTGCTAAGCGAACAAGAATTAGCACAACTGGACTTAAACGCAATGACTAGCATAATGCAGGATTGGTTTGGGTTGATGTTAGAAACCTGTAAATAAAAGAAAACCGCTGATCATTCTCAGCGGTTTTGTTTTAGCGTTTGAAATATTCGGCTAATACTTGAGCAATGCCAGCTTCATCATTGCTTGTGGTGGTGAGCTTAGCTTGATGTTTTACTTCATCTTCCGCATTGCCCATTGCCACGCCTAATCCCACGGCGGTGAGCATACTGATGTCATTGTGGTTATCGCCAAAGGCAATCACTTGCTGCGGTGCAATTTGCCATTGGTTTAATACTTCTAACAATC
The DNA here is from genome assembly GCF_900635775.1 of Avibacterium volantium. Taxonomy (NCBI): domain Bacteria; kingdom Pseudomonadati; phylum Pseudomonadota; class Gammaproteobacteria; order Pasteurellales; family Pasteurellaceae; genus Avibacterium; species Avibacterium volantium. Next base: position 2,136,789 of record NZ_LR134167.1, on the reverse strand, counting down.
TTGCCCCTTTGGTATTGCCTGCGTTGGCTATATCCACACGATCCACCCAAGACCATTCACAGCTAAATTGCTCAATTGGCAATTCTGCCACCACTTGGTTCATAACGTCCTTATTTTGCGCGCTAATTACGCACTTCCAGATTGGCTTGTCGTGATCGATCACATCTTGAATACTTTCTACTTTTCGCACTAAAGGACGGACATTTTCTGGACAACTGCCTACCCATTTCAGAAATTTTTCCATATGCGGATTGAGCTCAGCATAATTCATCGCATTGCGAGAATACATTAATAAATGGCAATGGTGCTTGGTTGCCGTATCATAAATTTGCTGCGCTTGTTGTTGCGAAAGTGGATTGGCCGCCAGCACCTTGTCATTTTGCACATCATAAACATAGGTGCCGTTGCAACAAATAATCGGCGAGGTTAAACCCAGTTCCATATAATAAGGAATCACCGCCGTATGATGTCGCCCTGTTACCAACAATACTTTAACGCCTTGCTGTTGCAACTTAGCGATTGCCTGTTTATTTTCCGCAAGAATCTGCCCTTGCGAATTCAGCAATGTGCCATCTAAATCAAAAGCGACTGCTTGGTAGTTCATTTTTTTATCCTTTTATTTTTTGAGTTTGTTAGATAAAAATATCGCAGGCCATTTACCTGCGATATGTTTGTTTACTGCTTCCGCCAAGTGGTACCATTTGCGCCGTCTTCTAACACAATGCCCATCGCGTTGAGCTGATTGCGGGCTTCGTCGGCGGCGGCCCAGTTTTTGGCAGCGCGGGCTTCGTTGCGTTGTTTGATTAAGGCTTCGATTTTTGCCACTTCATCATCGTCAGCGCCTGCTTGTAAGAAACTTTCAGGATCTTGCTGTAATAAGCCTAAAATATCGCCTAATTCACGCAAGCGTGCAGCAAGTTGATTTGCTTTGGTTTTATCTTCGCCTTTCAATTTATTGATTTCACGCGCCATTTCAAATAGCACAGAAATAGCATTTGGCGTGTTGAAATCATCGTCCATTGCCTCTTTGAACTGGGCGACAAATTCCTCGCCACCTTGTGGTGCGACGCTTGGATCGGTGTCGCGTAATGCGGTATATAAACGCTCTAATGCGCCTTGCGCAAGGTTAAGGTTTTCTTCGCTGTAATTAAGCTGGCTGCGGTAATGGGCGGTGAGTAAGAAATAACGCACCACTTCGCCGTTATAATGATTTAACACATCGCGAATGGTGAAGAAATTGCCGAGAGATTTCGACATTTTTTCTTTATCCACCATAATCATTCCCGAGTGAATCCAATAATTGACATATTCGCCATCGTGCGCGCAGCAGGATTGGGCAATTTCGTTTTCGTGGTGTGGGAACATTAAATCTGAACCGCCACCGTGAATATCAAAATGATCGCCTAGCTGTTTGCTGTTCATTGCAGAACACTCAATATGCCAGCCCGGACGGCCTTTGCCCCAAGGGGAATCCCAGCTTGGTTCATTCGGTTTAGACATTTTCCATAGCACGAAATCCATCGGGTTTTTCTTGATTTCTGAAATCTCAATTCGTGCGCCTGCTTGAAGTTGGCTGAGATCTTGACGCGATAATTTGCCATATTGCGGAAAACTTTCAATATCAAACATCACATCACCATTTTCTGCCACATAAGCGTGTCCACGTTGAATTAATTTCTCAACAATATCAATGATTTCTGGAATATGGTGGGTGGCGCGCGGTTCAACATTCGGACGTAAAATATTGAGCGCATCAAAATCGCGGTACATTTCTGTTACCATACGATCCACAAGCTGATCGCAGGTTTCTTTGTTTTCTAAGGCGCGTTTAATGATTTTGTCGTCCACATCGGTAATGTTGCGCACATAAGTGAGATCGTAACCCAAATAGCGCAAATAACGTGCAATCACATCAAAACAAACAAAGGTGCGTCCGTGGCCAATATGGCATAAATCATAAACGGTTACGCCGCACACATACATTCCCACTTTATTCGGGTGAATGGGGGTAAAAACTTCTTTTTCTCGACTTAAGGTATTGAAAATTTTTAGCATTTGTTTGTTTCTCTTGAAGTGATGAAATTAGACAAAATAAATGAGCTGGAATTATACCGCACTTTTGTGAAATAATAACCGCCTTTGATACACAAGAGGAATATTACGATGACAATGGTTACATTACACACAAATTTGGGCGACATCAAAATTAAATTAAACAGCGAAAAAGCGCCGAACACCGTGGAAAACTTCTTAAATTACTGCAAAAGTGGCTTTTATGATAACACAATTTTCCACCGTGTTATTGATGGTTTTATGATCCAAGGTGGTGGAATGGAAGCGGGTATGCGTGAAAAAAATACCAATGCGCCAATCAAAAATGAAGCCAACAATCGCCTAAGCAACAAACGTGGCACAATTGCAATGGCGCGCACGTCTGATCCGCATTCTGCAACGGCGCAATTCTTTATTAACGTGGCAGACAATACGTTCTTGGATTATCGTTCAAAAGAAATGTTCGGCAAAGAAGTGGTGCAAGATTGGGGCTATGCCGTGTTCGGTGAAGTGATTGATGGAATGGACGTGGTGGATAAAATCAAGGGCGTGAAAACAGGCAACAAAGGTTTTCACCAAGACGTGCCAGTGGACGATGTGGTAATCCAGTCTGTTACTGTGGAATAAAATTAACGAAATATTGATGAATAAAGGAGGCTTGCCTCCTTTTAAAATAGCCAAAATTTCCACCGCACTTTTCTTTTCTCGCACTTTGCTAAGGAGATCACGATGCAAAATGAAAAATGGTTGCAATGGATAATTGAATTGCAAGGCTTGGCACAAGCGGGCTTGTTTTATTCTAACAATAAATTTGATTTGGAGCGTTTTCAGCGTATCAGAGAAATCAGCACCGAAATGTTGCAAGCCCAATCGGATTTGCCTTTAGCGCGCGTAACCCAGTTATTTTGCAACGAAACGGGCTATCAAACGCCAAAAATTGATACCAGAGCGGCAATTTTTCAAGATGATCAAATTTTGCTCGTGCAAGAAGAAAACGGCTTATGGGCATTACCTGGTGGCTGGTGTGATGTGATTGCCACAGTAAAAGAAAATGTGGTGAAAGAAGTCAAGGAAGAAGCGGGGCTAGATGCCGTTGCTGAATTTGTTATCGCCTTGCAAGATCACGCGAAAAATAATCCACCAGCTCTTGCGCATAATGTGTGCAAAGTGTTTATTTACTGCCGTGCCACAGGGGGAGAATTTATGCCAAACAGCGAAACCTTAGCCAGTGGCTATTTTTCCTTACACGACTTACCGCCTTTGGCGACAGGCAAAACCACTGAAGCACAAATAAAAATGTGTTTTCAGGCACATCAAGCCGAACATTGGCAGACCATTTTTGATTAACAGGAATTCCCCCGTGCCATTTTTTGATACTCACACCCACCTCGATTATTTACTTGCTACAACCCAACAGCCGTTGGCAGAACTGATGGAAGAAAGCCAACAAGCTGGCGTTGAGAAAATGCTCGTGGTGGCGGTGCAAGCAGAGGATTTTAAAAATATTGAAAAAATCACCGCACTTTATCCCGAGCAGCTTTACTATGGCTTGGGCTTGCACCCATTGTATATCAAGCAGCACCACGTGGCGGATTTAGACTTATTGGCGCAACGACTTGCCAATCGTCCTAAAAATCTCACTGCAGTGGCTGAAATCGGCTTAGAAAAAGGCGTGCCAGAGTTATTAACCCCTGAATTATGGCAAAAGCAATGCGAATTTTTTGAGGCGCAACTGAGCTTAGCCAAAGCCAATCAACTACCTGTTAATCTACATTCACGCAAATCCCACGAAGATCTTTATCGTTTCTTAAAAACCGCACAGCTTAGCGTTACTGGCGTGGTACACGGCTTTTCAGGCAGCTATGAACAAGCCAAACGCTTTGTTGATTTGGGCTATAAAATCGGTGTAGGCGGCGTCATCACCTATGCCCGCGCCAACAAAACCCGCGAAACCATCAAACGCCTGCCGCTAGACAGCTTATTACTCGAAACCGACAGCCCTGATATGCCCGTATTCGGCTTCCAAGGCCAACCCAACCGCCCAATGCGCGTGCGAGAAACGTTCAAGGTGTTATGTGAATTACGGGCAGAAAGTCCAGATGAGATTGAAGCACGGATTTGGGGGAATAGTGTTAGGTTATTTGGGTGATTGTTGTTTTTCGTTGGGATTGATAACGAGTTTCGCTCGTTGAGCGACATACTTTCTTTTGCGTTCCCGAATAAAGAGAAGTAACGTTTTGGTTTTATCGTTAAATTGCTTTTTTATGCGTAATTGATAACGGATTTCGCCGTTGGCGACTTCCTTTCTTTTGCATTTCCCGAATGGAAGAAAGTAAAGTTTTTCTTTCACCGTTAAATCGTGTTTTTCTTTGTGATTAATAACGGGTTTCGCTCGTTGAGCGACTTCCTTTCTTTTGCTTACCCAAAAGAAAGGAAGCAAAGAAAAGGGAACCCCGATCAAACCGCTTTTTCCTTATTCCAATAAAATTTTCTTAACGAAAAGTAAGCCCATACTCGCTACGCTGCGTTCAGGCGTTACTTTTCTAAAAATTTTATTGGAATGACGGCGGTTTGGACGGGGAATGCGGTTAGGGTGAATTTTAAAGTGCGGTGGGAATTCTTTGAATTTGTTAGAAGTTAGAAAGTACAAAGAAAATTTTCTCGCCCCAGCCACGATGTGGCTGTGTTATCTAACCACCTACGGCTCGTAGGTGGTGAAATGTTTTCCAGAACAAATCTCCCCTAACCCCTCTTTGCTAAAGAGGGGGATTGGTAGGTGCAACCTATTGAAAGCGTATTATCATCTCCCGTGTAAATTGCCTTCATTTTTAACAAATTTTTAGAAAAGTAACGCCTGAACGCAGCGCAGCGAGTATGGGCTTACTTTTCGTCAAGAAAATTTTATTGGAATAAGGAAAAAGCGGTTTGATCGGGGTTCCCTTTTCTTTGCTTCCTTTCTTTTGGGTAAGCAAAAGAAAGGAAGTCGCCAACGGCGAAACCCGTTATTAATTACGCAGAAAAAAGCAATTTAACGATAAAACCAAAACTTTACTTTTCTCCATTCGGGAACGCAAAAGAAAGGAAGTCGCTCAATGAGCGAAATCCATTATCAATCACACAGAAACAATCAATTATCCAAACAACAAAACGCTTTTAAACCAAACAAAGGAAACTCAAAAGGCGAGATTAATTCACCATCTTCCCCACCAAAAACTCAATCACCGCAGCCACGCGTTTAATCTTTTGGCTGGCCTGTGGGTAATACAAATACACAGGCGGATAATTGCGCCAATAATCGGTTAATACAGGGATAAAGTCATTTTTATCGGGCAATTGCTGATGAATGGGCGTGAATAAACGCCCGATGCCCAACCCCGCGCGTACGCCGTCTGCAAAGGTGTCGATGTCGTTGCAGATGATTGGGGTAGGCATTTCCACGCTCATGCTTTCGCCGCCTTGTTCTAAAATCAGCGGTAGGATTTGCCCGGTGGTGATAAAGCGGTAGCCGATCAGACGGTGTTGATGCAGATTATCTCTTTGCGGTTCGCCGTAAGTTTTCAGGTAGCCTTTGGAAACATATAGCCCCTCTTGGAAAGACGGCAATAATTGCCGTGCCACCATATTTTCATCAATTTTATCACCAAAGCGAATGCCCAAATCATAGCCTGCTTGTACCAAGTCCACCGTGCCGTCATAGACGGAAATATCCAAGCAAATATGCGGATAACGCTGGTTAAATTCGGCCAAATAAGGCTGAATAATCAAGCGGTAAGCAAAACGAGAAAGGGTGATTTTCACCAAGCCTGCGGGTTCGTGTTCTTCGCTGATCAGCGCGTCAAAGCTGTGTTCCAGTTGTGCCATTAATGACCCCGTTTGGCTCAACAATCGTTGCCCTGCCTCTGTTAGCACCACACGCCGAGTGTTTCGCCAAAATAAGGGCATATCCATTTTTTGTTCCAGCAATTTCAATGCCTGACTAGCAGAGGGCGTGGTCATTCCCAATGTGCGCGCCGCTTCGCTGATGCTGCCAGCACGAGCGATAGCGTGAAAAATACGCAGTTGTTGGTAGGTTGAGCTATCCATTGTTAGTTTTTACCTAATTCTGTTTTAGTTATTGTTAGTCTAGTTTAATCAATGACGCAAGTCTATACTACGCATCAAATTCATTCAGAACGTAATAAGGAACAAAAATGAACTCAGTATTAATTATTTCAGGACACCCCGATTTAGATCATTCCGTGGCGAATCGTGAAATTCTCGCTCAACTCGAAAAAGCCTTGCCACAGGCAGAGATTGTGCGTTTGGATTTGGTTTATCCAAATTACCAAATTGATGTAGCGGCGGAGCAAAACCGCTTGCTTAATGCGGACACCATCGTGTTGCAGTTCCCTTTTTATTGGTATAGCTATCCTGCGTTGTTGAAAAAATGGGTGGACGATGTGTTTGTGTACGGCTTTGCGCACGGCAGCACGGGCGGAAAATTGGCGGGCAAAAAATTGCTTATCTCTTTCACCACAGGCGCAGCGGCGGAGCAATATCAGCCTGACGGCGCAATGCATCACACAGTAGAACAATTTTTACCCGCATTTCAGCAGCTTGCGAACCTTTGCCAAATGCAGTGGCTGCCGCCTGTGTATTCCAACGGAATGATGACAATTCCGAATGTCAGCACAGCGGAACAGCTTGCAGCAGTGCGTGAGAAAGCCCTTGATCACGCAGCACGTTTAGTTAAAACCATTCAAGATTAAGGAAAGAGCGGTATGTTTTTAGTACAAATTTCATTAGATCCCACAAATAACGCCGTGAATGCCTTGTTAGAAGAGCATCGCGCTTGGCTGAAAAAGTATGCCGAATCGGGCGTATTCCTGCTATTTGGGCCATACGCAGATCACAAAGGCGGTTTGATTATCGCCCAAGCGGAAAATGAAACCGCCTTGCAAGCCATTTTGGCGGAAGACGTGTATTTCCATAAACAGTTAGCGGATTATCAGGTTCGCGAATTTGCCGCCAAATTTATCGCAAATGATTTAATGGAAATGGTGAATTAAGTGAAATCACGAAAAACTAAGGCTTTCAGACGGCCTTATAAAATGCTTATGCCGTCTGAAAATAAAAGAAATAAAAATCTCATAAAATTTGACCGCACTTAATATTTGGTCAAATTCTTTTCTCACGCAAAATAGGAGCAAAAAATGCAAAATATTCAAGACAAAGTCGTCATCATCACAGGCGCATCATCAGGCATTGGCGAAGCCACCGCCTATAAACTGGCAGCCGCAGGCGCAAAAATCGTCTTAGGAGCACGCCGTGAAGACAAGCTCAAAGCCATTGCCGACAAAATCGCGCAAAACGGCGGTGAAGCCGCTTACCGCGTGACGGACGTGGTGAAAGCCGAAGACAATCAAGCCCTTGTACAGCTTGCCAAAGACCGTTTCGGCAAAGTCGATGCCATCTTCCTCAACGCAGGCCTCATGCCCAGCTCACCACTTTCCGCTTTGGAAACCGGCAATTGGAATGCCATGGTGGACGTGAACATCAAAGGCGTGTTGAACGGCATTGCCGCCGTCTTGCCCACTTTTGAGGCACAAAAATCAGGGCATGTATTAAGCACCTCATCAGTAGCAGGACTGAAAGTCTATGCAGGCGCGGCGGTATATTGCGGCACCAAATGGGCGGTGAAAGCCATCATGGAATCCGCCCAAGCTGGCACCCATATCCGCACCACCACCCTCTATCCTGCTGCCGTGCAGTCGGAATTGGTCGCTGGCATCACCAACGAACAGGCTTCCAAAGGCTATCGCGAACTGTACGACACTTACGAAATCCCTGCCGACCGTGTCGCCAACGCCGTGCTGTTTGCCCTAAGCCAGCCAGAAGACACCGACATCAGCGAAATCACCATCGGCCCAACTACCCAGCCTTGGTAATTCAATCAATCGCATGAAAGGCGGCGAAAAGCATGCGTTTTTTGCCGTTTTTTTGAAAGGGAGTTATGATATGGGAAACAAAAAACTTTACCGCCATCAACCAAGCCGATGACTTAAAAATCGTGCAAAATTGTGGTGGAAGACTTAGATCTGGACGTTGTACTTTTTGATATAATATTTATAGTATTTGAATTTGGAGGTGTATTATGTTTAAACCAAATAGCATTATTTTATATGTTGATAATGTCGACATTAGCACGGAATTTTATAAAAGTATCTTGGGTGAAGGGCCTATAGAGGCTTATCCTGGATTTTCTGTTTTTTCATTGAAGGATGGTTTTATTTTAGGGCTTCAAACAAAACACGATATTGAACCTAAACCACAGTTATCATTTGGTGGTTTTGAGTTATGTCTGAGTGATATATCCAAAGATGAAGTCAATAATATCTATCGTGATTTCCAAGCTAGAAATATACCAATGGCATTACCGCCAACAGAGCTTGAGTTTGGTTATACGTTTGTAGCATTAGATCCTGATGGTCATCGTATCCGCTTATGTGCGACGGATACTAGTGGAATTGAGAAGTTATAAACTGATCGTTAATATTTATGAAAGACGGCAGAAAGCGTAGGTTTTTCGCCGTTTTTTTGAGGATAAACCATGAAAAAATCATGACCGCATTTGCCCTCTATGCCAGCCTCAGCGTTCAGGCAGCCCCCATCATGAACTTCTTTGAACTTGGCATTGCCGAAGGGCAAAACACCGCCTATCACCAAGTGGCACAGCACAATATTCAAACCTCCCTCAAAAACGAAAAAGGCACATTGGCGATGATTGCCGTGCAGCCGAGCGAACAGCCCGATATGGCCTATATGGTGGAAATCTACGCCGATGATGCCGCTTACCAAGCCCACCGCCAAACACCCCATTTCCAAGCTTACCTCAAAGACACCGCGGCAATGCTGGAAAGCAAAGATTATCGAACCGTTCAACCGCTGTATCTTGGCAATCAAGGCGGGGTGAGTTGGACGGCGAGATAGGTGGCTGCCTGAAAATAGGTATTTTCCACAAGATTTTTAGCTATCATTCAATACAGAAGAGCAAATAAAGATAGAGCGATATGCTTGGATTTTGTAATCCATCCTGCAATTATTTATGTTTAAAAATGATTGAGATCTTCTAAAATAACTTTCATTTTATTGGCTAATTGGCTCAATTCGGTGAAAGTGTCATAAATACCGTCTTCAGATAAAACGTGATAGTGATTATTCGTTTCAATGGGAAAGTCCGCCATTTTTTCGTGTAATGCGATCCATTGTTGAGAGGAATAAAAGGTTTGAAGCGTTTTGGCAAGATGGGCGGCTTGTTGCCATTTGGCGATGTCTTTTTGAAAAACGTCGATTAAATCAACCAGTTGATTGTATTGATTTTGTAGGTGTTGAAGATCTTCTGATGTCATAAGAATTCCTTAAGTTGTTCCTTCAGGGAGGATAATCAAATTGTAGAAGGGAAATCCCTTCTCATTCAGGGCAATACGTTTATTATATACGAAACACCTTATTTTTGGGGAAATAGCCCTATTCTTCCTCCTGCAACACCTCCACCAACGCTTTAAATAGCGGTGAATGCTGGCGGCGGTGGGGGTAGTAGAGGTATAAGCCATCGTAGTGAATGGCGGTTTCGGGGAGTGAATGGTTTTAGGGCAGTTTTTTTGAGGAAAAACCATGAAAAAAATCATGACCGCACTTGCCCTTTCAGCCAGCCTCAGCGTTCAGGCAGCCCCCATCATGAACTTCTTTGAACTCGGCATTGCCGAAGGGCAAAACACCGCCTATTACCAAGTGGCACAGCACAATATCCAAACCTCAATTAAAAACGAAAAAGGCACGTTGGCGATGATTGCCTTGCAATCCCAAAATAATCCGCAACTCGGCTATATGCTGGAGTTATATGTCGATGAAGCCGCCTATCAAATCCATAAAAAATCGCCGCAATACCAGTATTTTTTACAAGAATCGCCGAAAATTCTCACCGACCATAAACAATTCACCCCATTAACCCTGCAATTTTGGGCAGACAAAACCTTTACGCCCAGCTAAACCATGCAAAGCAATTTGGTGAAAGTCCGCGTCAAACCCGAATATCAAAGCGAGTTTGCCCAAATCGTGAAAAATGAAATGCAAATCGCGATGGACAAAGAAAACGGCATTTGGCTGATGGCGGCAGGCACGGAGAAAAACACCCCCAATCATTGGCTATTTTTTGAAATCTATGCCGATGCCAAAGCCTATGAACAACACCGGCAAACCCCGCATTTTCAGGAATATTTGAGCAAGACAGCACAGATGGTGGAAGAAAAAGAAATACTGAAAGTTAGGGCAGAAGTGGTGGGGAGTCAGAGCGGTTTTCGGTATTAAAAGGCCGCCTGAAAATATCTTCTCAACCCCACCGTCTATCTTTTTACTCTTGATTTAGTCCGAAAATTGACTATAATGGATTCTTTAGTCAATTTTCGGACTTTTTTATGCACAATCATCTGGAACAACTTGCCCAGCAAATGGGCAGTATCGAACATTTATATGACCGTTGGCTGCAAAAGCAGGGCATTCCCTACAACCGTTTTGCCGTGCTGTATGGCATTGCGGTGTCAGAAGAGCAGCGTTTGACGCAGAAAAACATCAGCGAGGCATGGCAGTTGTCCAAGCAGACGGTGTTTAGTCTGTGCAAACAATTGCAGGAACAGGGCTTGATTGTCATTCAGGACAGCGAGAAGGACAGACGGGAAAAATGGTTGGTTTTAACCGAAAAAGGCCAAGCACAGGCGGACGGTTTGGTGCAGGCATTCGAGCAATTAAGCCAGACGGTTTTTGAGCAGTTTGGTGCGGAAAATACGCACCAGCTGTGTCAATTATTACAGCAGTTTGAGCAAGTATTTGCCCAGCATGTGGAGCAGGCATCATGTGGCAAAGCCTGAAAAATATCGGTCAAAACCATTTCCGCCTATTACTGGCAACTTTTGCCTTGGTCGGCGCGGAAAATTTGCTGTTTCTTTGCTATCCCTTGTTTGGCGGTTTTGCCGTCAATGCAGTGATGAATGGGCAAGTGTGGCAGTCGCTGACTTATGGCCTGTTGGTACTGTTGATGTGGGGCATTGGCGGATTGCGCCGTTCGGTCGATACCCGTGCGTTTACCCATATTTATACGCAAATCGCTGTCCCTGTGATTTTAAAACAGCGGGCGCAGGCAGTTTCTGTTTCTGCCATTACCGCAAGAGTGGCTTTGTCGCGGGAGTTTGTGAATTTTTTTGAGGAACATTTGCCGCAGTCCATCACCTCTATTTTGTCGATTGCGGGGGCGTGTCTGATGTTAATGGTGTTGGAATGGCCGATTGGTCTGTTCTCTTTGTTGATTTTATTGCTGTTTTTATCGCTGCTGCCGTGGTTTTCCCGAATGAGTGAGGGACTTTATGGCCGTCTGAATAACCGTCTGGAGCAGGATAATCACCATATCCGCCAAAGTGATGCCAACCGTCTTTGGCGGCATTATCGTTTGGTGGCGCGTTTGCGCGTGCTGATTTCTAATCGTGAGGCTTTGGGCTATTTTCTGATTGGGACGGCGATGAGTGTGCTGTTTGGCTTTAGCTTTGTTTATTTAAGCCTGCTCGGCTATCAAAGCGCTGGGCATGTTTATTCGATAACGACTTATTTGTGGATGTTAGCCATGGCGCTGGATGATGCGCCGCGTTTGGTGGAAAACTACAGTAATTTGAAAGACATTGCACAAAGGGTGCAGGTGGGGTGAGGAAAAACCGTCTTGATACAAAGCCGAGTTTGAATTTAACTCGGGTTTTTCTTTTCACGCTACCTGAAAAGCTTATCGCACACACCACGCTTTTTTGGTAAATACTCGCTCAAAAAATCAATCGTGAAAAAATACATTGATGAAGTGTTCACCCTTGGACACGGTAAATTATATGAAAGCGATGGCCGCCACCGCGTAAACCCTACCGAAGGCTATGGCATAGGCGGACTATTGCAAGGGCGTAAGCATATGCTGTCACTCACTTGGAATGCCCTGATTGAAGCCTTCACCCGTAAAGGCGATTTCTTTGATGGCGTGGGCGTGGACAGTGTTTATCTGCATTTTCACAAAGCCAACGAATTTATCGGGACAATGGCGCTACCAACATTTATCTGCAATGACGTGATTAAATCGCCGAATGTACCGATGTATTTGGAGAATTATCGCAAGCATTTGGTGGAAGTTTTTGGTAAGGCAGCTTAACTCTACGACTAAAAAGCTGCCTGAATATTTTCAGGCAGCCTGAGAGCAATAAAAAGTATAAAACCCAAGTTGAAATAAACTTGGTTTTTTAAAAGCTAGGCATTTTATTCTCCATACTTCCGCAAAATGCCTTTCAGTTATTTAAAATCTTACTCCACCTTAAACCGATAAATCACCTGATTTGCCGATCCACGCCAAATAAGCGCAGGATCGGTTTGTTCTTTGATAAATTTGCCGTCAATGAGAACATCAATATAAGGCAGCATTTGACGTTGAAGATCGTTAAGCTCGGCGAGTTTGTAGCCTGTCCAAAGCCAAATGTCTTTCTCTGGGCATTCCCTTTTGACGCGTTTGACTAAGGCGAGCAAGGTCGGCACGTTTCTCGGATGTAGGGGGTCACCGCCTGATAAGCTAAGACCCTGCCGTTTAATGCGTTGATCTTGTAGATCGCGAATAATTTGATCTTCCATCGCTTTATCAAAGGGAATACCTGCACTGAATGACCAGCTTTTTTGGTTGTAACAGTCTTTGCAAGCGTGTTCACAGCCGCTCACAAATAAAGTGCAACGCGTGCCTTCGCCGTTTACGATGTCAACGGGGTAATATTGGAGGTAGTTCATTTTATTTTTTATCTTAAATAATTAATTTTTTCTTTGTGATTAATAACGAGTTTCGCCGTTGGCGACTTGCTTTCTTTTGCTTACCCAAAAGAAAGGAAGCAAAGAAAAGGGAACCCCGATCAAACCGCTTTTCCTCATTCCAATAAAATTTTCTTGACGAAAAGTAAGCCCATACTCGCTACGCTGCGTTCAGGCGTTACTTTTCTAAAAATTTTATCTTCATTCGGGCGGTTTGGACGGGGAAATTCAGTTAGGGCAAATTTAAAGTGCGGTGGAAATTCTTTGAATTTGTTAGAAGTTAGAAAGTACAAAGAAAATTTTCTCGCCCCAGCCACGGTGTGGCTGTGTTATCTAACCACCTACGGCTCGTAGGTGGCGAAGTATTTTCCAGAATAAATCTCCCCACCCCCTCTTTACTAAAGAGGAGCTTAAAAGTTCTCGCTTTACAACATCTGGGTTTGAATACAGTATATCTCACCGCTTATTTCAGAAGAGCTTCAAAATCCCCATCTATGACCTGGAAAAGATAATGAATTAATCTCCCGTGTAAATTGCCTTCATTTTTAACAAATTTTTAGAAAAGTAACGCCTGAACGCAGCGCAGCGAGTATGGGCTTACTTTTCGTGACGAAAATTTGTTAAAAATGAAGATAAGCAATTTATTCGGGTGCTTTTTTCTTTGCCTACTTTCTTTTGAGCAAGCAAAAGAAAGTAGGTCGCTCAACGAGCGAAATTCGTTCTTAACTACAAAGAAAAAAGCGATTTGACGATAAAACAAAATTTAACCCCAAAATAAAACGTCATTCCCCAACTACAAATGCTTCACTCTTCTTTTCACCTCTTCCTGCTTTCCTGCATTAAACGGTCTGGCGTCTGGGCTGCCTAGATAACCGCAGACTCGGCGGGTGACGGAAACTTTTTCGCTGTCGTGGTTACCGCACTTAGGGCAGGTGAAGCCTTTGCTGGTGCAGTGAAATTCGCCTGTGAAACCACATTCATAACATTCATCAATCGGGGTGTTGGTGCCGTAGTAAGGCACGCGGTCATAGCTGTAATCCCAAACATCTTCTAAGGCTTTGAGATTGTGCTGAATATTTGGATATTCACCGTAGCAAATAAATCCGCCGTTCGCCAGTGGTGGGTAAGGCATTTCAAAATCCAGTTTGTCGTAAGGATTGACCTTTTTCTCCACATCTAAATGATAGCTGTTGGTGTAGTAGCCTTTGTCGGTTACGCCAGTTATCACTCCAAATTGTTTGGTGTCTAAACGACAGAAGCGGTCGCATAAATTTTCGCTTGGGGTGGAATAAAGGCTAAACGCGTAGCCAGTTTCTTGTCGCCATTGTTTGGTAGCTTGGGCCAAATATTCCACAATCGCAATGCCTTTTTGTCGCAATTGTTCATCATCATAAATATGATGTTGCGGATAAAGCGCGTTAATGGTTTCGTGAATGCCAATATAGCCAAGGGAAATGGAAGCTCGTCCATTTTTGAAGATCTCCGCCACATTGTCATCAGCTTTCAATCGCACGCCACACGCGCCCTCCATATATAAAATAGGGGCAACCCGTGCTTTGGTGTTTTCAAGGCGAGCAATACGCGTCATTAAGGCTTTTTTCGCGATGGCAAGGCGTTCATCAAGTAAGGCGTAAAAACGTTGCTCATCACCTTTGGCTTCAAGCGCGATACGCGGTAAATTCAGGCTAACTACGCCAAGGTTATTGCGTCCATCGTGCTGTAATTCACCCTCTTGTTCATACGCGCCTAAAAAACTGCGGCAGCCCATTGGGGCTTTGAAAGAGCCTGTTACTTTGACCACTTGTTCATAATTGAGAATATCGGGATACATTCGTTTAGAAGCACATTCCAACGCCAGTTGTTTGATATCGTAATTAGGATCGCTAGCTTGTTGGTTTACGCCTTTTTTAATGGTAAAGACCAATTTCGGGAAGACGGGCGTTTTGTGATTTTTGCCTAAGCCACGAATGCGGTTGCGTAAAATGGCTTGCTGAATTAAACGTGCTTGCCAGCTCGTGCCTAAACCAAAACCAAAGGTAACAAAAGGGGTTTGCCCGTTGGACGTGTGAAGCGTATTCACTTCATATTCCAACGATTGGAATGCGTCAAAACAATCCTTTTCAATCAACGCCTTAGCATAATTTTCAGGCTCAGGTACATTCCATTGCTGGGCTGTTTTTAAATGCTTTTCATAACTCAGTTGCACATAGGGCGCAAGCACTTCATCAATTCGATTAATGGTTGTGCCACCGTAAATATGGCTCGCAACTTGGGCAATAATCTGTGCGGTAACCGCCGTTGCCGTACCGATGGATTTCGGCGGTTCAATTTCTGCATTGCCCATTTTAAAACCTTGGGTGAGCATTCCTTTAAGATCCACCAACATACAATTAAACATTGGGAAGAATGGCGCATAGTCCAAATCGTGATAGTGAATTTCCCCTTTTTCGTGGGCTTCCACCACATCACGCGGAAGAATATAACGCTTGGCATAATGTTTCGCCACAATGCCTGCCAGTAAATCCCGCTGCGTTGGGATCACTTTCGCGTCTTTGTTGGCATTTTCATTGAGCAATTCCACGTTGCTTTGCTCAATCAGCCCTTCAATTTCACGCGTAAGCTGGCTACGCTTTTCCCGCGCTAAATCACGATCGTGGCGATATTCAATATAAGCGCGTGCTACTTGCGGATAATCACTCGCCATTAATTGATTTTCAACCAGCCGCTGAATGTCGTGAATGTCAATTTCCTGCTGATATTTGGCAAAAATGCCATTGGCAACCTGTTGCCCCATTTTTTGCCAATAATCGTCCTGCTCAATGTCAACCGCCAATGCCGCTTTACGAATAGCATTGATGATGCGCTGAATATCAAATTGTGCGCGTGAACCATCGCGTTTAATCACAAAAAACGAACTCATTGTACAACCCCCTATATCTTGTGTCTTTATAATTTTGAAAGCACTATATATAGATGTTTTGTGAAATTCAACAGACAAAAACTAGGGTTTTTTAGCTTGTTTTTTGAACGAAATGGAGTGAATGAGTTGATTTTACTGGGCTATTTTTATCTTTTTTGATGAGAATTGTTCTCAATAAATGTTTTGTTTTATTGATTTAGATCAAAATTTATAAAAATAAAAGTGCGGTGGAAAATTCAGCAATTTTTGCGGTTAGGGGAAAAGTTGATAATAAAAATGCGGTGAAAAATTGATCTGCACCCCAAAAGTTGGACTAAACAACCAACTGATTAAGGTGCAGATTTTTTATGACTAAATATACTCAACGTTTCAAACAACAAGTGCTCGACTTTTATCATCAAAATGGAAAAAACCGTTCGCTTACTCGCCAGTATTTTCAGCTTCCCCAAAGAACGTTAGCACGTTGGATTGCGAAATTTAATCATAATGGAATCAATGGATTAGCTGTGTTAGGTAAAAAACGATATTATTCTGTTGAGTTTAAATTAAAGGTTATTCAAGCTATCAAAAAAGGCCAGTGCTCCGCTGAAGCCGCCTGCTTTCGCTTTGATATCCCCAGTTCAGGGATAATTAGTCAATGGTTGCAACGCTTTGAAAAACAAGGTATAGATGGGTTATTACTCAAACCTAAAGGTCGTCCAAGTATGAAACTCAACTCACCTAAAATGCCACCAACGCCCAAAACAGAAGAAGAACGCTTGCGTTACCGAATTTTGGAATTAGAAGCGGAGAATACAATGCTAAAAAAGTTGCAGGAACTCAACCAACAAAAAATGCAGAAAAAGCCGTCATCGTAAATGCCTTACGCTCGCGTTTCCCGTTGGAATTGTTACTCAGGCTAATCGGATTGGCACGCAGTTCGTTCTTTTATCATCTCAAGCCAAAGTCGGATAAAAATGTAGCGATTTCACAGAAAATAGAGGAAATTTATCGCAAAAATGACGAAAATTATGGTTATCGTCGAATTACCTTGGAATTAAGGAAATACTTGATTATCAACCACAAAAGGGTGCAAGCGATAATGCAACGTTTGGGGTTAAAAGGAAAAAGTAAGCAGAAAAAATATCGTTCTTACCAAGGCAAAGTGGGACAAATTGCCGATAATCTGTTGCAACGGGATTTTACGGCAACGATGCCGAATGAGAAGTGGGTAACGGATATCACCGAGTTCAAATGTGCGGAAGGCAAAGTGTATTTATCGCCGATTAAAGACTTGTTTAATAACGAAATTATTGCTTATAATGTGGCGAGAAGTCCGAATTTTGAGCAGATAACCAGAATGTTGACCCAGGCGGTGAACCGATTAGCGGGGGAAAAACCGATACTGCATTCCGACCAAGGATGGCAGTATCAAATGATGGGTTATCAGGAGATATTGAAAAAATACGGTATTAAGCAAAGTATGTCGAGAAAAGGTAATTGCCTTGATAATGGTGCGATGGAAAGCTTTTTCGGGCGATTGAAGACGGAATGTTACTTTGGCAAGCGGTTTGAAACCTTTGAACAGCTTGAAAAAGTGATTCACGAGTACATTCATTACTACAACAATGAGCGTATTCAAGTGAAGCTCAAAGGACTAAGCCCTGTGGAATACAGAACTCAGTCCTTGAATTAAAATTAAATTAGAATATAGTCTAACTTTTTGGGGGCAGATCAAATCACCGCACTTTATTATTTATACATTTTTTCAATTTGTGCTTTATAACGCTCTAAAATCACCTTGCGGCGTAGTTTTAAGGTTGGTGTAATTTCGTTCATTGCGGTGGTGAAAGCCTGTGGCAACAGAGTGAATTTCTTCACTTGCTCAAAGCTCGCCAGCTCTTTCTGCAATTCATTTAAACGTTTTTCAAAAAGCTGAATAATTTCGGAATGTTTGATCAACTCCATACGATCTTGATATTTGATATTGAGCTTTTTCGCATATTCTTCTAAAGAAGCAAAACAAGGCACGATCAAGGCGGAAACGTATTTTTTCGCATCAGCGATCACGGCAATTTGCTCAATAAATTTATCTTTGCCGATTTTGCCTTCAATGTGCTGTGGCGCAATATATTTGCCGTTTGAGGTTTTCATCAGCTCTTTGATGCGATCGGTGATGTAAAGATGGCCTTGTTCGTCTAATTGACCTGCATCACCAGTTTTTAAGAAACCATCTGCAGTAAAAGCGGCAGCTGTTTCTTCTGGTTTTTTGTAATAACCACGCATCACCATTTCGCCACGCACTAAGATTTCATCATTTTCGCCAATTTTCACTTCCGCACCCGGCATTAGCTTGCCGATAGAATTTGGTTCGAAATGATCATCTTCCCAACATGAAACAGTGGCGGTGGTTTCCGTCATACCGTAGCCCAGTTTAATGTTAATGCCAATGCTGTGGAAAAATAGCCCAATGGTAGGTTCTAATTTTGCCCCGCCGCACGGCATCATACGAATACGTCCACCGAGTAGGTTACGTAATTTGCTCAGTACCAATTTATCTGCTAAGAAAAATTGCTGTTTAAGCCAAAATGGAATGGGTTGTTTTTGGCTTTTACGATCAAAATAACGATGTCCCACTTTCATTGCCCAGTTAAATAAGGCACGGCGCAGTTTTGGTGCTTGCTGCACTTTATCGTGGATTGCGGTGTAAATTTTTTCGTAAAAACGTGGTACGGCACACATTAATGTCGGACGGATTTCACTTAATGCCGCACGCACTTGATCGGTGTTTTCAATATAACAGTTCACCGCGCCACGATGTAGCACATAGGCCACCCACGCACGTTCAAAAATATGGGAGAACGGCAGAAAAGAAAGAGAAATGTCCTGTTCTGTAATCGGCTTCAATGCTTGATCGTGGGCTTTTAGCTGATGAGCAAGGTTGGCATAATCCAACATTACGCCTTTTGGCTCGCCTGTGGTGCCAGAAGTATAAATCAGGGTAAATAGATCATTCAGTTGTTTTTCATCAAGACGCTGTTGTAATTCTGCGGGATTGGTGTGTGAGCCTGTTGCGATAAAGTCTGCCCAATGGCAAGCCAGTGGGTGATCGTGTAGCTGAATGCTGTCTTTCATCGCGACAATATGTTGTAACTGCGGGCAATCTGCAACGATTTGTAGTGCTTGATCATACTGTTCTTGATCTCCAACAAACAGAATTTTAATATCGGCATCATTAATGATAAATGCTGCTTGTTGCGCGGTGTTCGTGGCGTAAATAGGCACGGTAATCGCACGGGTTTGCAAAGTGGCAATATCAGCGACTGTCCAGCGCGGCATATTGTGTGCAAAAATACCAATTTTATCTTGTACATCAATATGATGAGCAAGCAGCGCAAGAGAAAGGGCGTTTACTTGCTGTTGAAAGTCAGCCCAAGAAATATCGTGCCATTGTTGATTTTCAAAATAACGAAGTGCGGTGTTATTTTTTAATGTTTTTGCCTGATGTTGAAAGAGGCTAACAAAATGAAAATCAAGGATATTTGTCATTCTTCTTTTTCCTATTTAACAAATCGTTTTTAACAAATCGCTGAGTTTTAGCGTACAGCTGTAAGGCTAAATATAATCGTTAATCAAAGAAAAAGCGAGAAAAATCCGTTTAAAACTACGGATAACCAGTGATTTTGTGAGCAATATAACAGTTTTAGCGAGCGAACAGCTGTTTATTTTTATCTAGAAAAGACAGGATATTCTTAGCGAAAAGCAGACAGGGAAATCAGAGATAATCAATCACAGCAATAAAAATGTGGCGAAAAAAAACCGCACTTTAAAAGTGCGGCTTAATTTTAAAGGGTTTTTAATTAGCCTTTGTAGTTGTGAATGTGAGCTACTAAGTCTAATACTTTGTTTGAATAACCTGTTTCGTTATCGTACCAAGATACTAATTTAACGAAAGTATCAGTTAATGCGATACCTGCTTCTGCATCGAATACAGAAGTTAATGCGCAGCCGTTGAAGTCTGTTGATACTACTGCATCTTCAGTGTAACCTAAAACGCCTTTTAATTCGTTTTCAGAAGCGCGTTTGATTTCTGCACAGATTTCAGCGTAAGTTGCTGGTTTTTCAAGGTTTACAGTTAAATCAACTACAGACACGTTTGGTGTAGGAACACGGAACGCCATACCAGTTAATTTACCATTTAATTCAGGAATTACTTTACCTACTGCTTTCGCCGCACCTGTTGAAGATGGAATGATGTTTTGAGAAGCACCACGACCACCACGCCAGTCTTTCGCTGAAGGACCATCAACTGTTTTTTGCGTTGCAGTTGTTGCGTGAACAGTTGTCATTAAACCGTCTTTGATACCCCATTTGTCGTTAATTACTTTCGCTAATGGTGCTAAACAGTTTGTTGTACAAGATGCGTTTGAAACGATGTCTTGACCAGCATAAGTATCAAAGTTTACGCCGTTTACGAACATTGGAGTCGCATCTTTAGAAGGACCAGTTAAAACAACTTTTTTCGCACCTGCTTCAATGTGTTTACGAGCAGTTTCATCTGTTAAGAAGATACCTGTTGCTTCAACTGCGATATCAACACCGATTTCGTTCCATTTAAGGTTTGCAGGATCACGCTCAGAAGTTACACGGATTGTTTTACCGTTCACCACTAAATGACCGTCTTTCACTTCAACAGTGCCATCGAAACGACCGTGAGTTGAATCATATTTCAACATATAAGCCATATATTCAACGTCAATTAAGTCGTTGATACCTACAACTTCGATGTCATCACGTTGTTGTGCTGCACGGAATACGATACGACCGATACGGCCGAAACCATTGATACCAATTTTAATAGCCATAAGTTTTTCACCTATAATTTAAGTTAAACAAAAGGGTTACGGTGCATAGAAAGCATTCTATTTTCCGTTCGCAGTGGATTATAGCACGCTTTTTAGGTAGGGTGAAACTAACTCGCAAGAAAACCGTAAAACATTTGTGATCTACATCAAAACTTTGCGGATCGGCCAGTTAGCTTGTTTTTATTTTGTAAATTTTAAGTAAAAAAATACCGACCTTTATAATGATTTTTTTCCGATTTATCGGCATAATGAACGAAATTTGATGAAAATTAAGGATAAACAATGAGCCAAGGTAACCTTTATATTATTTCAGCCCCAAGTGGCGCAGGAAAATCGTCTTTAATCGCTGCCTTATTGGCGAAAGACAATGGGTGTGAAATGATGGTTTCTGTTTCCCATACCACGCGTGCGCCGCGCCCCGGTGAAGTGGACGGTGTGCATTATCATTTTGTCAGTAAAGACGAATTTGAACGTCTAATCGAACAAGATTTGTTTTTGGAATATGCCAAAGTGTTTGGCGGCAATTATTATGGTACGTCCTTGCCGACTATTGAAAAAAGTTTGGCGCAGGGCATTGATGTTTTTTTAGATATTGATTGGCAAGGGGCGCAACAAATTCGCGCTAAATTACCGCAGGTTAAAAGTATTTTTATTTTGCCCCCTTCGGTTGAAGAATTGGAACGCCGTTTAATTGGACGCGGGCAGGATAGCGCAGAAGTCATTGCTGATCGTATGGCAAAAGCCACCAGTGAAATGTCCCACTATGACGAATATGATTATGTGATTATTAATGATAATTTCGAGCAAGCAGTGGCGGATTTACAACACATTTTGCGTGCGGAATGTTTAACTAGAAGCTATCAACAAGCGCAAAATATCGCTTTAATTCATCAATTACTGGCAAAATAATTGACATTTTAGTATCATTAGATCCCTTTTATTTATTGAAGAATTTTAACTGATTGGAGTAAATTTATGGCTCGTGTAACAGTGCAAGATGCGGTAGAGCAAATTGGTAACCGTTTTGATTTAATTTTAACCGCAGCACGCCGTGCAAGAGAATTACAATTACATTTGCGTGAACCTTTAGTTCCAGAAGATAACGATAAACCAACGGTAATCGCCTTGCGTGAAATTGAAAAAGGCTTGATTAACAACGAAATTATGAATGCGCACGAGCGTCAAGATGCTTTAGAGCAAGAAGCAACAGAGCATCACGCAGTGTCTTTATTATCTTCATAAGCGATAAAAGTGCGGTTGTTTTTTGTTCCATTTTTATCATTGGCAATAAAATTTGAATAAAAAGTTAGGTGTCCTTTGTACTTATTTGAACGTTTAGAGCATATTATCCGAGGCTATTTACCGCCTGAACAAATTGAATTAGTAAGACGTGCATACGTTATCGCACGAGATGCACACGAAGGACAATCTCGCTCCAGCGGCGAGCCGTACATTACTCACCCTGTTGCGGTGGCATCAATTATTGCAGAAATGCGTTTAGATCACGAAGCCGTGATGGGCGCATTGTTGCACGATGTCATTGAAGACACCCCTTACACCGAAGAACAGCTCAAAGAAGAATTTGGTGCGAGTGTTGCTGAAATTGTGGAAGGTGTATCTAAATTAGATAAGCTCAAATTCCGCACTCGCCAAGAAGCCCAAGTGGAAAATTTCCGCAAAATGATTTTGGCGATGACCAAAGACATTCGTGTTGTTCTGATCAAACTAGCTGACCGCACCCATAATATGCGCACCCTTGGCGCATTACGCCCTGACAAACGGCGTAGAATTGCGAAAGAAACTTTGGAAATTTATGCCCCACTTGCCCATCGTTTAGGGATCGAACATATTAAAAATGAACTGGAAGATCTCGGCTTTGAAGCAATGCACCCACAGCGTTATGCCGTCTTACAAAAAGTTATTCAAATTGCGCGCGGTAACCGCAAAGATATGATCGAACGAATTTCTGATGAAATCAAAGGGCGTTTAGCGGATGTGGGCATTGAAGCACGCGTATTTGGGCGAGAAAAACATCTTTATGCCATTTATCAAAAAATGCGCTTAAAAGATCAACAATTTCATTCCATTATGGATATTTATGCGTTCCGTGCGGTGGTGAAAGATGTGGATACTTGCTACCGTGTATTAGGGCAAATGCACGGTTTGTATAAGCCACGTCCGGGGCGTGTGAAAGATTATATCGCTGTGCCAAAAGCAAATGGCTACCAATCCCTGCATACTTCGATGATCGGCCCACACGGCGTTCCGGTGGAAGTGCAAATTCGCACGGAAGAAATGGATCAAACCGCGGAAATGGGCGTGGCAGCGCATTGGGCGTATAAACAAGGTGGTAAGAATGATAGCACCACCGCACAAATTCGCGCGCAACGCTGGTTGCAAAGCCTGATTGAATTGCAACAAAGTGCGGGTAATTCTTTTGAATTTATTGAAAGTGTCAAATCAGAATTTTTCCCGAAAGAGATTTATGTGTTCACCCCGAAAGGGCGTATTGTGGAATTGCCAGTGGGCGCAACCCCAGTAGATTTCGCTTATGCGGTACATTCTGGCATTGGCAATGCCTGTATCGCAGCCAATGTGGATCGCAAACCTTATCCTCTTTCGCAGCCATTGCAATCAGGGCAAACCATTGAAATTATCACCGCACCGACAGCACAACCTGATGTGGGCTGGCTGAATTTTGTGGTAACCGCAAAAGCCCGTTCTAATATTCGCCACGCCTTGAAAAATCTGCGTTCAGATACGGCGATCGTTCTTGGCAAACGCCAACTTACTAATGCGTTGTTACCACATAAATTAGAACAAATCCCTGAACAACGTATTGATGAATTATTAAGCGATCTAAAACTTAATCGTTTTGAGGATTTATTGTCGGAAATTGGTTTAGGTAACCAAATGAGTGCCGTGATTGCTTATCGTTTATTAGGCGAAAGCATTGAAATTGATACAGACGGCGATCTCAGCAACAATAAAAATATTTTTGCCATTAACGGTAACGAAAGCCTGCTTACCACCTTTGCGCAATGTTGCCACCCAATTCCGGGTGATCCGATTGTGGCATACGCAAGCCCAGGAAAAGGTCTAGTGGTGCATCACGAGGCTTGTGCAAATTTGCGTAATCGAAAAGAAAATCCAGAACATTTCACCCCAGTTACTTGGGAGAAAAGCGATAACAAAGTGGAATTTGAAACCGAATTACGCATTGAAATGATTAATCAGCAAGGAGCGCTGCCGAATTTAACCTCTAATATTTCCGCGATGGATAGCAATATTCACAGCATTTGGACGGAAGAGCAAGACGGCCGTTTATATCAAATCGTGGTGTTACTGACGGCAAGAGATACCCATCATTTAAGTCAAATTATGCGCAAAATCAAAACCTTACCAGGTTTTGTCAGCATTGAACGTAATATAAATCGCTAATGGCTACGGAAATTCTTGGTGCAGTTCCGCTGACTACACTTTCTGGTGTAGGCGCAGCAGTTTCGGCAAAATTGAGCCGAATTGGCATTAATAATCTGCAAGATTTGCTTTTTCATCTGCCTAGCCGTTATGAAGACCGCACAAGAATTACGCCCATAATCGATCTTCGCCCTGAACAATATGCCACCATTAGTGCCGTTGTCCAGCTCTGCGAAGTGCAATTTGGACGCCGCCCGATTTTAACGGTCGTGGTGTCGGACGGCACATCAAAATTAACTCTACGTTTTTTCAATTTTAATGCGGCAATGCGTAATAGCTTCCAAGTGGGCGCGCGAGTCAAGGCCTTTGGCGAAGTGAAGCGCGGTCGTTTTATGGCGGAAATTCATCACCCTGAATATCAAATTATTCGTGATGATGCCCCTTTGGTAATGGCGGAAACCCTGACGCCAATTTATCCCACCACAGAAGGCTTAAAGCAAAATTCTTTACGCAAATTAACGGATCAAGCGCTGGCTTTGCTTGATAAAATTCAGTTGCCAGAAATTCTGCCTGATGAATTTAACCCTTATCCTTATGGCCTAAAAGAGGCGATCCGATTTTTGCACCGCCCACCGCCTGATGTTTCTTTAGAAATGTTGGAGAAAGGGCAGCACCCTGCGCAAGTGCGGTTAATTTTTGAAGAATTATTAGCGCATAATTTAGCAATGCAAAAAGTGCGGTCAAATATTCAACAATTTTTTGCCTTGCCATTGCGGTATCAAACCGATCTAAAACAGCAATTTTTACAGCGTTTGCCATTTAGCCCGACTAATGCGCAAAGTCGTGTTGTGCAGGATATTGAGCAAGATCTGCAAAAGCCTTATCCAATGATGCGATTAGTGCAGGGCGATGTGGGATCGGGGAAAACCTTGGTCGCGGCATTAGCTGCACTGGTAGCAATTGACAATCAAAAGCAAGTGGCACTTATGGCGCCGACAGAAATTTTGGCGGAACAGCATTTTGCTAATTTCCAAAATTGGTTTGAGCCTTTAGGCATCAAAGTGGGTTGGCTAGCAGGAAAAGTTAAAGGCAAGGCTCGCCAAGCTGTGTTAGAGCAGATGAAAGCAGGCGAAGTGCAGATGATTGTGGGGACGCACGCCTTATTTCAGCAAGACGTGGAATTTAATGATCTCGCCTTAGTGATTATTGATGAACAGCACCGATTTGGCGTACATCAACGCTTAATGTTACGCGAAAAAGGCGAAAAGTCAGGAAATTATCCACATCAGCTGATTATGACCGCAACCCCAATTCCGCGTACCTTAGCGATGACGGTTTATGCAGATTTGGATACCTCTATTATTGATGAATTACCCCCAGGACGAACGCCGATCACCACCATTGCCATTTCAGAAGAGCGCCGTGCAGAAATTGTTGCGCGCGTATATCAGGCTTGCGTGAATGAAAAGCATCAGGCCTATTGGGTTTGCACGCTCATTGATGAAAGTGAAGTGCTGGAAGCGCAAGCAGCGGAAGCCATTTGGGAAGATTTAACCAAAGCGCTGCCAAATTTACGCATCGGTTTAGTTCACGGGCGAATGAAACCCACTGAAAAACAAGAGATTATGGCAAGTTTCAAAGCTGCCGAGTTAGATGTGTTGGTGGCAACCACCGTGATTGAAGTGGGCGTAGATGTCCCTAACGCCAGTTTGATGATTATTGAAAATGCCGAACGCCTTGGGCTATCTCAACTTCATCAATTGCGTGGGCGAGTAGGGCGCGGAAGTACGGCTTCTTTTTGCGTGCTAATGTATAAACCGCCATTGGGCAAGGTGTCGAAAAAACGCTTGCAAGTACTGCGTGAAAGCCAAGACGGCTTTTACATTTCAGAAAAAGATCTAGAAATTCGTGGGCCGGGTGAAGTGTTAGGCACAAAACAAACTGGTGTGGCGGAATTTAAAGTGGCGAATTTAATGCGCGATCGCAAAATGATCCCAACGGTTCAGCATTATGCCAGAGCAATGATCAGCAAATATCCACAACTTTCTGAGGCCTTGATTCAGCGCTGGCTTGATGAGAAAACCATTTATTCCAATGCGTAAACTTTACCTTGAGATGTGCTGAACGAAGGTATAAGATCATCTTAATATCAATGAATTTCCTACAAAAATGACAGCACCAACCATCTTATTTTTTGATTCAGGCATTGGCGGCTTAAGCGTTTATCGCGAAGTGAAAGCCTTGTTGCCAGACTGCCACTATCTTTATTGTTTGGATAATGCTTTTTTCCCTTATTCTGAAAAAGCTGAACAGGCAATCATTGAGCGTTGCGTGGCAATTTGTCAGAAAATCGCGCAGCAACAGCCACTCGATTTAATTGTGATTGCCTGCAATACCGCAAGCACCGTGGTTCTGCCTGCCTTGCGCGAAAAATTTTCTTGCCCTGTTGTAGGAACGGTTCCTGCTATCAAACCTGCTGCTCAACAAACACAAACAGGCGTCATCGGATTGCTTGCAACCAAAGGCACGGTAAAACGCCCTTATGTCGATAAATTGATCCAAGACTACGCAAGCCACTGCGAAGTGGAAAAGTTGGGGAGTACAGAATTAGTTAAAATTGCAGAAGAAAAATTGCAAGGCTATCCCGTTGATCCTATTAGGCTTTTACGCGAGGTCAAAGATTGGCAACGAAATTTAACCTTGGATACGGTGATTTTAGGTTGCACACATTTTCCATTCTTAAAAGCAGAATTAAAAGCTTGCTTACCACAAGTGAAATATTTTTTAGATCCTAGCAAAGCCATCGCCAAACGTGTGAAAGATTTACTCGGTGAATCGCAGCAAAAATCAGCTAAAGATAATCTGGTCTATTGCACAAAAGAAAGCAAAGAACAGCTCGCTTTATTAAAGGTATTTAAACAATTTGGTTTTGCAGAATTGCACGCACTCACTTTAGGTGAATAAGAAGGCGTGAAATAATAAAGTGCGGTAAAAATTTTGCTAATTTTCCACCGCACTTTGCCTGATAATTCAGCGGTGTGATTTCAAAATAATCAGTTGCAATGATTTTTCGCATTTTTTGCCATTTTTTTGCAAAAAGGGGTTGCAAAGATTTTTCAGAAGCCTATAATACGCCGCACGCAACGACGCGACGTTGTAGAAATTAAAAGAATACACATCGCGTCGTTGTTTTTTGCTCTTTAACAATCAATCAGACAATCTGTGTGGGCACTTGTTGATTCTGGAAAAATTTAAAAGATTTAGAACAATTAGTGCTTAACTGAAATTCATAAAAAAAAATGAAGCTTTGTTAGTGTACGAATTGAGAAAGATTAAACTGAAGAGTTTGATCATGGCTCAGATTGAACGCTGGCGGCAGGCTTAACACATGCAAGTCGAACGGTAACGGGTTGAAAGCTTGCTTTCGACGCTGACGAGTGGCGGACGGGTGAGTAATGCTTGGGAATCTGGCTTATGGAGGGGGATAACCATTGGAAACGATGGCTAATACCGCATAGAATCGAAAGATTAAAGGGTGGGACGATTTTGCCACCTGCCATAAGATGAGCCCAAGTGGGATTAGGTAGTTGGTGGGGTAAAGGCCTACCAAGCCTGCGATCTCTAGCTGGTCTGAGAGGATGGCCAGCCACACTGGGACTGAGACACGGCCCAGACTCCTACGGGAGGCAGCAGTGGGGAATATTGCGCAATGGGGGGAACCCTGACGCAGCCATGCCGCGTGAATGAAGAAGGCCTTCGGGTTGTAAAGTTCTTTCGGTGGTGAGGAAGGCGGTAGTGTTAATAGCACTATTGTTTGACGTTAGCCACAGAAGAAGCACCGGCTAACTCCGTGCCAGCAGCCGCGGTAATACGGAGGGTGCGAGCGTTAATCGGAATAACTGGGCGTAAAGGGCACGCAGGCGGTAAATTAAGTGAGATGTGAAATCCCCGAGCTTAACTTGGGAATTGCATTTCAGACTGGTTTACTAGAGTACTCTAGGGAGGGGTAGAATTCCACGTGTAGCGGTGAAATGCGTAGAGATGTGGAGGAATACCGAAGGCGAAGGCAGCCCCTTGGGGAGATACTGACGCTCATGTGCGAAAGCGTGGGGAGCAAACAGGATTAGATACCCTGGTAGTCCACGCTGTAAACGCTGTCGATTTGGGGATTGGGCTTTAGGCTTGGTGCCCGTAGCTAACGTGATAAATCGACCGCCTGGGGAGTACGGCCGCAAGGTTAAAACTCAAATGAATTGACGGGGGCCCGCACAAGCGGTGGAGCATGTGGTTTAATTCGATGCAACGCGAAGAACCTTACCTACTCTTGACATCCTAAGAATCCTGTAGAGATACGGGAGTGCCTTCGGGAGCTTAGAGACAGGTGCTGCATGGCTGTCGTCAGCTCGTGTTGTGAAATGTTGGGTTAAGTCCCGCAACGAGCGCAACCCTTATCCTTTGTTGCCAGCACTTCGGGTGGGAACTCAAAGGAGACTGCCAGTGATAAACTGGAGGAAGGTGGGGATGACGTCAAGTCATCATGGCCCTTACGAGTAGGGCTACACACGTGCTACAATGGTGCATACAGAGGGGTGCGAGCCTGCGAGGGTGAGCGAATCTCAGAAAGTGCATCTAAGTCCGGATTGGAGTCTGCAACTCGACTCCATGAAGTCGGAATCGCTAGTAATCGCGAATCAGAATGTCGCGGTGAATACGTTCCCGGGCCTTGTACACACCGCCCGTCACACCATGGGAGTGGGTTGTACCAGAAGTAGATAGCTTAACCGCAAGGGGGGCGTTTACCACGGTATGATTCATGACTGGGGTGAAGTCGTAACAAGGTAACCGTAGGGGAACCTGCGGTTGGATCACCTCCTTACAAAGACAGGAAAGATGAGTGCTCACACAGATTGTCGTGATGGTTGTTAGACAATAAATAGCAAATGAAGAATAACCCGAATCCTTGAGGGTCTGTAGCTCAGGTGGTTAGAGCGCACCCCTGATAAGGGTGAGGTCGGTGGTTCAAGTCCACTCAGACCCACCACTCAAGTGATGCGGAGAATGATTGGGGATATAGCTCAGCTGGGAGAGCGCCTGCCTTGCACGCAGGAGGTCAGCGGTTCGATCCCGCTTATCTCCACCAAATCATTAGTAAGTTCTTTTAAATTAATTACCTTAATTCACTTAAATATCTAAAGCTAGTTTAGGGAATAGAGTGAAAGGGAAGTAGAAAGAATTTAGTAATGATAAGACGTAAGCGTCATATCTAATTTGCTCTTTAACAATGTAAAAACAAGCTGAAAACTGAAGAGACTTTCAAGCTAATGAGGAAGTGGTGACAGTGATAGAACCATTTTCTTATTAAATTGAAGAAGTCTGAGTAAAAAAGACTTACTTGAACAAAAGCAAGTAAGCGTTCTCAACGAGAATGAAGAGACTTCAGGGAGAAAAATCCTTGAGGTTGTATAGTTAAGTGAGAAAGCGTACAGGGCGGAT
This sequence comes from Avibacterium volantium, assembly GCF_900635775.1. Taxonomy (NCBI): domain Bacteria; kingdom Pseudomonadati; phylum Pseudomonadota; class Gammaproteobacteria; order Pasteurellales; family Pasteurellaceae; genus Avibacterium; species Avibacterium volantium. The sequence goes on along the minus strand of NZ_LR134167.1, from coordinate 2,107,209 downwards.
GCCTTGGCAATCAGAGGCGAAGAAGGACGTGCTAATCTGCGAAAAGCGTGGGTGAGTTGATAAGAAGCGTTTAACCCACGATGTCCGAATGGGGAAACCCGATAGGTGAAGAACCTATCATTGTTTACTGAATAAAATAGGTAAACAAGGCGAACCGGGAGAACTGAAACATCTAAGTACCCCGAGGAAAAGAAATCAACCGAGATTCTGTGAGTAGCGGCGAGCGAAAGCGGAGAAGCCAGTAAGTGATAGCAGCAGAGATAGAAGAATTGTCTGGGAAGGCAAGCGACACAGGGTGATAGCCCCGTATTTAAAATCCAGGCTGTGGTACTAAGCTTACGAGAAGTAGGGCGGGACACGAGGAATCCTGTTTGAAGATGGGGGGACCATCCTCCAAGGCTAAATACTCCTGATTGACCGATAGTGAACCAGTACTGTGAAGGAAAGGCGAAAAGAACCCCGGTGAGGGGAGTGAAATAGAACCTGAAACCCTGTACGTACAAGCAGTGGGAGCCCCATCATTAAGCCAAAGGCTCGATGATGAGTCGCGCACCTTTTGTTGGAAGTGCGGTTGACTTCACGCAGTGAAGTCCAACCCGAAAAAATCAAACAGAGGGGGCTTAATGATGGGGTGACTGCGTACCTTTTGTATAATGGGTCAGCGACTTATATTTTGTAGCGAGGTTAACTGAATAAGGGAGCCGAAGGGAAACCGAGTCTTAACTGGGCGTTGAGTTGCAAGGTATAGACCCGAAACCCGGTGATCTAGCCATGGGCAGGTTGAAGGTTGGGTAACACTAACTGGAGGACCGAACCGACTAATGTTGAAAAATTAGCGGATGACTTGTGGCTGGGGGTGAAAGGCCAATCAAACCGGGAGATAGCTGGTTCTCCCCGAAATCTATTTAGGTAGAGCCTTGAGCGGACACCTTTGGGGGTAGAGCACTGTTTCGGCTAGGGGCCCATCCCGGGTTACCAAACCGATGCAAACTCCGAATACCGAAGAGTGATACTCAGGAGACACACGGCGGGTGCTAACGTCCGTCGTGGAGAGGGAAACAACCCAGACCGCCAGCTAAGGTCCCAAAATCTATATTAAGTGGGAAACGAAGTGGGAAGGCTTAGACAGCTAGGATGTTGGCTTAGAAGCAGCCACCATTTAAAGAAAGCGTAATAGCTCACTAGTCGAGTCGGCCTGCGCGGAAGATGTAACGGGGCTAAAATATAGTACCGAAGCTGCGGCATCAGGCGTATCACTAATACGCCTTAACGATTAACCACTTGCGAAGCAAGTGGGTAAAGCGAAAAACACGTTGAGTGTAATGGCAAAGAATCGAAGAGGGATATTAGTGATACGTCTGTTGGGTAGGGGAGCGTTGTGTAAGTCGATGAAGATGGATTGAGAAGTCTGTTGGAGATATCACAAGTGCGAATGCTGACATAAGTAACGATAAAACGGGTGAAAAACCCGTTCGCCGGAAGACCAAGGGTTCCTGTCCAACGTTAATCGGGGCAGGGTGAGTCGGCCCCTAAGGCGAGGCTGAAAAGCGTAGTCGATGGGAAACGGGTTAATATTCCCGTACTTGGATAAACTGCGATGTGGGGACGGAGTAGGTTAGGTTAGCGTACTGTTGGAGATGTACGTTTAAGTTGGTAGGTGGGTGAATTAGGCAAATCCGGTTCACTATAAACACTGAGAGATGATGACGAGGCACTAAGGTGCTGAAGTAATTGATACCACACTTCCAGGAAAAGCCACTAAGCTTCAGGTTTATCTAAACCGTACTGAAAACCGACACAGGTGGTCAGGTAGAGAATACTCAGGCGCTTGAGAGAACTCGGGTGAAGGAACTAGGCAAAATAGCACCGTAACTTCGGGAGAAGGTGCGCTGGCGTAGTGTGAAGTTCTATACGGATGGAGCATGAACCAGTCGAAGATACCAGCTGGCTGCAACTGTTTATTAAAAACACAGCACTCTGCAAACACGAAAGTGGACGTATAGGGTGTGATGCCTGCCCGGTGCTGGAAGGTTAATTGATGGTGTAATCGAAAGAGAAGCTCCTGATCGAAGCCCCAGTAAACGGCGGCCGTAACTATAACGGTCCTAAGGTAGCGAAATTCCTTGTCGGGTAAGTTCCGACCTGCACGAATGGCATAATGATGGCCAGGCTGTCTCCACCCGAGACTCAGTGAAATTGAAATCGCCGTGAAGATGCGGTGTACCCGCGGCTAGACGGAAAGACCCCGTGAACCTTTACTATAGCTTGACACTGAACCTTGAATTTTGATGTGTAGGATAGGTGGGAGACTATGAAGCGGTAACGCCAGTTATCGTGGAGTCGTTGTTGAAATACCACCCTTTAACGTTTGATGTTCTAACGAAGCGCCTGAAACGGGTGTTCGGACAGTGTCTGGTGGGTAGTTTGACTGGGGCGGTCTCCTCCCAAAGCGTAACGGAGGAGCACGAAGGTTTGCTAATGACGGTCGGACATCGTCAGGTTAGTGCAATGGTATAAGCAAGCTTAACTGCGAGACAGACAAGTCGAGCAGGTGCGAAAGCAGGTCATAGTGATCCGGTGGTTCTGAATGGAAGGGCCATCGCTCAACGGATAAAAGGTACTCCGGGGATAACAGGCTGATACCGCCCAAGAGTTCATATCGACGGCGGTGTTTGGCACCTCGATGTCGGCTCATCACATCCTGGGGCTGAAGTAGGTCCCAAGGGTATGGCTGTTCGCCATTTAAAGTGGTACGCGAGCTGGGTTTAGAACGTCGTGAGACAGTTCGGTCCCTATCTGCCGTGGGCGTTGGAGAATTGAGAGGGGCTGCTCCTAGTACGAGAGGACCGGAGTGGACGCATCACTGGTGTACCAGTTGTCTCGCCAGAGGCATTGCTGGGTAGCTAAATGCGGAAGAGATAAGTGCTGAAAGCATCTAAGCACGAAACTTGCCTTAAGATGAGTTCTCCCAGTCTATAAGACTGTAAGGGTTGTTTGAGACTAAGACGTAGATAGGCTGGGTGTGTAAGCGGTGTGAGCCGTTGAGCTAACCAGTACTAATTGCCCGAGAGGCTTAACTATACAACACTCAAGGGTTTTGGCTTGTTTTTGTTAAAGAAGTGAAGAACGAATAGAAAAGACATAAAGACAGATAAAGAATGTAAAGAATACAAAGAATTATCTTGGCGGCGAAAGTGCAGTGGACCCACCTAATCCATGCCGAACTTAGAAGTGAAACGCTGTAACGCCGATGGTAGTGTGGGAATTTCCCATGTGAGAGTAGGACACCGCCAGGTATTGAATGAGAGAAGAAGGCCATTGAGGAACTCAGTGGCGTTTTTTTATTTGTTTTATTTTATATCTCCTATTTTGGGTTTTATTTTGGGGCGTCTTGTTTCGGTTAATTTAATATTTGTCTATCTTAATTTATCTTCTCGTTTACTTTCAGTTATCTTGGTTCTAGATGTTATTAGTTAGGGAAAAGCTGGGAAAAGAACCTAATTAGACTTTTTGTACTTTATATATCCCATTTTACTTTTCTGAATATACCTATTTTTATCATTTATTTAATATTAAGGCAGAATTATTTAAATAAGTTGGCTTCGAGAAAGTTCAAGTAGCTATAAGTATCATTTAAATGAGTATATAGATGTACTTAGAAAATATATAAGAAAAATCTGGCAAAATTACACCGCACTTTGGTTTTATGCTTTTTAAGAGAGAGCCTTAGCAAGCGATAAATAAGAACGAAGCATTTTCACTCTTATTTATATTTTTGCATTATTGTAAGAGCGGTATTTTTTCTAATTATTTATTCGCCAAAATCACCGCTCTTTTTGGTGCTGGGTAGCCTTCAATGGTTTTGCTATGATCGTTTGGAGCAAGGAAATCAATCAAGCTTTCATTTTCTAGCCATAAAATTAAGGCGTTGACCGAAGGGATAAAATACACGTTTTTCATTTTGGCGTAGCGATCTTGCGGCACAAGCACGGTGTTTTCATCACCATTAATCACTAAGGTTTCAAGTACCAATTCACCGCCAGCTCTTAGCTGATTTTTCAATTGTGCAAAATGTTCAAAAGGCGATTTGCGATGATATAACACACCCATTGAAAACACAGTATCAAACACACCTAAAGGTTGCATTTGCTCAATGCCAAGGGGAATTAAATTGGCACGGCGGTCATTATTTAGTAATTTACGTACCGCTTCAAATTGGCATAAAAATAATTCAGTAGGATCGATGCCGACTACCATTTTTGCGCCTTCGCCCGCCATTCGCCACATATGATAACCACTGCCGCAGCCCACATCTAAAATTACGCGATCTTTGAGTGGGGCAAGGTGTGGCAGCACGCGATCCCATTTGAAATCAGAACGCCATTCACAATCAATATGAATGCCATAAAGATGATAAGGCCCTTTGCGCCAAGGCATCAATCGTTTGAGATGATAAATAATGCGCTGACGCTCGCCTGCGCTGAGTTCAACATCGCCCTCAGATTGCACCGCACTTTTTAAATTAATCTGATTGGCGTGCAAATCAGGCAGAAAATCCACAATTTTTGCCCATTTAGCGTAATCGCCGTGGGTTTGCTTTTCCCACTGTTTAAGTTGAGCGGGTAAGGTTTCGAGCCAAGCAGAAAGCGGGCTGGTTGCAATTTGTTGATAAAAAGGACGAAAATCGATCATAATTTATAAACTGAACATTCCAAAAGAAATGGTTAAAATTTGAGAAAGGTCATATTTTACCTGTATTCTATTTCCCTTTTCGCTAGACTAGCCAGCAGAAAAATAAGTAAATAAGATTAGGGGCTGTAGTAGATTAGCAACAATGCTATACTACAAAAATGAAGATAACATATTGTAAATTAAAGAAATCCATACAGAAAAAACTGCTTGAGTTTTTTGTCGCAGAAGTTACTGCAAGAACGGCAGCAAATTTGCTAGATATTCAACCGAATACAGCCGCTTTGTTCTACCATAAAATCAGGCTTGTGATTGGCTATCATTTATCCCTTGAAGTTAACGAGATTTTTGAGGGGGAAATTGAACTAGACGAAAGCTATTTTGGTGGTCATCGAAAGGGAAAACGAGGACGAGGAGCGGCTGGAAAAGTTGCTGTTTTTGGGTTACTAAAACGACAAGGAAAGGTATTTACTGTTGTGGTTGAAAACACCAAGAATGAAACATTACTCCCTGTTATTAAAAGAAAAATCAAGCCTGATAGCTGGGTTCATACGGACACTTATCGCAGTTATGATGCGCTTGATGTGAGTGAATTTCACCACGAACGAATCAATCATTCCGAGCTATTTGCGGTGAAACAAAATCATATTAATGGCATTGAAAATTTTTGGAATCAGGCGAAGCGGATACTGCGAAAATATAATGGAATTAACCGAAAAAACTTTCCTTTATTCTTGAAGGAATGTGAATTTCGGTTTAACTTTGGGACACCAAAAGAGCAGTTAAAAATATTGCGAAAATGGTGTGAAATTTAGGGCTAATCTACTACAGCCCCTAAGATTAATATGGAAACCGTAGAATTATTAGTTAATGTAACGCCAAGTGAAACCCGCATCGCCCTTGTGGATACGGGGATTTTGAAAGAAGTGCATATCGAACGCCAAGCCAAACGCGGCATTGTTGGCAATATTTATAAAGGGCGAGTAACGCGCGTGCTGCCCGGAATGCAATCGGCTTTTGTGGATATTGGCTTGGAAAAAGCGGCCTTTTTGCACGCTTCTGATATTGTTTCGCACACAGAATGTGTAGATGAAAACGAGAAAAAACAGTTCATCGTCAAAGACATTGCGGAGCTTGTGCGTGAAGGGCAAGATATTGTGGTGCAAGTGGTGAAAGATCCCCTTGGCACGAAAGGCGCAAGGCTGACCACGGATATTACGCTACCTTCTCGCTATCTCGTGTTTATGCCAGAAAATAGCCACGTTGGCGTGTCGCAACGGATTGAAAGCGAAGAAGAACGTGCGCGCTTAAAAGATCTGGTATTGCCGTTTTGCGATGAATTAGGCGGCTTTATTATTCGTACTGCGGCGGAAGGGGCGCGAGAAGAAGATCTGTTGCAAGATGCCGAATTTTTAAAACGCTTATGGCGTAAGGTAATGGAGCGCCGCGCAAAATATCCAACACGTTCAATGCTTTATGGTGAACTTGCGCTTCCGCAGCGTATTTTGCGTGATTTTATTGGAGTCGATTTAGAAAAAATCCGCATTGATTCCCATCTTTGCTTTGATGAAGTGAAGCAATTCACCGAAGAATTTATCCCAAGTTTGACGGACAAGTTAATGTTGCATTCAGGCAAGCAACCTCTGTTTGATGTCTATGGGGTGGAAAATGCTATTCATACCGCATTAGACAAGCGTGTTAATCTCAAATCGGGCGGCTATCTCATTATCGAACAAACGGAAGCAATGACCACCATTGATATCAATACCGGAGCATTCGTAGGGCATCGTAACCTTGAAGAAACCATTTTCAATACCAATATTGAAGCCACCAAAGCCATTGCACAACAGCTTCAGCTACGCAATCTCGGCGGCATTATCATCATTGATTTTATTGATATGCAAAAAGAAGAGCATCAAACCCGCGTGCTGGAATCCTTACAAGAAGCACTGGCGAAAGATCGCGTAAAAACCAGTGTGAACGGCTTTACTCAGCTCGGTTTGGTGGAAATGACACGCAAACGCACCCGCGAAAGTTTAGAACACGTTCTATGTGATGAATGCCCTGAATGTAGCGGACGTGGACGGGTGAAAACCGTAGAAACCATTTGCTACGAAATTATGCGTGAAATTATCCGCGTACATCATCTTTTCGACAGCGAAAAATTTGTGGTGTATGCTTCAAGAGCCGTGGCGGATTATTTGATCAACGAAGAAAGCCACGGACTCGTGGCAGAATTAGAAGTATTCATTGGTAAACAAATTCAAATAAAAACCGAAGTGTATTACCACCAAGAACAGTTTGATGTGGTAGTAATGTAAAACTTCACCAAAAAGCACCGCACTTTGTTTGCAAGATAGATTAAGGCAGAACAAAGTGCGGTCGAAATTTTAGATATTTTTTAACTAGGGCGAGCAGGCTTGTTCGCCCCTTAATTATTTACAGAGAAAACAATGCTAAATAAAGTAACCCAATCCCTACTTGCGTCGAGTCAGTTGGCAACGAAAGATTTAATGAATGTGTTTAACCTAATGGATCACCGCAATATTGATTATGCGGATTTATATTTCCAGCTTAGCCAAGATGAAAGCTGGGTATTAGAAGACGGCATTATTAAAGAAGGCGGCTTCCATATTGATCGCGGTGTGGGCGTGCGTGCGGTGAGTGGTGAGAGAACCGGCTTTGCTTATGCGGATCAAATTAACTTGGCGAGTCTGCAGCAATGTGCCAATGCAGTGAAAGGCATTGCGCAGCCTACGCAGCAAAGTTTTATTTTACCACAGCCGTTCACACCAGTTTCTGCGGTGCAACGCTATGCGGCGATTAATCCACTGGAAAGCCTTAGTAAAGAAAAGAAAATTGAATTATTGCATCTGGTGGATCGCACTGCGCGTTCGGCTGATCCACGTGTTACCAAGGTTTCCGCCAGTTTAAGCGCAATTTATGAAGAAGTGTTGATTGCTGCCACTGATGGCACATTAGCCGCGGATATTCGTCCTTTAGTGCGTTTATCTATTTCTATTTTGGTGGAAGAAGATGGCAAGCGTGAGCGTGGTGGAGCAGGCTGTGGCGGACGCTTTGGATTAGATTGGTTCTTTGAGATAGACAACGGCGAAATGCGCGCAGTGGCGTTTGCTAAAGAAGCGGTGCGACAAGCTTTGGTGAATCTTAATGCAATCCCAGCACCTGCTGGATTAATGCCTGTTGTGCTTGGTGCAGGCTGGCCGGGCGTGCTATTGCACGAAGCGGTCGGACACGGCTTAGAAGGGGATTTCAATCGTAAAGAAAGTTCCTTATTTACGGGCAAAGTGGGCGAGCTGGTAACTTCACCGCTTTGCACCATTGTTGATGACGGCACATTGCCAAATCGCCGAGGCTCGCTCACCATTGATGATGAAGGCGTGCCAAGCCAATGTAACGTATTGATTAAAGACGGTATTTTGCAAGGCTATATGCAAGATAAAATGAATGCGCGCTTAATGGGCGTTGCGCCTACGGGCAATGGTCGCCGTGAAAGTTATGCTCATCTGCCAATGCCAAGAATGACCAATACTTATATGCTTGAAGGAAAAAGTAAATTTGACGATTTGATTGCTTCCGTAGATCGTGGCATTTTTGCACCGCACTTTGGTGGCGGCCAAGTGGACATTACTTCAGGCAAATTCGTGTTCTCAACCTCCGAAGCCTATTTAATTGAAAATGGCAAAATCACCAAACCAGTCAAAGGCGCAACCCTTATTGGCAGCGGCATTGAAGTGATGCAAAATATCTCAATGGTAGCCGACAGCGTAGAAATCGACCACGGCATTGGCGTATGCGGCAAAGAAGGTCAAAGCGTCCCCGTTGGGGTCGGCCAACCCTCATTAAAAATTGAAGAAATTACGGTGGGTGGGACGAGTTAGTTTACTTTTGTAAAAAACCTAGCACTATCACTAGGTTTTTATGAATTATTTATTAACGTTAAACGCCTCTAAAGCTCTTAATGAATAAGTATAGGCAGCGCCAGCGTTGAGGGCAATTGCCGTAGCTAATGCTGCGGCAACTTCTTCTTCCGTTGCGCCTGCTTTGACAGCTTCATCTGCGTGTACTGCAATGCAGCTTTCGCAGCGTGTGGTTACGGCAACGGCAAGAGCAATGAGCTCACGGGTTTTGGCATCGAGTGCGGAGGCTTCCATTGCACTTGATAATGCGCCATATGCCTGTAGCATTTTCGGGTATTTTTTGCCAAGTTCACCGAACGATTGTTTAACGTGGGCCTTTTCTTGTTTCCAGTCTTTAAACATTGTTTACTCCTATTTAATCAAATCATAGCTGTTTAACTTGTGTTATTATGAGATGATTTGTTAGAGTTATCTTGCAAAATCATCTCAAGTTTTGGTTAAAAAAGTCTAACAAAATACGTTATGATGCTGGTTTAGCACAAGGAGAAAGCATTGGATATTTTGGATCATTTAATTGAACTGGCTCAAATTGAAGGAGAAATTCACACCCATTGTTTGTTTCAGGGGGATTGGCAGTCGCTACAACCAAGTGCGGGGCAAAATATGGGCGTTTTTCATATTATTGTGCGCGGTGAGTGTGAAGTTATTGTCAATAAAGAAAAAATTTTGCTGAAAGCGGGAGATATTTTCTTTTTGCCTGAGGGGGATTTGCACTATATTCAAAGCCGAAAATTTGCAGAAAATATACAAACCTTAATTGATAAGCGTGAAAATGGACTATTTCAAGTGGCGAGCAATGGTGTAGAAAAAAGTGATTTTGAAATGTTCTGTGGGGCGTTTTATTACGATAAGCAGTCTATTTTATTCAGAATTCTGCCGCATATTTTGCATTTTTCGATGTATCAAACGCCGATTGAGCAACTTGTTGCATTATTCCGTATTGAAGCCGAAGGGAAAGCGCAATTTGCAGGCAGATCTATTATTAATGCCCTTTCATCGGTGCTATTTTCCTACATTTTACGGCATTATATTGAAAAGCACGAAAGTAAAATGGGGCTGCTCGCGGTGCTACAGGACAAGCGTTTAGCGGTAGCGGTGCGAGCAATTTTGCAGAATCCAGAGAAAAATTGGAATATGGAAACCTTGGCAGAAATAGCGAATATGTCGCGCGCCAATTTTATTCGCGTTTTCCAAAAGAAAATGGATACGACACCCGGGAAATTTCTTTCCCAAGTTCGTATGCAGCAGGCATCAATGCTATTAAAAACAACGCAGAAAAACATTCTTACCATTGCTTTGGATATTGGCTATCAGTCAGAGGCTTATTTTAGCCGCGTCTTTAAGCAATATTACGGCATTTCGCCAAATCAATATCGTAAACAAGGAGAAACAGATGGCTGATCCACATATTCAATCACCGATGGATTGGTGTGATTATTTTACCGTCATCATTTATCGTTTAGGTTTTGTCTTAGCGGCAATAATGACAGCGCTTTTGCCTTATTATCCAGAGGTGGCTTATTTAGGATTACTCAGTGCGGCGTTATGTTGTGCTTCATCATTACATATTTATTTGAAAAATATCCGTTTTCTACTGCAATTTGCCACTTGGGCGGCATTGTTATGCCATTTATATGGAATGCCGCAACTGGCTATGGGCGGCGCTTTGCTGACACTTGGCGGTTTGGCATTTAAAGAATATTTTTGTTTTCGTATTTGGGGATTAAATTGGCAACCTGTTTTTCTTGCTTTATTGTGGTTTGCAAAAGTGCTGAATTATTCTTTACTTCTCAATGGATTATCCGTTATTTCTGGATTACTCTTTGCCGTGCTTGCGATCCAAAAATGGCGAATGCCGCTACATTTTGATATTGGCGATAAGGGCAAATATCAAATTTAATAGCCAACAAAATGAAATGCTGAGATAAATTTTATTTACAAAGAGATTATTGTCTTGACTGATTTCGCATTATAGAATTCAGCAGTTTCATTCCTACTTTTATCAAAGTAGGATTTTATTGATATTTTTATGAGTAGGATAAAACCGTGATTTCACCTGAAAGCCAAGTGCTAGAACGCCATCTTTCTTTATTTGAAAATCGAAATGTATTATTTGCTGGGGCATTGAATGATGATTTTCCACAGCAATTACGCAACAAAGCGCAATCAGTTCATTGCTGGACGTGGTATTTTGACTATGCCGAAAACAAAAGTGCGGTGGATTTTTCCGTAGATTTTGTGCCAAAGGCCGATTTAATCGTTTATTATTGGACAAAAAACAAACAAGAAAATCAGTTGCAATTAATGCAGCTTTTATCGCAATGCACGCCTGAGCAAGAAGTGTTGATTATTGGCGAAAATCGCAGTGGCGTGCGTTCGGCGGAAAAAATGCTTTCCCCGTTTGGTGAGATTGGCAAAATTGATAGCGCAAGACGTTGTGGGCTTTATCATTTTTGTTTGAAAAATCTACCGCACTTTGATTTAGCCAAATATTGGAAATCTTATCAGCACAAGCAACTTGGTGAGCTGACGATTTTTAGCTTGCCGGGGGTATTCAGCGCGGCGGAATTAGATGTGGGAACGGCATTATTGCTTTCTACATTAGATCCTCCGATCAAAGGTCGTGTGCTAGATGTCGGTTGTGGTGCTGGTGTGATTGGAAGTTATATTAAACAGCATAATCCAAGTGTGAATCTTGTGATGACGGATATTCACGCTTTAGCTATCGCATCTGCAGAGCGCACTTTGGCAGAAAATCAGCTTGAAGCAGATGTGTTAGCAAGTAATGTATTTTCACAAATAGAAGGCAAGTTTGACTTGATTATTTCTAACCCGCCTTTTCACGATGGCGTGGATACTGCGTTTCGCGCTGTGTCTGAGCTTATTCAGCAAGCTAAATGGCATTTAAACGAAGGGGGAGAGCTGCGCATTGTGGCTAATGCTTTTTTACCTTATGCAGATTTGTTGGATCAGCATTTTGGCTCGCATCAAGTGTTAGCCAAAACCAATAAATTTAAAGTGTACTCAGTGCATTATTAAGATAAATAAAGTGCGGTGGTTTTTTGCTAAATTTTAACAAATTTTCCACCGCACTTTTTTAATCGGCTGTTGTAAGCCATTGTAACTAAACGAGCTATTCTTTTTTCAGCAAGAACACGCCATAGTCAGCAAAATGCACATAGGCTTGCTTGATAGCAGGATCAAAACTATCAGGTTGGCAGTTGATGAGTAGCGGTTTGCCGCCCCATTGCGCCACAATTTCCCAGTGATTGCCCATATATACCGCGCTTTGAATTTCACAGCGTTGAGCCGCATCGCCTTGTTGCGAAAGGCGCACTGCTTCAGGGCGAATGCCGACTAAGCATTCTCCGTCTGGCAAACCGAAGGATTGCACATTTGGCAAGGTGAACGCATATTGATTAACTGTTATCGTGCCGTTTTCAAGTTTGCCGTCAAAGATGCTACTTTCCCCCATAAAATTCGCTAAAAACAACGAGTTAGGGTGCTGATAAAGTTCTTTTGCAGAAGCCTTTTGCATAATTTTACCTTTGTGCATTACGATCACTTCATCAGACACGGCGAATGCTTCGCTTTGATCGTGGGTAACATAAAGGGAAGTGATGCCAAGGCGTTGTTGCAGCTCGCGGATTTTCTCACGCATACTACGGCGTAAATTCGCGTCAAGGTTGCTCAGTGGTTCGTCAAACAATAGTACTTTAGGTTTTAGCACCAGCGCACGCGCCAAAGCGACACGTTGTTGCTGACCACCTGAGATTTGATCCACATAGCGATCTTCAAAGCCCGCCAAATCCACCAATTCCAAGGCTTCTTTAACCCGTTGCTTGCGCTCTGCTGATCCCACGCCCTGCATACGCAAACCGTAGCCCACATTATCCCCAATGGACATATGCGGGAACAGCGCATAAGACTGAAACACGATACAAATATCACGATTTTGAATGGAAGATTTGGTGACATCTTCTCCATCAATAAAAATCTGCCCAGAAGTAGGGCTTTCTAGCCCTGCTACAAGGCGTAGCACGGTGGTTTTTCCGCAACCAGAAGGCCCGAGCAGGGTAACCATTGAGCCTTGTTTAATGGAAAGATTCAGATCATCGATCACCACCGCTTTACCAAAGGATTTGGTCACATTTTTTAAAACTAAAAAGTCATTATTCTTCATTTTTACAACCTATTAATTCATTTTTTTCGCTTTAGAACGAGCAATTCGCGTGTCGCCCACCAACCAGTCAAATAGCAAAATAATTGCCATCATTACCACGATTAAAATTGAGCCATAAGCAATGGCAACGCCGTATTCGCCGTCTTCCACGCGGTTTAGAATATAAGAAGTGGCAACCCTTGTATCCGCGGTAACTAAGAAGACAATGGCGCTGACCGTAGTCATTGCGCGTACAAAACTGGTTACCAAAGCGGAAAGCAACGCAGGTTTGAGCAGTGGAAACACAATATACCAAATGGTTTTTAACGAGCTGCCTTTAAGCGAAAGCGAGGCTTCATCAAGGGATTTGTCAAGCTGTCCTAAACCCGCCACAGCAGCACGCATACCCACAGGCATATTACGCATTACCATTGAAAGCACGATGATGATGCTTGTTCCCGTGATATAAATTGGCGCATTGTTAAAGGCAAGAATATAGGAAACCCCCGCCACCGTTCCCGGTACGGCAAAGCAAAGTAAGGTTAAAAATTCAAGGGTTTTCTTGCCTTTAAAATCACGGCGCACGGTGATGTAGGCAATCAATAAGCCAAAAATCGCTGTAATTGGAGCGGCGGTGGCGGCAAAAATCACCGTATGAATAAGTGATGGCCAAGCGCCGTCACTAAAGCCTTGTCCGAATAAGGTGAGATAATGTTTAAAGGTGAAGGTGTAATCCACGCCCCAGTTCATCGTGAAGCTGCCGTAGAAAATACTGCCGTATAGCACCGCATTAAACAGCACCCAGAAACCAAGGGTAAAAATAATGAAAAATTTCATCGCACTTGGCAAATCTTGCACATCACCACGATAGGATTTGCCTGAAACGGTAACATAAGAGCGATTGCCGATCCATAAATATTGGATCACAAAAATCGCCAAAGAGAAGATCAGCAAAATACTGCCTAAGGTGCTGGCAGAAGCGTAATCTAGCTGCGAGCCTGCAATGTAGAAATAAATTTGCGAAGAAATCACATCAAAGCTACCACCTAGCACAAGTGGGGTACTAAAATCGGCTAAAGATTGGATTGCAACCACTAAAAAGGCATTGGCAAGCGCCGGTTTGAGTAGGGGGAAAATAATATTGAAAAAGGCTTGATAGCGGTTTGAACGCAGCGTATATGCCGCTTCTTCAATAGACGGGTGAATGGATTTTAACGCCCCTTCTAAAATCATAAAGGCCATTGGGGTTAGCGCAAGGGTATGGGCGATAATGATTCCTGTAAAACCATATAGCCAATTACTATTAAAACCAAAATATTGCACTAAAAATTCCGTAACATAACCTGAACGCCCAAGCATTAAGGTTACCCCTAACCCCACCACAAAAGGCGGGGTCACAATCGGCAAAATGGAAAAAATCTTTCCGATCACGGCGGTGCGTTTGGCAATGCGTGTGGTGTAAAGGGCAAAAATCAAACCAAATAATGTGGCTAAAATGCCCACCGTAATTGCTACACTAAGGGAGTTACCAATAATCCGAATGATGTAAGGTTTTTCCACAATGCTGATTACTTGGCTTGGCACAAATTCCCCGTTGTCATAAAACATCGAGATAAAAATCGCCAAGGTGGGATACACAATAAAAAAGAAAATCAGCAAGACAATGCTAATGAGCGAGGCGATGATGAATTTATCCCCTTGCATCACCTCCTTCATTTTTGCCAAGCCTTGAGTGGCAAGGGCAATCAGGCTCAACATTAGGACAAAAACAGAATAACCAAGATTGAATTTTTCTATTGTGGCAGAAATAAACACAAATAGGAAAATTGCCAACACCGCCAGAAATTCTGCCAGACCTTGCTGTCGTTCCCCTTTCCCTTTGAAAACAGCAGACAGAATTGGCACAAAGGCTAATGCAGCAAACCAAAACCAACTTAAATTAAAGCTCGCCCAGCCCATTGCTTCATAAATTTCATCAGGCGTGGATTCCGCCAAACCATAATACAACGCCATAGAAGGCAAACAGATAAAGCCCAACAACGCGAGCAAAATCCAAAATAGGCGACTATTAAACATCTGTGACAGCTTTTTCATAACATCTCCGTGAAACACCGATTATTTCGCCAATTTTACTTCATTCACCCATCTGTCAATAAGATGACGGCGTGTTTCGTTTGAACCAAATTTATCAAAATTATAATCGATCAAATTCAAATCAGCAGGTTTGAGTGCGTAAGGTGAAGGCTCGGCATTAATGTTTGTGGCAACGTGATGAGATTGCGCTTCTTTCCACGACAATTCTTGCGCCTCTTTTGACATTACCCAATCAGCAAATAATTGTGCATTTTTTAAGTTACGCGCATTTTTAATAACGCTTACGCCACCAAGCTCATAACCTGTGCCTTCGCAAGGTACGACAAGCTCAATGGGCGCACCTTGCTGTTTTTCAAAAGAATAATTTTGTAAAAAACCGATACCAATCGCCGTTTCGCCCCTTGCTGTGTTGCGTGATGGGGCTGTTCCTGCTTTTGGATATTGTGAAATATTTTGATGGATTTGTTTTAAGTAATCAAAGGCTTTATCTTCTCCCCAAAGTTGCGTAAAAGTTGCAATGGCGGTGTAAGCTGTGCCAGAACTTTGTGGATCAGCAATTTGTACTTCATTTTTTAAGCGAGGATCTAACAGATCTTTCCAGCATTTTGGTGTTTCAGTAATACCTAGTTTTTTCAAACGTTCTGTATTAACGCCAAAACCTAAAACACCCATATAAATAATAGAACTTTTTCCATTGCCAAGTTTTTGGAATTGGGTCATTACTTCATTGCGTTTCGGGAAATCATAAGATGCAATTAAGCCTAATTCACCTGCTTGGAGGTGGGTATCAAAAGGGCCGCCAACCCAAACATCTGCTTGAGGATTATTTTTCTCAGCTTCCATTTTGGCAAGGGTACTGCCAGAGCTATTACGAATAAAGGAAGTTTTTACATTGTATTTTTTCGCAAATCCTTGCACTGCCTTTTCGCATACAATATTCTGCGCGCTACAATAAACCACCAATCGCCCTTCAGCGAAAGCCATATTAGAAAGACTTAATCCTGTTAATAATAGACTAGATAAAATTAGATTGGACGTTACTTTTTTCATTACCCACCTCACTATGACAACGCTAAATTATTGTGCTAACTTCACTTCATTAACCCATTTGTTAATCAAGCGTTTGCGTTCTTCTGATGCACCGTATTTCTCAAAATCATAATTGATGAGATTAAGTTTGGTTGGATCAAATGCAGTTGGCGATTGTTCGGCGGTGGTGTTGGTAAGCGTTTGGAAAGCGCGGCCTTTTTTCCACGCTAATTCTTGGCCTTCTTTTGATAATGCCCAATCCACGAATAATTTAGCATTATCTAAGTTACGCGCACCTTTTAAGATACTCACACCGCCGAGCTCATAGCCTGTGCCTTCGCAAGGTACGACTAATTCAATTGGCGCGCCCTGTTGTTTTTCAAGGGCGTAATCGTGTAGGAAGCCAATTCCTACTGTGGTTTCACCTCTGGCTGTATTGCGTGAAGGGGTGATGCCCGATTTGGTATATTGGGAAATATTTGGGTGAAGTTGTTTGAAGAAATCAAAGGTTTGATCTTCGCCCCATAATTGCACAAAGGTAGCAATGGCGGTGTACGCAGTGCCTGAACTTTGTGGATCAGCCACTTGAATTTCGCCTTTTAAGCGTGGATCGGTTAAGTCTTTCCAGCATTTTGGCACCTCTGTAATACCTAATTTTTTTAAGCGTTCCGTGTTTACCCCAAAGCCTAAAATCCCCATATAAATGGCGGAGGTGTAGTTGCCTTTAACTTTAGCAGGATCTTGGAATCTTGGCATAATTTGATCGACATTTGGCGAGCGATAGGCTTCTAATAAACCAAGTTCGCCGGCTTGAGATTGTGGATCGAGCGTGCCACCATACCACACGTCAGCTTGTGGATTTTTCTTTTCCGCTTCAATTTTCGCAAAGGTACTGCCTGAACCATTACGGATAAAAGAGGTTTTCACATCATATTTTTTGCCGAAGGCTTGGGTTTCAGCTTCACACATTTCATTTGTGGCGCTGCAATATACCACCAAGCGTCCTTTGGCTTGCGCTTGCATACTGAAGATTAAGGCAGAAGTGGCAAGTGCGGTGGAAATTGCGAGAGAAATTGCTTTACATTTCATTGTGGTACTCCTTATGGTTTGGCGGAAAATCGCCTAGATCATTGATTAATCTAAATTAAATGAACCTAATCCTATCCGAATGGAGTAAAAAATGCTGTGAACCACTTCACAAAATGAGAGATTTCTTTCGTTTTATTTCGTCAAAAGGGTGAAATTCTTAGAGGCTGTAGATAGCTCAAATGCAAAATGAATTATCAACAGCCCTATAAAAAAGCGAAATTTTTCTTTATAATTCTAAAATCACTGTAACTCGTCTAGTTGAGCCATATTATGTCAGATCAAGATTGCATCATTATCGCTATCGCAGGGGCTTCCGCCTCAGGAAAAAGCCTTATTGCCTCCACCATTCATAAAGAACTTCGTGATGAGCTAAGTTGCGAAGACATTGGCATTATTTCCGAAGATAGCTACTACAAAGATCAAACCCACCTTGCTTTTGAAGAGCGTATTAAAACCAATTATGACCACCCAAATTCAATGGATCGTGATTTGTTGTTACAACATTTGCGCGCCTTAAAAGCAGGGCAGGCGGTAGATATTCCCGTTTATAGCTATGTGGAACATACGCGCACGGGCGAAACCACTCATTTCAAACCGAAAAAAGTGATTATTTTAGAAGGCATTTTGTTGCTCACGGACGAACGCATTCGCCAAGAAGCGAGTATTTCAGTATTCGTGGATACGCCGTTAGATATTTGTTTTATCCGCCGTTTAAAACGTGATATGGAAGAGCGTGGGCGTTCTTTGCAATCGGTGGTGGATCAATATCGTGCTACAGTGCGTCCAATGTTCTTACAATTTATTGAACCGTCTAAACAATATGCCGATATTGTTGTTCCACGCGGTGGGAAAAACCGTATTGCAATCAATATGTTAAAAGCACAAATTAGACACCTGCTGAAAAGCAAATAGGGGGCAAAATGAGATTGTGTGATACCGACATTGAACGTTATTTAGATGAAGGCATTATCAGCTTAACGCCGCGCCCAGATAACGACAAAATCAATGGTGCGACCGTTGATGTGCGCTTGGGCAATTCTTTCCGTGTGTTTCGTGAGCATACCGCACCTTACATTGATTTAAGCGGACCTAAAGAAGAAGTTTCTGCGCAACTTGAAGCGGTAATGAGCGATGAAATTCTCATTGATGATGGCGAAGCCTTTTTCCTTCACCCTGGTGAACTGGCACTTGCCACCACCTTTGAGGCGGTATCCTTGCCTGCTAATATTATCGGCTGGCTAGATGGGCGCTCTTCCCTTGCGCGATTAGGCTTAATGGTACACGTTACGGCACACCGTATCGATCCGGGTTGGAATGGGCGCATTGTATTAGAATTTTACAATTCAGGAAAACTTCCCTTAGCATTACGTCCTAAAATGGTGATTGGCGCGCTCAGTTTTGAAGTACTGAGTGGTGAGGCGAGCCGTCCTTATAACCGTCGTCAAGATGCCAAATATAAAGATCAACAAAATGCGGTGGCCAGCCGTATTGATAAGGATAAATAAACAATGAAAAAGAAAGCACTATGGCTAATCGCACTGTTGTGCGTGGGGCTGTGTTTTCTTTTTTGGCAGAAATCCCGCTTAACAGCGCAGATTTCGGAACGCCTTGCGCAACAGCATATCCAAGTGGCAAAAGTGGAAAGCCAGCTTTTCCCCACTCAATTATCCTTACATAATGTTAAGTTCCAACAAAAAGCGCGGTGGTTTTTTTTCGAAAAAATTGTGCTTGAGCTCAATCCCACAGCATTGCTCGGCGGTGATCTTAAGCTCAATGAAATCCAGCTACATAACGGAAATATTGGCAACTCCCAATGGCAAAGGCTAAATTTTAGCCTAAAACCCACCGCACTTTCTTGGCAGGACATTGCCCATTTACTCAATGCCTTACCACAAAATGCCCCATTGAATTTACAGAAACCAGTGCAAATGGCGTTCAGCGCGCAGGCAACACGCGTAGCAAGCCAGATCCAGTTGCAAGGCAATGTGCAACTTTCTCATAATGGCTTAGTGTTTGAACAACTTACAGGGCAATGGCAGTTTGAACGCCCCCTTTATGGTGATGTGAAAACAATGGCGCTGCAGTTAAAACAAGGGCATTTACGCAATGAAATGGAAGGCGAAACGAACCACTATCAGCTTGATTTCACGGATTTGAGCATTAACCAAGTTCCCTTTTCTCAAGGCAAAATTCTGCTTGAATTTCAACCGCACTTTATCAATGGTAAACTTACCTTAGCAGCGCAAGGAAATGTTGATTTCCAATTTTATCAACAACCCGATCGCGTTCAGTTTTCCGCACAAAATATCGCTATAGAACAATGGCTTGCCTTGTTTAAGTTGCCGGTGCTAGCAACGGGACAGGCGCAATTAAAAGGGGAAGTGGCACTTGTTGATCAACAAATTGAGCAAGGGCAGGCCAGCTTACAAATCGCCAATGGTAAGGTGAAAAATGTGAATTTGTTAGCCATTGTGGCACAACGTTTGCCGATTAATTATGATGCGGAACAATTGCAAAATATGGATTCCCCCTTTGAGCAGCTTAATGCGCAATTAATCTGGGATCAGCAAAAAATGCAATGGCAGAATTTACAATTGCGCGATCCTTATTTTCAACTCGTGGGTGAAGGCTCGGTGGAGCAAGCTAGCCAACAATGTGATTTTCTCGTTAATCTCAATTTGCGTGAGAAAAAATATCAAAACTTCCGGTTGCCATTACATTTTTTCGGTGATTGTTATTCGCCTCAATATAAAATTGAGTCCACTCAAGGCTTAAAAAAACAACTCAAAGATTTATTCAAACAACGCTTTTCTCGCTGAGTAAAATCTAAACTTCTGTGCTAGAATAGCCAGCTTTTTTGCTAACCCTAATTTAAAATGTTATCTCCCAAAATTGTTCGCCGTGTAAAATTATGGCGTGTTATTTGTATGGCGTTTTCCGCCTTTATTTTTAACACCACTGAGTTTATCCCTGTGGCGTTGCTTTCCGATATTGCCGAAAGTTTCCAAATGCCAGTTAGCCAAACTGGACTAATGATCACCATTTATGCGTGGATTGTTTCCTTGCTCTCCTTGCCTTTTATGCTGCTCACCGCGAAATTAGAACGACGTAGTTTGTTGATTAAGTTGTTTATGCTCTTTATTGTGAGCCATATTTTGTCTTGTGTGGCGTGGAGTTTCCAAGTGTTGCTGATTTCTCGTATTGGTATTGCCATTTCTCATTCGGTATTTTGGGCGATCACCGCTTCGCTCACCGTTCGCCTTGCGCCAAAAGATAAAAAAGCACAAGCGCTCGGCCTGTTAGCAATGGGCAGCGCCTTGGCTATGGTGTTAGGCTTGCCGTTAGGGCGTATTATCGGCCAATGGCTTGGTTGGCGCACCACCTTTGGCGTGATTGGCGTAGTGGCATTTATCGTATTGATTTTTCTGTATAAATTATTACCGCACTTAGTGAGCAAAAACGCCGGCACATTAAAAAGTGTCCCGCTATTATTCAAACGTCCGCTGTTGGTGGGGTTATTTGTTCTCACCGCCATTGTGATTTCTGCCCATTTCACCGCATACAGCTATGTTGAACCTTTTATGATTCAAGAAGTGAGCATCGCCCCAACGGAAACCACCTTGATTTTATTGCTGTTTGGCTGCGCAGGAATGATCGCCAGTATGCTATTTAGCCGTTTTCACCGCGTTGGGCCAGCAAAATTCCTGCTGATTGCAATGGGTAGCCTTGCCCTTTCACTCTTTGCTTTAGTGCTATTAAAAGGCCATTCCTCCTTTACTTATCCGTTGGTGCTATTGTGGGGCATTGGCATTGCAAGCATTGGCTTGAGCTTGCAAATTCGCATTTTACAACTCGCGCCAGATGCCACGGATGTTGCAATGGCGATTTTCTCAGGCATTTATAATATTGGTATTGGCGGCGGCGCATTGCTCGGCAACCAAGTAATGCAACATTTGGGGCTGTCTTATATTGGAATGGTGGGCGGTATTTTTGCCTTGGTTAGCATTATGCTGTTTTTGGCGATTCATCTACGCTATCGGCATTTACCGCTACAAGCCGTGCAATAATGAAGTGCGGTGGAAAAATAGAAAGTTTTTATGTGGGTAATAAAAAAGGCGATATTAAATCGCCTTTATTTTTATTATAGCTAGACAAAGTCTAGCTATAAAAACCATACGCTATGCGTATGGAATCAAAGAGCTTAAGCGGTGAACAGAATAAAAAAGTCCTCCTATAATGAATAAGGCTGACAACCAAAATTCAGAATATAGGAGGATAAGTCATGGCAAGTAAATCCAATGACGATTCAAGTCTATCACATACAAGATGGAACTGTAAGTATCATATTGTCTTTATTCCGAAGTATAGAAGAAAGGCAATTTATGGAAAATTACGAGTAGATATAGGCGGTATTTTAAGGCAGTTATGTACTTACAAAAATGTAGAAATCCTAGAAGCACATGCGATGAAAGATCATATTCATATGTTAGTCAAGATCCCCCCGAAATTGGCAGTATCGAGTTTTATGGGTTATCTGAAAGGGAAGTCATCGCTAATGATATTCGAAAGACATGCGAATTTAAAATATAAGTATGGAAGTCGGAATTTTTGGGCGAAAGGGTATTATGTAAGTACAGTGGGTCTAAATACGAAGGTAGTAGAAGAATATATCAGGAATCAAGAGAAGGAAGATATGATTTCAGATAGTTTATCGAAGAAAGAATATGTAGACCCCTTTAAGGGGTAATCCATAGAGTTATTGTGCGGTTGTCAGTTTTTCACATGCCCTTTGAGGGGCATGTGAAGTCCTAGGCCCTTATAGGGTAGCCTAAAAACCGCACGTTTTACGTGCGGATTGTTATTTTTTTAGATTTCTTAATAAATTTCATCAAACGTTTACGCTTACGCAGCTGATTTGGCGTGAGTTTATTGCGTTTGCCCGAGAATGGATTGCTGCCTTCTTGGAAAATCAAACGAATTGGCGAGCCAATAATTTTCAGGCTACGGCGGTAATAGTTTGATAAATAACGTTTATAGCTATCTGGCAAGCGGTCAATTTGGTTACCGTGTACTACAATAATTGGCGGATTATAGCCACCAGGGTGAGCGTATTTCAATTTAATACGGCGACCGCTAACCATTGGCGGTTGATGTTCATCTGTTGCCATTTGCAGAATACGCGTGAGCATTGAAGTCGTCATTTTTTGCGTAGCGCAAGCATAGGCTTCTTTAATTGAATCAAAAAGATTGCCTACACCGCTGCCGTGCAAGGCAGAAATAAAATGGACGCGAGCAAAATCAATGAAGTCTAAACGGCGATCTAATTCTGATTTCACGCGATCTTTGACTTCTTGATCTAAGCCGTCCCACTTGTTCACCACAATCACTAAAGAACGCCCTGCATTGAGAATAAAGCCGAGCAAGGAAAGATCTTGATCGGAAATGCCTTCACGCGCATCAATGGTGAGTAGCACCACATTGGCTTCTTGAATGGCTTGTAAGGTTTTGATCACAGAGAATTTTTCTACCGTTAAATGCACTTTTCCCCGTTTACGTACGCCCGCGGTGTCGATAATGGTGTAATGCTGACCATCACGTTCCATTGGAATGGAAATACTATCACGTGTTGTGCCGGGGAGATCGTAAACCACCACGCGATCTTCGCCTAAAATGCGGTTAGTGAGGGTGGATTTCCCTACGTTCGGGCGGCCTACAATGGCAATTTTGATGTTTTGCTCTTGTTCGCTTTCTTCTTCCGCAAGGGCTTCATCTAATAGCTGGCCATCTTCTTCGTTGTTGAAATCAAATTCGTGATCCCATTCATCTTCCTGATTTTCTTCGTTATTTTGCACCGCACTTTGGTTTTGCTCAGCCTCTTTTTCAGCATTTTGTTCAGCAAGTGGCGCAAGCACTTGTTCCATTAAGGCATTCACGCCACGGCCTTGCGAGGCGGCGATTTGTACCACTTCGCCTAAACCAAGCTGATAAAATTCCGCACAATGAGAATCTGCATCAATACCGTCTGTTTTATTGGCAACCAGCACGGTGGTTTTATTTTGGCGTTGGCGTAAATATTGGGCGATGCCAATGTCGGCGGAAGTCAGCCCTGCGCGTGCGTCCACCAGAAATAACACGATGTCAGCTTCTTCAATGGCAAGCAAGGATTGCTCTGCCATTTTTTCTTCTACGCCTTCTTCTGTGCCGTCAATACCGCCAGTGTCAATCACGATAAAATCATAGCCAGCAATATTGGCTTGGCCATATTTGCGATCGCGAGTTAAGCCGGGGAAATCGGCTACAAGGGCATCACGGGTGCGCGTTAGGCGATTAAATAAAGTGGATTTTCCCACATTTGGGCGACCCACAAGGGCAACTACGGGAGTTGTCATAAAAACCTCTATATTCGTTAGGGCAAATTTTCTTTCACAGCAAAAGCAAAGTGCGGTGAAAAAATAATAAGTTTTTTGTAAAATTGGCTAATTATAGCGGATTTTGCCCTTAATGAGAAATGACTTCTCAGACTGGCTAAAGGCTAACCATAAGGAAGTATTTTTAGCGAAATGTTAAAATTTTTTGTGATCGTTGTCATAATTTCTTAACAAATGTTTTACTAAAACGTTTAAATCAGCATAGAATGGCGCTCTCATTTAAGTCATAACATTAATTATTGATGGAGTAGTTTGTATGGCTCTTTTTCTTAGTATTTTTCCTATTGTTTTATTAATTTATTTAATGGTAAAACGCAATGCGTTGCCATCTTATGTTGCATTGCCGTGGATTGCGGTAGTGGTCTTAATTATTCAATTTATTTTCTTTGGCACAGATATTGCTATCGTGAGCGCCAATGTAACAGCCGCATTGGTGGCGGTTCAAACACTAATTACGGTAATTTTCGGTGCGATTTTATTTAACCGTTTTTCTGAAATCTCAGGTGCAACGAATACGTTGCGTAAGTGGTTAGGTAATATTAATCCAAACCCTGTTGCACAAATTATGATTATCGGTTGGGCATTTGCCTTTATGATTGAGGGCGCAAGTGGCTTCGGGACACCAGCAGCGATTGCTGCGCCGATCTTAGTGGGCTTAGGCTTCCCACCATTAAAAGTGGCAATGCTTGCCTTAATTATGAACTCTGTACCCGTTTCCTTTGGGGCGGTAGGGACACCAACTTGGTTTGGTTTCGGCCCATTAAATTTAACGGATAACCAAATTCTTGAAATTGGTTCAATGTCAGCGCTTATTCACTCTTTTGCCGCATTAATTATTCCATTAATGGCGTTACGTTTAATCGTAGGCTGGAGCGAAATTCGTAAAAACCTTGTGTTTATTTATATCAGTATTTTCGCTTGTGTTGTACCTTATTTCTTATTGGCTCAAGTGAACTATGAATTTCCATCATTAGTGGGTGGTGCAATTGGTTTATTGGTGTCTGTGTTTGTAGCAAATAAAGGCATTGGTTTAGCCAAAGTAGAAAATAACCTTGACGATAATGCAGTAAGCACAGGGCAAGTAGTGAAAGCTTTATTGCCAACAGGGTTATTAATTGCGATTTTAATTGTGACACGTTTACAACAATTGCCATTCAAAGCAATGATGAACGATGCGACAACTTGGTTTAGCGTACAATTAGGCTCATTAGGTTTATTTGAAATTAGCCACGGTTTAATTTTCAGCTTAAAACAAATTTTTGGTACATCGGTGAATGCAAGCTATAAATTGCTTTATGTGCCAGCATTAATTCCATTTGTGGTAACGGTATTAATTTCAATCCCATTATTCGCATTATCGGCAAGCAAAACCAAAGATATTTTTATGGGCAGCTTAAGACAAACTCGCAACCCATTCTTAGCCCTTGTTGGTGCATTAATTATGGTGAACTTAATGCTTGTGGGCGGCGATAATTCAATGGTGAAAATCATCGGTAGAAGTTTTGCGGAAGCCACAGGCGAATATTGGACATTATTTGCGTCTTACTTAGGTGCGGTGGGTGCGTTCTTCTCTGGTTCAAACACCGTTTCTAACTTAACCTTTGGTAGTGTTCAGCTTTCCACTGCGGAAATTACTGGTCTTTCTGCAACCCTTGTTCTTGCCTTGCAATCTGTCGGCGGCGCAATGGGGAATATGGTGTGTATCAACAACATCGTTGCGGTAAGCTCGGTATTAAATATTGATAAACAAGAAGGCACAATCATTAAGAAAACCATCGTTCCAATGATCGTTTATGGTATTATTGCCGCACTTGTTGCACTCTTTATTATTCCACTTTTCTTTAACGTTTAGTGTGAATTATTACAAATCAGGCAGAGGTAACTTTGCCTGATTTCTCATTTCTATTTGATTATGTTGGAGTAATTTATGAACGTAAATTTTTACGTTACTTGTATCGCTGATGTGGTAAAAGCAGGCGTTGCAAAAAACACCGTATTATTACTAGAAAAGCTTGGCTGTAATATCGTTTTCCTTGAAAAACAAGGTTGCTGCGGTCAGCCTTCCCTGAACAGTGGTTATACCAAACAAGCCTTAGCTGGAATGAAAAACTTGGTAGAAACCTTTGAAGTCAATGATTATCCGATCGTTGCCCCTGCGGGTTCTTGTGTTTACGCGATTAAAACCTACCCTGAATATTTTAACCGTTTTAATGAGCCAGAATGGGCAGAGCGCGCGCAGAAAGTGGCCGATCGTTTTTATGATTTAACGGATTTTATCGTCAATAAATTAGGCGTAACCAATGTGGGCGCGACTTTAACAGGAAAAGCGGTATATCACCCATCTTGTAGCTTAAGCCGTAAATTAGGCATTGTGAATGAGCCTTTAACCTTATTACAAAATGTGAAAGGGCTAGAATTATTGCCAATTCACAACCAAACAACCTGTTGCGGTTTTGGTGGAACATTCTCGGTGAAAATGGCGGAAATTTCTGGCGAAATGGTAACGGAAAAAGTGGAACATATCACGGAAGTTCACCCTGATTATTTAATTGGAGCTGATGTCAGTTGTTTGCTCAATATTGGCGGACGTTTAAGTCGTGAAGGCAAAAAAGTGAAAGTGATGCACATTGCCGAAGTATTAATGCAGGAGGGAAAATAAGATGTCATTAAAAACCAGCAATCTTGCATTTAAAAAACGTGTGGATAATGAAATTCACAACGATATTATGCGTAAAGCCATTGTAATGGCGCAAGAACGCATCGGCACAAATCGCCAAAAAATGGTGGACGAGCTTGGCCATTGGGAAGAATGGCGTGATGAAGCAAAACATATTCGTAACCACGTTTTAGCTAATCTTGATGCCTATTTATATCAATTAAGCGAAAAAGTGACGGAAAATGGCGGAAAAGTGTATTTTGCCGAAACCGCAGAAGATGCCACCAATTATATTCGCCAAGTTGCTCTTGAGAAAAATGCCAAAAAAATCGTGAAATCTAAATCAATGGTAACCGAAGAAATTGGTATGAACGAAGTGCTGGAAGCCGAAGGTATCAAGGTGATTGAAACGGATTTAGGGGAATATATCCTACAAATTGCCGGGGATCGCCCTTCTCATATCGTGGTGCCAGCCATTCACAAAGATCGCCATCAAATTCGTAAAGATTTACACGAAAAATTAGGCTATGACGGCCCAGAAACGCCAGAAGCAATGACCTTGTTCATTCGTGAAAAAATTCGTCAAGATTTCTTAGAAGCAGACATAGGCGTGAGTGGGTGTAACTTTGCTGTGCCTGAAACAGGTAGCCTTTGCTTGGTTACCAACGAGGGAAACTTACGTCTTGCTACCACCGTGCCAAAAACGCACATTGCAGTAATGGGAATGGAGCGTATTGCACCCACTTTTGAAGAAGTGGACGTGTTAATCACAATGCTTGCCAGAAGTGCCGTAGGGGCAAAATTAACCGGTTATAACACTTGGCTCACTGGCCCACGTCTTGCGGGTGAAACGGACGGCCCTGAAGAATTCCATTTGGTTATCGTGGATAACGGACGCTCTAAAATTCTTGAAAGCGAATTTAAAGAAGTGTTGCGTTGTATTCGTTGTGGTGCGTGCTTAAATACTTGTCCAGCTTATCGTCAAATTGGTGGACACGGCTATGGCTCAATTTATCCTGGCCCAATCGGATCGGTGATTTCACCATTATTAGGCGGTTATGAAGACTTCAAAGAATTGCCGTATGCCTGCTCGTTATGTACTGCCTGTAACTCCGTTTGCCCAGTGAAAATTCCATTGGCACAGCTCATCTTAAAACACCGTGAGCATATTGCCCAAAGTGGTATGACACCAACCGCAGAGCGTTTATCTATCTTTGGTTTCAACTTTGCCAACTCTCACCCAACCTTATGGAAAGTGGGCGTGAATGTGGGTGCGAAAGTGGCAAGCAAATTCATCAAAAATGGTAAAGCACCGCTTGAATTTGGCGCATTGGCCGAATGGACAAAAGCGCGCGATCTGCCAAGTGCTGATGGCGAGAGTTTCCGTGAATGGTTTAACAAAAGAGAGGCAAAATAATGGACGCACAAAATAGAGAAAACTTCCTAAACAAACTTGCGGAAAGAATGGGGCGTCCACGCCAGCTTGTGCCAGAGCCAATGCCTGCGCCGCTAAATGATTACGCTACAACGCGTTTAACCGATCTTGATCCGCAAGCCTTATGCCAAACTTTTATTGAATCGGCAAAAGCAATGATGGTTGATGTGATCGAAACCAATGAAGCGGAAGCAAAAAGTGCGGTGCTTTCTGCCTGCGAAAAATATGGTGGTGGGCCAATTATCCTTACAGGCGATGAACGCTTAGCGCAACTTGGCATTACGCAAGATGTACAAGCCAATTATGATGCAGATATTTGGTTACCGCAAAATGGCGATGAAAACTTAAAACACGCAGAACAAGCCAATATCGGCATTAACTATGCAGAATATGGCTTGGCTGAATCAGGTGGTGTCGTGCTATTTTCAGGCAAAGACAAAGGCCGTTCAGTGAGCTTATTGCCAGAAAAATCCATTGTTGTGGTGCGTAAAAGCCTTGTTTTACCGCGAGTGGCACAGCTTGCCAAAATTCTGCACGACAAAGCCGTGTTAGGGGAAAGAATGCCATCTTGCGTAAACATCATCTCAGGCCCAAGTTCCACCGCGGATATTGAGCTAGTTAAAGTGGTCGGTGTACACGGCCCAACAACCAAAGTGTATGTGGTGATTGACGATCTTGCTTAATCGCGAGTGATCGATGATAACAAGCCGAATGGATTTCCGTTCGGCTTTTTTGTTTAACCTGAGTTTGAGGTTTAGTAAAGATTGCTTTAGAAAAAATGGGGAAGAATAGCAGAGTTTGTAATAAGAAAAGTGCGGTGGAAATTTGCTAAAAATTTAACAAAAAACCACCGCACTTTTTATTAGGAATAATCAGAATTAATGAGTGCTTGTGCTAGTTGTTGTACGGCTAGCGCGTTTGCGTTCCATTTCAGTGAGTAATTTCTTACGAATACGCACTGATGTTGGGGTAACTTCCACTAATTCGTCATCATCAATAAATTCAATGGCTTGCTCAAGAGAGAAACGCACAGGCGTGGTTAGCGCAATCGCATCGTCTTTTCCTGAAGCACGCATATTGGTGAGTTTTTTCCCTTGTAAGCAGTTTACCGTTAAATCGTTTGAACGGCTGTGAATACCGATGATTTGTCCTTCATACACTTCCACACCGTGATCGATCATCAGCTTACCACGTTCTTGTAAGCCCCATAGCGCATAAGCAAGGGCTTTGCCCGTACCGTTAGAAATCAACACACCGTTTTTGCGCTGACCGATTTCACCAGGTTTTACATCGTCATAATGGCTGAATGTGGAGTAGAGTAAGCCTGTTCCTGAGGTCATTGTCATAAATTCATTACGGAAACCGATTAAACCACGGCTTGGGATAATGTATTCTAAACGGGTGCGTCCTTTGCCGTCTGGAATCATATCTTTCACTTCACCTTTGCGGATACCCAAGGCTTCCATTACCGCACCTTGATGTTGTTCTTCAATATCAATGGTTACTTGCTCGAATGGCTCTTGTTTGCGACCGTCTTCTTCTTTAAAGATAACTTTCGGACGCGATACCGCAAGCTCATAGCCCTCACGGCGCATATTTTCGATTAATACAGAAAGGTGCAATTCACCACGTCCTGAAACACGGAACTCATCTGGGTTTTGGGTTTCTTCTACACGCAATGCTACATTATGCACAAGTTCTTTGTTTAAGCGCTCTAAAATTTGGCGTGAAGTGACAAATTTCCCTTCTTTACCACAGAATGGAGAAGTATTTACGCAGAAGAACATCGTTACCGTTGGTTCATCAACACTTAAGGCAGGCAAGGCTTCTACATTATTTACATCACAAATGGTGTCAGAAATATTGAGTTCGCCTAAACCGGTGATCGCCACAATATCACCCGCTTGCGCAAGATCTTCTTCATAGCGTTGTAAACCTAAATGACCTAACACTTGACCGATTTTGCCGTTGCGTGTTTTGCCTTCGCTATCAATAATGGTTACCGCTTGGTTTGGTTTTACTGTACCACGTTTGATACGACCAATCCCGATTACGCCTACATAGTTGCTGTAATCAAGTTGAGAAATTTGCATTTGGAATGGCGCATCAAGTTCCACTTTTGGCGGCTCAACGTGTTGTACAATAGCTTCAAATAATGGCGTCATATCTTGTGCCATATCTTCGTGTTCTAAGCCAGCCACACCATTTAACGCAGAAGCGTAAATAATAGGGAAGTCGAGCTGTTCGTCTGTGGCGCCAAGATTCACGAATAAATCGAACACTTGATCCACCACCCAATCAGGGCGTGCGCCGGGTCTGTCCACTTTGTTAATTACCACGATAGGTTTTAAGCCGTGAGCGAAAGCTTTTTGCGTTACGAAACGGGTTTGTGGCATTGGGCCGTCAAAGGCGTCCACCACTAACAATACGCTATCCACCATAGAAAGCACGCGTTCTACTTCACCACCAAAATCGGCGTGTCCTGGGGTATCTACAATATTTATACGGTAATCGTTCCAGTTAATTGCGGTATTTTTTGCAAGAATGGTAATGCCACGTTCTTTCTCAAGATCATTGGAATCCATCACGCGTTCGTCAGCATCTGCACGGCTTGCTTCAAGGGTGCCTGACTGCTGTAATAATTTATCAACAAGCGTGGTTTTTCCGTGGTCAACGTGAGCAATAATTGCGATGTTACGCAATTTGTTAATATCAATGGTATCTGTCATTTGAAAAGTCTTTTGTTATCAATAATGATGTTTGAATAATGTGCAATGTTGTTAGCAAGATTGCACGAAAAGGTTGCAGATTATACAACGTTTTGCCACGTTGAGCTATGAATAATTGGAAATAAGTGGATTTCTATCTTTTGGAGAGAATTTCGTAAAGTGCGGTGTAAAAATTCCTGATTTTTTTACCGCACTTGAGTGAAATTAAAATCACGCTCGCCCCTTGAATTTTGCAGGTGATGTGATATTTTAGCCAGCGTGCATTAAGCACACAGCATCTCAACTCTAGCAATCATATTTATGAGGATTATCACTATGTCAAATGAAGCGGCCGTTGCCAATGTGTTTAAGTTAATCGAAGAAAATGACATTAAGTTTGTTCTTCTTCGCTTTACCGATATTAAAGGAAAAGAGCACGGCGTATCCTTACCTGTTAACCTAATTGATGAAGATTTATTTGAAGACGGTAAAATGTTTGACGGTTCATCGGTGGAAGGTTGGAAAGCCATTAATAAAGCAGATATGTTGTTAATGCCAATCGCTGAAACCGCCGTAGTAGATCCTTTCGCACAAATCCCAACCTTATCCCTTCGTTGCAGTATTTATGAACCAACCACAATGCAAAGCTATGATCGCGATCCGCGTTCTATTGCGATCCGAGCAGAAAATTATATGCGCTCAACAGGCATTGCAGACGATGTGTTTTTCGGCCCAGAACCTGAGTTTTTCTTATTTGATGATGTTCGTTTTGGCTCGGCAATGAATGGCAATTCTTATGTGGTCGATGATATTGAAGGCGCGTGGAATACCAACAAAATTTATGAAGGCGGCAACAATGGTTATCGTCCACTTACCAAAGGCGGTTACTGTGCGGTTGCACCAAATGATACCGCGCACGATATTCGTTCAGAAATGTGCTTATTGCTAGAAGAAATGGGCTTGGTGATTGAAGCGCACCACCACGAAGTGGCCACCGCAGGACAAAATGAAATTGCCACCAAATTTAACTCGCTCACTTTAAAAGCGGACGAAACGCAAATTTATAAATATGTGGTGCAAAATGTGGCGGCAGAACACGGCAAAACTGCCTGCTTTATGCCAAAGCCTATCACTGGCGATAACGGCTCAGGAATGCACTGTAATATGTCCTTAAGCAAAGACGGCAAAAATATTTTCCAAGGGGATAAATATGCAGGGCTTTCTGAAACCGCACTTTACTACATTGGCGGGATCATCAAACACGCTAAAGCCTTGAATGCCTTTACTAACCCTTCAACCAACTCATACAAACGCTTAGTACCGGGTTTTGAAGCGCCTGTATTATTAGCTTACTCAGCAAGCAACCGCTCTGCATCAATCCGTATTCCAGCGGTAACTAGCCCGAAAGCGATTCGTATTGAAGCGCGTTTCCCTGATCCAATGGCAAACCCATATTTAGCTTTCTCGGCATTATTAATGGCAGGCTTAGATGGTATTGTGAACAAAATTCACCCAGGCGATGCCATGGATAAAAACCTGTATGATTTACCGCCAGAAGAATTAAAAGAAATTCCAGCCGTAGCAGGATCATTGGAAGAAGCATTAAACGCATTGGAAAAAGATTACGAATTCTTAACCCAAGGTGGCGTGTTCAGCAAAGAATTTGTTGATGCCTTTATTGCGATTAAACGCAAAGAAGTGGAACGCTTAAATATGACCCCACACCCAGTGGAATTTGAAATGTATTATGCGTAAAAGCAAATAGTGCTTAACAGTAAATAAAAAAGAGCGGTTGAAATGATCTGCACCCCAAAAGTTGGACTAAACAACCAATTGATTAAGGTGCAGATTTTTTATGACTAAATATACTCAACGTTTCAAACAACAAGTGCTCGACTTTTATCATCAAAATGGAAAAAACCGTTCGCTTACTCGCCAGTATTTTCAGCTTCCCCAAAGCACGTTAGCACGTTGGATTGCGAAATTTAATCATAATGGAATCAATGGATTAGCTGTGTTAGGTAAAAAACGATATTATTCTGTTGAGTTTAAATTAAAGGTTATTCAAGCTATCAAAAAAGGCCAGTGCTCCGCTGAAGCCGCCTGCTTTCGCTTTGATATCCCCAGTTCAGGGATAATTAGTCAATGGTTGCAACGCTTTGAAAAACAAGGTATAGATGGGTTATTACTCAAACCTAAAGGTCGTCCAAGTATGAAACTCAACTCACCTAAAATGCCACCAACGCCCAAAACAGAAGAAGAACGCTTGCGTTACCGAATTTTGGAATTAGAAGCGGAGAATACAATGCTAAAAAAGTTGCAGGAACTCAACCAACAAAAAATGCAGAAAAAGCCGTCATCGTAAATGCCTTACGCTCGCGTTTCCCGTTGGAATTGTTACTCAGGCTAATCGGATTGGCACGCAGTTCGTTCTTTTATCATCTCAAGCCAAAGTCGGATAAAAATGTAGCGATTTCACAGAAAATAGAGGAAATTTATCGCAAAAATGACGAAAATTATGGTTATCGTCGAATTACCTTGGAATTAAGGAAATACTTGATTATCAACCACAAAAGGGTGCAAGCGATAATGCAACGTTTGGGGTTAAAAGGAAAAAGTAAGCAGAAAAAATATCGTTCTTACCAAGGCAAAGTGGGACAAATTGCCGATAATCTGTTGCAACGGGATTTTACGGCAACGATGCCGAATGAGAAGTGGGTAACGGATATCACCGAGTTCAAATGTGCGGAAGGCAAAGTGTATTTATCGCCGATTAAAGACTTGTTTAATAACGAAATTATTGCTTATAATGTGGCGAGAAGTCCGAATTTTGAGCAGATAACCAGAATGTTGACCCAGGCGGTGAACCGATTAGCGGGGGAAAAACCGATACTGCATTCCGACCAAGGATGGCAGTATCAAATGATGAGTTATCGGGAGATATTGAAAAAATACGGTATTAAGCAAAGTATGTCGAGAAAAGGCAATTGCCTTGATAATGGTGCGATGGAAAGCTTTTTCGGGCGATTGAAGACGGAATGTTACTTTGGCAAGCGGTTTGAAACCTTTGAACAGCTTGAAAAAGTGATTCACGAGTACATTCATTACTACAACAATGAGCGTATTCAAGTGAAGCTCAAAGGACTAAGCCCTGTGGAATACAGAACTCAGTCCTTGAATTAAATTAGAATATAGTCTAACTTTTTGGGGGCAGATCAGAAAAATCGCTCTTTTTTAGTTATCAATCAGATTAAGCTTTCACCCCTAAATTCCCAATTTTTACGCCTAAGAATCCTAGCGCCACAGGATCAAGATATTCGCCTAAAAATTTGAATAATTCGGTTAAATCAGTAAAAGTGCGGTTGATTTTTACTTGATCTTCCACTTTGCGAGTGAATTCGTAAGTGATCTTTTCCCCGTCAATATGGGCATCAAGGGTGATATAAATTTTCTCAAAAAAATGACTGTGTGCGCCTTCCTCACCGGGATCGCTAATTCGTACGTTCCATTCGTTGCTAAATAAACATTCTGTTCTGATTGACATAATGACTTCCTCTATTTGCTATTTTTGTTAAGAAAAACCCGATTATAAAATCTCTGTTGCCAAAAACTTGATAATCGGGCTTTTCAAAATATTTCCCTTGATGTTTCGCTTTTCGCTGATAACTGCCTTTGCCTTTTCGTTTCTTTTCAATGCGTTGGCGAAATAATTTGTCGGATAATAATGCCTGAATGGCGTTATCTCGGATTGTCCCTTTGTTGTGCTGATAGGTGGTGCAACCTTGCACGTCAGCAACGGGCGCAAAAGATTTTTTCTTTTTCATCATTGCCTCTCAATAAATAAAATGGGTAAAAATAATGCCCGCTCAATGATTATGGCGGAGCGGGCGTTATTATAGCGAAGAAATTATAAAATTGCTAAAACACTTTCTGGCGGACGGCCAATTTTGGCTTTTTCGCCGTTTACCACAATAGGACGCTCAAGCAAAGCAGAATGCTGTGAAATAGCTTTGAGCAACTGTTCTTCGGTGAGATCAGGATTATCAAGCTGCAAAGTGCGGTATAAATCGTCCTTAGTTCTCATCATTTCTCGCACGCTGTTAAGCTGTAACTTTTGCGCAAGCTGTTGTAAGAACTCAACGGAATATTGCTTTTCTAAATAAAGCTCGATCTCTGGCTCAATCCTCTGCTGTTGCAATAAGGCAAGGGTTTCGCGGCTTTTGGAACAACGTGGGTTGTGATAAATTTTAACAGTCATAGAAAATTCCTTATATTAAATCAGTCTCATTTTACCTTATAATCAGCACAAATTCTCGCCGAAAGGAGCTTTTATGTTAGAAATGTTGAAAAATTGGTATAAGCGCCGATTTAGTGATCCGCAGGCAATGGCATTACTCGCCATTTTGCTGTTTGGCTTTATCGCCATTTATTTTTTCAGTGATTTACTTGCGCCGTTATTGGTGGCCATCGTACTGGCTTATTTGCTGGAAATGCCAATCCGCGTGTTAAATGAAAAACTCAAATTCCCCCGCTTACTAGCCACCATTTTAGTGCTTGGCGGCTTTATTAGTATTGTGCTGATTATCGCGCTGGTACTCATTCCGACACTGGTTAATCAAACTATTAACTTGTTTAGCGAATTGCCACATATGTTTAATTCGCTCAATGATTGGCTACTTTCCTTGCCCGAGCATTACCCTGAAGTGGTGGATTACCAAATGATCGACAGCTTCTTCACCAGCGTGAAAAGCAAAATTTTAGGCTTTGGTGAATCAGCGCTCAAACTTTCAATTTCGTCCATTATCAGCCTTGTAAGCCTAGGTATTTACGCTTTCCTTGTGCCATTAATGGTATTTTTCTTATTGAAAGATAAACAAGAATTACTCACTTACATCAGCGGATTTCTGCCACGCAACCGCAAACTGGCTGATAAAGTATGGCAAGAAATGCAAAAACAAATCGCCAATTATATTCGCGGCAAAATTATTGAAATTTTGGTGGTTGGGGTGATTACTTATGCAATCTTCCTCTTTTTCGATCTGCGCTATGCCTTGTTGCTTGCCGTTGCCGTGGGGCTATCCGTGCTAGTGCCTTATGTGGGGGCGGTGTTAGTCAGCATTCCCGTGGCGTTAGTGGCAATGTCGCAATTCGGCATTACACCGACTTTCTGGTCATTAATCGCCGCATATGTGATAAGTCAAATTTTAGACGGAAACTTGCTTGTGCCATTTTTATTCTCTGAAGCGGTAAACCTTAATCCGCTGACCATTATTGTCGCCGTGCTGATTTTCGGTGGATTATGGGGCTTCTGGGGCGTGTTCTTTGCGATCCCTCTTGCAACCTTAGTCAAAGCCGTAGTGCATTCTTGGCCTTCCGATGAAAGTGCGGGACAAAATTAAGGGATTTTTATCTCAAAAACGCCCATACAAAAGTGCGGTGAAAATTTTTTGACTTTTTATTTGCATAGTTATGCAAAAAACATTAATATTATTTCAACTTTAAATTTAGAGCTAACAACAAAAATGACCATTAGTGTAAAAAATCTCAATTTTTTCTACGGTTCATCGCAAGCCCTGTTTGACATTAACTTAACGGCGGAAGATGGCGATACCGTGGTTTTATTAGGACCAAGTGGTGCGGGGAAAAGTACGCTGATTCGCACCTTAAACTTATTAGAAGTGCCAAAGTCTGGTGAGTTGGTGATTGCCAACAATAAATTTGATCTTTCTGCGGCAACGGCAAATCCAAAACAAATGCGTCAATTACGCCAAGATGTAGGAATGGTGTTCCAACAATACAATCTATGGCCGCATTTAACTGTTATTGAAAATTTAATCGAAGCGCCCGTAAAGGTGCTTGGATTAGATAAAGAAACGGCGAAAAAACAAGCCCTTGAATTGCTTGCCCGTTTACGTTTAGAAGAATTTGCTGATCGCTTTCCATTGCATCTTTCTGGTGGACAGCAACAGCGTGTGGCGATTGCCCGAGCATTAATGATGAAACCGCAAGTTTTATTATTTGATGAGCCAACCGCCGCACTCGATCCTGAAATTACGGCGCAAGTGGTGTCCATTATTCAGGAATTACAAGAAACAGGCATTACCCAAGTGATTGTTACCCACGAAGTTTCTGTGGCACAGAAAGTGGCGACCAAAGTGGTGTATATGGAAAAAGGCCATATCATCGAAATGGGCGATGCAAGCTGTTTTATGCAGCCTAAAACGGAACAATTTAAACAATATTTATCTCATTCACATTAAGGAATTACACAATGAAAAAATTACTTTTAGCAACCCTTTTAGCCAGCTCAGCGGCAATGGTACAAGCGCAAGACATTACTTTTGCCACCGAACCAAGCTATCCACCATTTGAATTAACCAATGAAAAAGGCGAAATCGTAGGTTTTGATGTGGATATTGCTAACGCAATTTGTAAAGAAATCGAAGCCACTTGTCATTTCAAAAGCCAAGCTTTTGACGCGTTAATTCCAAGCTTAATTAAAGGCCGTGGGTTTGATGCCGCAATTTCTGCTATTGATATTACCGAAGCACGCGCAAAACAAGTGGCATTCAGCCAACCTTACTACGAAAGCTCAGCAAGTTTCATCGCAGTAAAAGGCAAAGCAGATTTAGCTACGGCGAAAACCGTGGGCGTGCAAAATGGGACAACTTACCAACAATATGCTAACGCAGAAGCCAAACAATACACAGCAAAATCTTACGCAAGCCTGCAAGATGCGATTCTTGACTTAAAAAATGGGCGTATTGATTTGATCTTCGGTGATACTGACGTATTGCGTGATATGTTCGAGAAAAACCCTGAATTAACTTTCGTGGGCGAGCGTGTTACGGATAAACGTTACTTCAACAACGGCTTAGGTATCGCGGTAAATAAATCTAACACTGCGTTAGTAGAAAGCCTAAACAAAGGTATCGAAGCCATTAAAGCAAACGGCGAATACCAAAAAATTTACGACAAATGGATGACTAAATAATCGCTATGTTTGTGGATTATCTTCCTTTAATGTACACCGCAACCCTAATGACCTTAGAGTTAGCGGTGTGTTCCTTATTATTAGGGCTTATTTTATCGCTCATTTTTGTAAGCCTAGAAATGAGCAAATGGCAATTCGTGCGTAAACCGAGCGCCGTTGTCATCACCCTTTTGCGTGGCTTGCCTGAAATTTTGGTGGTTTTCTTAATTTATTTTGGCATTCCTGAAGTGTTGGAATTAATCACTGGAAAATATTTGGAACTTAGCCCATTCTTTTGTGGGGTGTTGGCGTTATCCATTATTTTTGCCGCCTATGCTTCGCAATCCTTGCGCGGTGCCATTCAAGCCATTCCCCTTGGGCAATGGGAATCAGGCGCGGCCCTTGGTTTAAGCCGTAGCTATACCTTTTTGCATATCATTATGCCGCAAGTTTGGCGACACGCTTTACCGGGCTTGAGCAATCAATGGTTAGTGTTATTAAAAGATACAGCCCTCGTTTCATTGATTGGGGTACACGATTTAATGCGTCAAGCAGAATTAATTAACACCAGAACCCACGAACCTTTCACTTGGTATGGCTTTGCTGCACTAATGTATTTAGTGATTACGCTTATCAGCCAAGTACTAATCCGTAAGCTCGAATGGCGTTTTACCCGCTTTGAAAGAGGAGTGGAATAATGATTCACGATTATTTCATCACCATCGCACAGGGGATTCCAACAAGCCTATTGCTTACGGTTTCTGCGCTCTTTTTTGCGTTTATTTTAGCCATTGCTTTAACCTTTATTCTTGCAATGGAAAATAAACTGCTAAAAAGTGCGGTGAATATTTTCCTAACTTTATTCACTGGCACACCACTATTAGTGCAATTCTTCTTAATTTATTACGGCCCAGGACAATTCCAATGGATCGTAGAAAGCCCCGCGTGGGCACTATTGTCTAATGCGTGGTTTTGCGCAATGCTCACCCTTGCGCTAAACAGTGCAGCTTATTCCACACAATTATTTTACGGCGCAGTGAAAGCGATCTCAAAAGGACAATGGGAAAGTTGTGCTGCACTTGGCTTAAGCCGTTGGCAAACGCTGAAAATCTTAATTCCTTATGCCTTAAAACGCGCCTTGCCATCTTACAGCAATGAAATTATTTTGGTATTTAAAGGCACATCGCTTGCTTCAACCATTACCATTTTAGATATTATGGGCTACGCAAGACAGCTTTACGGCACAGAATATGATGCACTCACCATTTACGGCATCGCAGGTGTCATCTACCTTGCCATTACAGGCATCGCCACATTATTACTACGCAAACTAGAAAATAGAGTGTTGGTGTTTGAAAGATTGGAAGTGGAGCGTTCTTAGTATTTAAATAGTAAGGGATAAGATATTTTTTATCCCTTAAATTTTGTTGAGAATTACCTGAAAACAATATGATTGCATAAAAAAATCGCCCGATAGCTAAGGGCGATTTTTTATAATCTAAACTACTAATTGGAGAAATTATAAACTTTCCGTGAAAGTACGAGTGATTACATCACGTTGTTGTTCTGGGGTTAATGAGTTAAAACGTACTGCATAACCAGAAACACGGATAGTTAATTGTGGATATTTTTCAGGGTTTTTCACCGCGTCTTCTAAGGTTTCACGGCGTAAAACGTTTACGTTTAAGTGCTGACCACCTTCAACTTTTACTGTTGGGGCAACATCAACTGGTAATTCACGATATTCGATTTGACCTAATTCGCTTACTGCTACGATTTGATCTTCTGCGAAATCACCTTTTGCACATAAACAACGTGCTTCACCTTTTTCACTGTCTAATAACCAAAATGAATTTAATAAGTTATCATTTGCGGCTTGAGTGATTTGGATACCTTTAATCATAAGAACTCCTAAATTTGTTTGTTAATTAATCATAAGTTGGTAGGAATTTTATCAAAAAATTTGACCAATTCAATTATTTTGATATGGATCAGATTGAATTTATCAAACAAAAATAGCGAAATTGATACATATCAAAAATAAAATAAATTTATCATCTTGAATTTAACAATTACTTAACATTTTTATAAAGATTAATTAAACATTAAATTGGAATAGAGGCTGTTAATTTGAGGTGAGGTTCTTTATAATCTTAGCCTAGGTTTAACGCTGAGGAAAACAAAATGAAAACGTGGAAAGATGTGATTGGTGGCGAGAAAAGCCAGCCTTATTTTCAGCAAATCTTACAACAAGTCCAGCGTGAAAAAGCGGCGGGCAAAATTGTCTATCCGCCGAGCAATGAGATTTTCAATGCCTTCAAATTAACCGAGTTTGATCAAGTGAAAGTGGTGATTTTGGGGCAAGATCCTTACCACGGGCCAAACCAAGCGCACGGTTTATCTTTTTCGGTGAAACCCGGTATTGCGCCACCACCCTCGTTAGTCAATATTTATAAAGAATTAGCCAATGATGTGGGCTTTCAAATTCCTCAGCACGGTTATTTAGTGAGCTGGGCAGAACAAGGTGTACTGCTGTTAAATACGGTTCTAACCGTGGAACAAGGCAAAGCCCATTCCCATTCAAATTTTGGTTGGGAAACTTTTACCGATCGGGTGATTGCCGCCTTAAATGAACAACGCGAAAATCTTGTTTTTCTCTTATGGGGCAGCCACGCGCAGAAAAAAGGGCAATTTATTGATAGACAAAAACATTGCGTGCTAACTGCGCCGCACCCTTCGCCCTTATCTGCACATCGCGGATTTCTCGGTTGCAAGCATTTTTCGCAAACGAACGCCTATTTACAACAGCATCAATTAGCGCCGATAGAATGGCAACTGCCCTTAACGCTTTAAAGAATTTATAAGGATTTCATTATGTTAGCAATTATCTCTCCCGCTAAAACTCTTGATTTTGAAAGTGCGGTGGAAAAATTTGACGTTTCTCAACCTGATTTAACGGAATATAGCGAACAGCTGATTGGTATTTGTCGTCAGCTTGCGCCACACGATGTCGCCTCTTTAATGTCCATTAGCGATAAATTAGCCGCATTAAATGTGGCGCGTTTTGCGCAGTGGAATCAGGATCACAATGAACAAAACTCGCGCCCTGCGATTTTTGCGTTCAAAGGTGATGTTTATACGGGGCTAGATGCCGCGCATTTATCCCGTGATGATATTTTATTCGCCCAGCAGCACTTGAGAATGTTGTCGGGCTTATATGGTCTGCTACGTCCTTTGGATTTAATGCAGCCTTATCGTTTAGAAATGGGAACAAAATTAGCCAACCCGAAAGGCAAGGATTTATATCATTTTTGGGGCAATATTATCACCGCGGCGGTGCAACAAGCTTTGGATCAGCAAGGGGATAATGTGTTGGTCAATCTTGCCTCCGATGAATACTATAAATCCGTTAAGGAAAGCGAGTTGAAGGCGCATATTGTAAAACCAGTCTTTTTAGATAATAAGAATGGTAAATATAAAGTGATCAGCTTTTATGCGAAAAAAGCGCGCGGTTTAATGTGTCGCTACATCATTCAAAATCGTCTCACTCAAGTGGAACAATTAAAAGATTTCGATCTCGGTGGCTACTGGTTTGACGCCACTTCATCAACGGAAAAGGAATTCGTGTTTAAACGTGATTTAAGTGAATAAAATGAAACAATGGATTGAAAGAAACCAAAGTGCGGTGCAAAAAATTGCCGTTTTTCTCACCGCACTTATTTTGACGGCTTGTAGCACTTCACCGCAATTAGCGGTGTCTGAGGTAATTGACCACAGTGGACAAAGCTATTATCTTGCTTCGCAACAAGATTTAGGCACTATTGCTCGTTACGTTTATGTACCAAAAGGCGAAACTGCCGAACAGTGGCATAGTGCGATTGAACTGTTGCAAGATAGAAATTGGCAGCAGCGAACCTTGGAGGAGCGCATTGTCTTACGCAAACGGGTTTATCGTAATACTGGCGTAGAGCATTTTGATATTTATAGTAAAAAAAATGAGCTGTTTGCCTTTGTGATTTACGATCCAACTGAACAAAATCCCGATTGGCAGGTAAACGTGGCTCGGGGTAAAGAGATTCCATTTTGCGGTTTTGTGCAATATCAATATTCCGTGAAAATTGCCAAAGATCGCAAATTAATGAATATGAAACACAACCGCGTAATTCGTTATTTGAAGAAATATGTGGTGGATAAAGAAATGCAGAAATTAAACAATGGGCATTTCACTTGGAGCTGTAATCCTTAATGCAAGAAGTCTATTCCAAACAGGTGAAACGGGCGGCAAATTGTGCCATTTTCACCGCGTTGCTGTTAATTTTAATCAAAGGTTTTGCCTGGTGGAAAACGGATTCCGTCAGTATGCTTGCGTCCATTACGGATTCCACGCTGGATTTATTGGCTTCTTTTATGAATATGCTGATCTTGCGTTTTGCCCTAATGCCAGCGGATCACAACCATTCTTTTGGACACGGCAAAGCGGAATCACTTGCTTCACTTATTCAAAGTGCGTTTATTTCTGGTAGTGCGATCTTCCTTTTATTACAAGGGATTTACCGTTTAACTTCACCGCAGCCGTTAAATCAAACCTATCTCGGCATTATGGTTACGCTGTTTTCTATTGTGGCAACGTTGCTTCTGGTGCTGTATCAAAGCCATATTATCAAGCAAACCGATAGCCCTGCGATTAAGGCGGATCGCTTGCACTATCAAACGGATTTGCTGATGAATATTGCCATTTTATGTTCCTTAGGGTTGAGCTTATGGGGTGTGCTGTGGGCTGATGCAGTTTTTGCAATTGTGATCGCCTTATATATTTTATTTAATGCGGGTCAGATGTTTTATGATGCGATTCAATTGCTGCTCGATCAAGCTTTACCGCCAGAAGAAATTACGCAAATTGAACAGGTGATTCAATCGCAGCCGAATATTTTAGGCTTTCACGATTTGCGTACACGCCGTTCAGGGGCAATTCGCTTCATTCAATTTCATTTAGAACTCGATGATCATCTCTCTTTCGTGGAAGCGCATCAAATTACCGATCATCTTGAACAGCGTTTACGCCGATGTTTTCCCCGTGTGGATATAGTAATTCATCACGAACCTACCAGCGTGGTGCAGATTGAACAAGCTCAAGCTGATAGCTTACAGCCAAATAATTAACCTAAATCAAAATGTGATAGGATTCACAAAATTTTTCTAGAGCAGGTTTTGCGAATAGTGTAAGCTACGCACAGTTTTTATATTATTAACTTTGAATAAAGGTATTAACGATTATGATTAAAAAAATTGCCGTATTAACAAGTGGTGGGGACGCCCCAGGAATGAATGCTGCGATCCGTGGCGTGGTTCGTTCAGCCTTAGGCGAAGGCTTAGAAGTTTATGGTATCTATGATGGCTACCACGGGCTTTATAACAATAAAATCAAGCAATTAACACGTTATAGCGTATCAGATATTATTAACCGCGGCGGAACATTCCTTGGTTCAGCACGTTTCCCAGAATTTAAAAAACCAGAAGTGCGGGCGAAATGTGCAGAAATTTTACGTTCCCACGGTATTGATGCGCTCGTTGTTATCGGCGGAGACGGTTCTTATATGGGGGCAAAATTGCTTACCGAAGAACATGGCTTCCCTTGCGTGGGGATCCCCGGCACTATTGATAATGATGTGGCTGGAACGGATTATACCATCGGCTATCAAACCGCATTAGAAACCGCCGTAACGGCCATTGACCGCTTGCGTGATACATCAAGCTCGCACCAACGTATTTCAATCGTGGAATTAATGGGCAGACATTGTAGCGACTTAACCATTTCTGCGGGGATTGCAGGTGGCTGTGAATACATCGTAGCGTCTGAAGTGGAATTTGATCGTGAAGCGTTAATTCAACAAATCGAACGTAGTATTTTGAGAGGTAAACGCCACGCAATCATTGCAATGACAGAGCATATTTGTGATGTGAATGAGTTAGCCAAAGAAATTGAAGCCCGTGTAAAACACGAAACTCGCGCAACCATTTTAGGGCATATCCAACGTGGTGGTACACCTTGCGCCTTTGACCGTATTTTAGCTTCACGTATGGGTGTTTATGCGGTAGATCTGCTTTTACAAGGCAAAGGCGGCTACTGCGTGGGAATCCAAAATGAACACCTTGTTCACCACGATATTATTGACGCAATCAACAATATGCGCCGTGAATTTAAAGCTGACTGGCTCAAAATGGCAGCGCGTTTGGATTAATTTGCTATTATCAATAAGCATAAAAAAGAGCCAATTTTTATTGGCTCTTTTGTTTTTATCGCTCTTGTACTTTTATAAAAGCACAACATTATTCTGCTCGTGGGCAAATTTCCGAATCCGCAAAGAAATAGGCAATTTCACGGGCGGCGCTTTCTGGGCTATCAGAGCCGTGAACGCAGTTTTGAGTTTTGCTTAAGGCAAATTCTTTGCGTAATGTGCCTTCATCGGCTTCTTCTGGGTTGGTTTTGCCCATTAAAGTGCGGTAGTTTTTTATTGCATTTTCTTTTTCTAGCACCGAAACCACCACTGGCGCGGAAGTCATATATTTCACCAAATCATCAAAAAATGGCTTTCCTTGATGTTCTGCGTAAAACCCTTGTGCTTGCTCTTGAGTTAAATGCACCATTTTCATCGCGATGATGCGAAACCCTTCACTTTCTAAGCGGTTGAGAATTTTGCCAATTAAATTACGCTCTACCGCATCAGGTTTAATAATGGATAATGTCCGTTCCACGCGTTCCTCCTATGAATTTGCTTGGTTGAGTAAAAGATGCGCCAAGGTCTGCACGCCAATGCCTGTTGCGCCTGTTGCCCATAAATCACTGGCTGATTTGCGATAAGTCGCAGAGCAATCAATATGCAGCCAATGGTGTTGGTAATTTTTCACGAAGTAAGATAAGAATGCTGTTGCCGTACTTGCGCCAGCACCCACTGGCACTGTGCCGATATTGGCGATTTGGGCAAATTGAGAGCTGATCTGCGCGCGGTGAAATTCTTCAAATGGAAGACGCCAGAAAGGCTCGTTAGCCGTTTGTGCAGCGTTAAACAAGCTTGCAACGAGTTCGTTATCCATTGAAAGGACGCTGTGATAATCATTGCCCACCGCCATTTTTGCCGCGCCCGTTAAGGTGGCGCAATCAATAATAAATTGTGGATTTTGCTTATCCGCTTCAATTAAGCCATCAGCTAGCACTAAACGCCCTTCTGCGTCTGTATTCAACACTTCAGCAGTTACGCCATTGCGATAAGTGATAATATCGCCCAACTTCATAGCTTCGGCGCTTACCATATTTTCTGCGCAGCAAAGATAAAGCTTCACGCGCTGGTTTAAACCGCCTGCAAT
This sequence comes from Avibacterium volantium, assembly GCF_900635775.1. Lineage (NCBI taxonomy): Bacteria > Pseudomonadati > Pseudomonadota > Gammaproteobacteria > Pasteurellales > Pasteurellaceae > Avibacterium > Avibacterium volantium. Next base: position 2,062,643 of record NZ_LR134167.1, on the reverse strand, counting down.
AGCCATACCTAATGCACCGGTAACTAAGGCTGCGCCGCCCATATCGGTGCGCATTGTGGACATTGAATCACTTGGCTTTAAGCTATAACCACCACTGTCAAAGGTAATTCCCTTGCCCACTAAACAAGCTAAAACAGGGGCGTTTGGATCTTGGCTTGGATTGAAATCTAATTGCAACATTGCTGGCTTATGGTTGGAGGCTTTGCCCACATTCCAAATGCCTTGATAATTTTTTTCTAATAAGGCTTCGCCAGAAATAATCTCAAAATTCACCGCACTTTCATTGGCGTATTCCGCTGCAAGCTCTGCAATAAATTGCGCCGCGCGTTCAGCTAATTTTTGTGGTGTGATAACATCGGAAGGTAAATTAATGATTTCTCTAACAAAATCACCACACTGAATACGGGCAAATAGCTCTGCTTGCGGTTCGTCATCTAAATGAGGAAACTCAATGGCATAATCCTGTTTTGCAGAATAAAAACCTTGATAAAACGCCCAACAGTTTTCTAAATCCCAATTTTCGCCCACTAATTCCACCTCTTTAATGCCTTGATTACGCAATTTACGCGCGGCTTTTTGAATTAAAGTGCGGTCGGAATTTGTCGAATTTTGTTTAAGATGAACCGTGCCTTCGTCATTTGCAAAACTCAATAACGCATTTTCGCCCCAAACTGGGCTGGCAGGTTGTGTTGAAAGGTGAATTAACATAATGATCTTCCTTATTTAGATTAGGTTTAGTTATCCTAATACAAGAGTGAGAAAAATCAAAATGTTAAATCTCCCCTAGCCCATTTTTTCGGCTAGGGGAAAGATCAATGAAACTTAACCAATCGGCTTCGTTTTATAGAATGAGATCATTGCAATTGGCGCAATCACGGTGAACCAAATTGACCATTGCAACGGCATTCCTAAATACACACATAGCACGCCAAGGAAAGTCGCTGCAATAGCAAGCACAAAACCGATCACGCTGTAATTGGTGTCTTTGTCTAAGTACCAACGCAAGAATGCTAAGGCAATGAGGTAAACCGCCGAGCAAATGCTTAACACGGTCATTGCAAATAAAGGCGAAACAGAATGTGCATTTGAACTTGCGTGTTCCACCACTTCCGCCATTGTGCCAAATTCTTTCACGGAGTCCGCTAATAATTCTAAGCCAGAACCTAACGCGGTGAGCGCGATGAAAATCAATAAATGGCCGTAACCATAGACTAAAGCGTTATTTAACGTGCGATCGCTGTGCAAAAATTCGCCCCAAGGCATTTTGAAATAAAGCCACCAAAGAGAGAACATTAACGCTGAAATCCCTAAGCCTAATGGGAATGCTTCAGTGAGCATTGCTTCATTGCTGTGGAATAATGGTGTGATGGCGTTAGTTGCGCCTAAAATGCCTTCGCCCAAAACGATAATCACTAATAAGCCGTAACGCTCTGAAATGTGATGTGGGTGCCAAGGGGTTTTGTTGGCACTTTCCGCCCAGGCTGGCACAGAAAGCTCAAGCAAGGCTAAGAATGGGAATAAGGTGTTGAATAAATAAGGGAATTTTAATGCCACAATAGTCCAACAAATTTGTGCGAAGATAATCCCGAAGGCATAACGTAAGCAGGTGGTGCGGCGCTCTGGATCGCCTTTTGCAGCACGAAACCATTGATATGCCATTGCCACACGCATTACGATGTAGCCGATCAAAATCATCACATAATCGTTGTGTTCAAATACATTATTAATACCGATAGCTAAAATAATTGCGCCGAACATTTGCACCATTGTTACGATGCGATAGGTAAAATCATCATTATCGTAAGCAGAGGCAAACCAAGTAAAGTTCATCCACGCCCACCACACGCAGAAAAACGAGGTGGCAAAATGGATTAAGCCTTCACTGAAATGATGCGCCGCAAGGGCGTGATGCAAGCCGCTTGCAGTCGCCGCAATGGCGATCACGAAAACTAAATCAAAATAAAGCTCTAATGTGGTGGCAACACGATGGACTTCGTGATGATCACGGGCTTTCATTAATTTATGAATCATTCAATACTCCGAATTAAAAAGAAGAATTAGGCTGGTTTAAAAATTCAATTTCTTCCGCGGTTGAGGTGCGATTTAAAATCGCATTGCGGTGCGGATAACGATTAAATTTATCAATAATCGCTTTATGGCGCAGTTCAAAATCTAAGGTGTAATCATCATTGAGTGCGCTAAATAATTCCACTGCTTGCTGATGAATCAAGGCAGATTCACTGTGCATATAAGGCATAATCATAAATTTACGCCATAAGGTCGGTAGACTAGCAAAATCAGGATGTTTAATGGCTTCTTGAGCCAACACTAATGCCATTGAATCCTGCGCAAAGGCTGCTGGGGTGTTGCGATATAAATTGCGCGAGAATTGATCCAACACGATAATTTCCGCCAAGCGCCCTTCAATGGTTTCACGCCAGTTGGCGCATTCACCTTGTGCGGCGGCTTTTAAAGTGCGGTCAAATTTTTCGCGAATTTTGTCATCGAATTCATCGCTTTTAACAAACCAGAATGGCTGATTTTCTTCGCTAAACCAAAAATCAAGCACCGCTTGTGGGGTGGCAATACTCATAAAATGTCCTTAGTTGAAGATAAAAAATGAAGTGAATTTCACGGCGGCGGATTTTACCACAATTTAGCAAAACTTGCGTATTCGACTAAATTTCTAGAAAAAACTTGGTGAATACGATTGATGAGAGTATAATTCGCCCGTTTTTTGACTTATTTATTAACTAATATTAGAGGAATTAATGGCTAAAGAAGATTGCATTGAAATGCAAGGCACGATTTTAGAAACCTTGCCGAACACGATGTTCCGCGTTGAATTAGAAAATGGACACGTTGTAACCGCACATATTTCAGGGAAAATGCGTAAGAACTATATTCGTATTTTAACTGGCGATAAAGTAACCGTGGAAATGACCCCTTACGATTTAAGTAAAGGACGCATTATTTTCCGCAGCCGTTAATTATCGCATCATTTTTCTTCTTACCTATTCAAATTTTGCCCTAGCCTTGTCTAGGGCAAATTTTTATCTCTTTTTTTATGCGTTGTTGTTATCATAACGCCATTGTCTATTTGGCTAAATCAAGGTTGTAAAATGAGAAATATCAAACACTTCGCACAACGTTATGTGGATTGGGTGATCCGCCTTGGACGCGTGCGATTTTCTATACTTGGCGTCTTAGCACTGGCGGTGTTGGCTTTATGCACACAAGTGTTGTTCAGCCTTTGTGTGGTGGGAACGGTTTATTGGACGGACGTGGTGCGTTCCGTGGTGTTTGGCTTGATTTCCGCGCCTTTTGTGATCTATTTCTTCACTCTTTTGGTGGAAAAACTGGAAAAATCTCGCCTTGAATTAGCCAAATTAGTGGAAAATTTACGCCGTGAAGTATCGGAAAGAATGGTGGCAGAAAAAAAACTTTCTGTGGCATTAAATGATTTAGAGCAAAACAGCCGTAACAAAACCGCCTTGATGACCACCATTAGCCACGAATTACGCACGCCACTGAACGGCATTATTGGCTTAAGCCGTATTTTACTTGATGGCAAATTAAACCAAGAACAACGCAATTATCTGAAAACCATTAATATGAGTGCGGTGTCTTTAGGACATATTTTTAGCGATATTATTGATTTGGAAAAAATTGATGCGCACAAAATTGAGTTAAACCACAAAGAAACGGATTTTTATGCCTTTCTTAATGATATTGCCAATTTTGCTACCTTAATGGCGGAGCAAAATCAGCTCAAATTTGAACTGGAATACGAACCTGATTTACCGCAATGGCTGATGCTAGATAGCGCCAGATTAAGCCAAATTTTATGGAACTTAATTAATAATGCGGTGAAATTCACCCCAAAAGGCGTGATCAAGCTGAAAGTTAGCCGAACTGGCGAACAACAATTTGCTTTTGCTATTTCCGATACGGGTATTGGCATTGCAGAAAGCGAGCTGGCGAATATTTTCGCAATGTATTACCGCGTGCAATCCAATCAATATCAGCACGCCGGCAGTGGTATTGGCTTAGCAGTTTCCAAGACTATTGCCAATTTAATGGGCGGTGATCTCTGTGTGGAAAGTGCGGTGGGAAAGGGCTCCGTTTTTACCTTAACTATTCAAGCCGAGTCTGTGAGCAAGCCGTTAGCCTATCATCAACATCTGCCAAGCCAACTGCGTATTTTGCTGATTGAAGATATTGAAGTGAATGTGATTGTGGCAAAATCTGTGTTGGAAAAATTGGGCTATGAAGTAGATGTGGCAATGACGGGGCAACAAGCCATTGAAAAATTTGAGCAAAATAGCTATGACTTGCTGCTCATTGACATTCAGCTGCCTGATATGTCGGGCTTTCAAATCGCCCAACATTTACGCCAAAAATACGAAAATGATGAATATGATTATCTGCCGCCACTCATTGCGCTCACTGCCAATGTAATGCACGATAAGCAAGAGTATTTACAGCAAGGAATGGACGATATTCTGCGTAAACCTCTTTCTTTAGAGGCGCTGACGCAATGTCTTTATCAATATTTTGCTGATGAGATTACACTGCCGCTGGCCGAAAGTTCTTCCAAAGCAATGCCAGAAACAGCAATAGAACAAGATGAAGCGCTGGATTTCGCCACGCTCAATGAATTTGTCGCTTTATTGGGCGTAAAAACAGTAAAAAATAACACCGCACTTTTCCAACAGCTAATGCCCGATTATATGGCGGAATTAATGGCGGCTTACCAAATTTATCAAACTCAACCCGCGCACAGAACTGAAGTCGGCAACATCGCCCATAAAATCAAAGGCGCGGCAGGCTCTGTTGGATTAAAGCGCATTCAACAAATCGCCGAACAAGCCCAGCATAGCGAAAACCCCAATTGGGAAAGTGAAATCGCCTATTATTTGGAACAACTCTCGCAAAATTGGCAGAAAGATTTAGATAAGTTAATAAATTGGCTAAATTCTGTTGATCATTAGCAAAGTTTTTGCACATTACACTAGCCACGCTTAAAGGTTTTAGCTAGAATCTGTGCAATTTTAATTCAACATCAACAAGAGGAGAAAACCGATGAATTTTCCAAATGTTGCCAAGCAGGTGATTGATAAACTGGGTGGCAAAGACAATATCAGCGCGCTTGCACATTGCGCAACTCGCTTACGCATTGTGGTGAAAGATGAAGGCAAAATTGACAAAGAAGCTATCGAAAATATTGATGGTGTAAAAGGTCAATTTGCAGTTTCTGGCCAGTATCAAATTATTTTTGGTTCAGGCACCGTAAATAAAGTACACGATGAAATGGCGAAACAGCTTAACATCGGCGATATGACCAAAAATGAAGTGGCGAGACAAGCTTCAGAAAATAACCAAGGGCTAATTATGCGCTTGGTGAAAGGCTTGGCGGATATTTTCGTGCCAATTATCCCTGCTATCGTGGCGGGCGGTTTGTTAATGGGTATCCACAGTATGCTTACCGCACAAGGTTTCTTCTGGGACGTACCACAAGCCTTGCGCGATTCTGGTCAGCCAATTACAGGTTATTCCGTAGTCGATCGTTTTAGCAATCTTTCTGATCTTGTTGATTTTATTAATACTATTGCCAACGCGCCATTCGTGTTCTTACCGGTGTTGCTTGGTTTTTCTGCTACTCGTAAATTCGGCGGAAATCCGTTCTTAGGGGCTGCGTTGGGAATGTTATTGGTTCACCCTGCATTGGCGGACGGTTGGAACTATGCCCTTACCGCTGCGCAAGGCAAAATCACACACTGGAATGTGTTCGGTTTAGAAATCGAAAAAGTGGGCTACCAAGGCACGGTAATTCCAACGTTAATTTCGGCTTGGGTTCTAGCTACGTTAGAAAAAACGTTCCGTAAATTTGTGCCATCTTACCTCGACAACTTGATCACCCCAATGTTCTCGCTCTTTATCGCAGGTTTACTTGCGTTCACCGTGATTGGGCCAATCGGACGTGAAGCAGGGGATTTGATCACTATCGGTTTAACTTGGTTATATGACAAACTTGGCTTTATCGGTGGCGGTATTTTCGGGACATTCTATGCACCAATTGTTATCACGGGTATGCACCAAACCTTTATCGCGGTGGAAACGCAACTGCTTTCTAATATGTCATTATCGGGCGGTACATTCATCTTCCCAATTGCAGCAATGTCAAACATCGCACAGGGTGCGGCTTGTTTAGGTGTGGCATTCGCATTGAAAGATCCAAAAGTACGCGGCTTAGCCGTTCCTTCAGGTATTTCTGCCTTATTAGGGATCACTGAGCCTGCAATGTTCGGGGTGAACTTACGCTATCGTCAAGCTTTCTTAGCGGCAATGATCGGTTCAGGTTTATCCAGCGCCTTTATTGCATTCTTCAATGTAAAAGCGCAAGCACTTGGCGCAGCAGGGTTCTTAGGTATTCCGTCTATTAAACCAGACAGCCTTGCAATGTACAGTGTGGGTATGGTGATTTCTTTCGCCGTTGCGTTTACTCTTTCTGTTATTTTAGTAAAACGCGCACAAACTAAAGCGTAATTTTTATAAAATTCGCAAAAAAGCACCGCACTTTGATCTGCACCTTAAACAGGAATACAATATTCTGCGTTTAAGGTGCAGATTTTTATTTTCAGCGAGGCAAAAATGAAGACGCAAATCGACAAGCTAGCTTGGTTATACATTAAAGATAAACAAGTATTAATGGCACGCTCTAAAGGCAAAGAGAAATTTTATCTCCCTGGCGGAAAAAGAGAGCAAGGCGAAAGTGATCAACAAGCCCTAATGCGCGAAATTAAAGAAGAATTGGGCATCGACTTAATTGAAAATAGCCTTCAACGAATCGGTGCATTTTCCGCTCAAGCAGACGGAAAAAATATGGATTGCGTTGTAACGCTCACCTGCTACAAAGGCGATTTCATCGGCGATTATCGCCCTGAAAGTGAAATTGCTGAATTGGCTTGGATTGGTTATCAAGACAAAGAAAAATGTTCCCTCGCCACACAAAAAGTTTTGGAATATTTAAAACAGCAAGGGACGCTGGAATAAACGAACTAAATAAATTCGCAAAAAACAACCGCACTTTAAAAGTGCGGTTTTATTTTTACCGTTTTTATGATTGATTAGCGTTTGAACATATTGCCAAGACCACCTAGGCCGCCCATTCCGCCCATCATTCCTTTCATTCCACGCATCATTTTTGCCATACCGCCTTTGCGCATTTTTTTCATCATACGCTGCATTTCGTCAAATTGCTTGAGCAATTTATTCACGTCTTGCACCTGTGTGCCTGAGCCAAGCGCAATACGGCGGCGGCGCGAACCTTTGATGATCTCAGGTTTGGCGCGCTCTTTTAGGGTCATTGAATTGATGATGGCTTCCATTTTGATGAACATTTTGTCATCAACTTGATTTTTAATGTGATCAGGCAGATTTTTCGCACCCGGTAATTTTTCAAGCATTGTCATCATTCCGCCCATTTTTTTCATTTCAATGAGCTGATCGCGGAAATCTTCCAAAGTGAAGTCATCGCCTTTTTGGAATTTTTTCGCCATTTTTTCCGCTTTTTCTTGATCCACAGAACGTTGTAGATCTTCGATGAGCGAAAGCACGTCCCCCATTCCTAAAATGCGTGAAGCCACACGATCAGGGTGGAAAGGCTCAAGGGCGTCTGTTTTTTCCCCAATCCCTAGGAATTTAATCGGTTTGCCGGTGATTTGGCGAATAGAAAGTGCCGCACCACCACGCGCATCACCGTCCACTTTGGTCAGAATCACCCCAGTAAGTGGTAGCGCTTCATTAAAGGCTTTTGCGGTGTTGGCGGCGTCTTGTCCCGTCATTGCGTCCACGGTGAAAAGAGTTTCCACAGGATTAAGTGCGGTGTGAATTTTTTGGATTTCTTCCATCATTTCGCCATCAACGTGCAGGCGACCAGCGGTATCCACAATCAACACATCATAGAATTTGAGCTTAGCTTCTGCTAGGGCAGCTTGCACAATCTCTACTGGATTTTGCTGGCTGTTAGACGGGAAAAAATCCACTCCAACGGCTTGCGCGAGGGTTTCAAGCTGTTTGATCGCCGCAGGGCGATACACGTCCGCCGACACCACCATCACTTTTTTCTTCTGACGTTCACGCAAGAATTTGGCTAATTTCCCCACACTGGTGGTTTTACCCGCCCCTTGCAAACCCGCCATTAGGATCACTGCTGGCGGCTGAGTGGCGAGATTTAGGCTTTCATTTGCTTCACCCATCGCTTTTTCAAGCTCGGATTGCACAATTTTGAGAAATTCTTGCCCTGGTGTTAAGCTACGATTCACTTCTTCACCGATAGCACGCTCTTTCACTTTATTGATAAATTCACGCACCACAGGCAGCGCAACGTCTGCTTCAAGCAATGCCATACGCACTTCGCGCAGGGTATCTTTAATATTATCTTCGGTTAAACGCCCTTTCCCTGTTATGTTACGCAGGGTTTTCGAGAGCCGATCAGAAAGGTTTTCAAACATCGTTTTTCCTAAATTTGAGTGGAATAAAATGAAATAAATTGTGCCAATTATACTGAAATCCCACAGATTTTCATCATTTGAAAGAAATTTATAGCGATTTTAGTGCGGCAAGGCTAGAATAAGAATAGTTCTTAATTTGGCATTAAAGCGAATAAATAAGGTGAATAAAAATGTGGTTTGCCGTTGTTTCAATTTTTTTATATTTAATTAGCATTCTTCTCATTACCCCGATGTTGTTGAAAGCCCATTCGGGCGCACAAACCAAAAAACCGAATAAAACATTGTTTTTTTGCACCGCACTTTTGGCGATTATTACCCACGGCATTAGCCTTGCGCCGTTGTTTTCCCATTGGGCGAATGAGCAAACCTTCACCTTAATGGACATCAGTTCTTTGCTAAGTGTGATCGTGGCAGCTTTAGCAACTTTTGCCATTGGTTTTCGGGTGAATACGCTATGGTTTTTGTTGCCGATCGTCTATTGCCTCGCCATTATCAATTTGATTTTACAAACATTTTTACCTTTTTCTATCGTGCAGCATTTGATCCACAATGTGGGCTTATTCTTGCATATTGGCTTGGCGCTGTTGGCTTATGCTGTCTGCTTTATCGCTACTTTATATGCCGTGCAGTTGTGGTGGATTGACCGCAATCTAAAAAGCAAAAAACTGGCGTTATCGCCAATTATTCCGCCATTAATGACGGTGGAACGCCATTTTTTCCGCTTAATGCTAAGTGGTGAAGTGTTGCTGACCCTAACGCTAATTTCTGGGGCGATTTATTTGCCAGATTTCTTCGGTATGCAAAATGTACAAAAAGCCATCTTTTCGTTCCTTGCGTGGTTGGTGCTAGGTGTCGCGTTAATCGGGCATTGGAAATGGCATTGGCGTGGAAAAAAGGTGATTATTTATAGCATTTCAGGTATGATTTTGCTTTCGATTGCCTATTTTGGCAGCCGAGTTGCGTTTGGGTTAGGGCTTTAATTTCGGCCACCCAAGAACGATGGTTTTATAAAAGGACTTGATTTTGGATAGTATTCCCCTTAGTACGTTATTTATCACTTTAATTATTTTACTCATTTTATCCGCCTATTTTTCCAGTTCAGAAACAGGCTTGCTTTCCGCCAACCGCTATCGTATGCGCTTTTTAGCTGAAAAAGGGCATAAAGGGGCGAAAAAAGCAGAAAAACTTTTGAAAAAAACAGATATTTTACTTAGCCTGATTCTCATCTGTAATAACCTTGTGAATATTTCTGCCTCTGCCATTGCAACCATTATTGGTATGCGTTTATATGGCGATATGGGCGTGGCGATTGCCACAGGGGCGTTAACCTTCGCAATGTTGATCTTTGCGGAAATTTTCCCGAAAACCATTGCCGCACTTTATCCTGAAAAAGTGGCGTTTTTATCAAGCCATATTCTCACCCCATTGCTGAAAATTTTTAGCCCCATTGTGTTCTTAATGAACCTGATTATTCGTGGCTTGATGAAATTATTCCGCGTGAAAAATGAGCAAAAAACCAGTTCCTTAAGCACAGAAGAATTACGCGCCATTGTAAACCAATCGGGGCATTTCATTCCTTCCGCCCACCAAGAAATGTTGCTTTCTATTTTGGATTTAGAAAAAGTTACCGTGGACGACATTATGGTGCCGCGCAACGACATTGGCGGAATCGATATTGACGATGATTGGAAAGCCATTATGCGTCAGCTCAACCATTCGGCGCACAGTAAAGTGGTGTTGTACAAAGAGAGTATGGACGAAAATGTGCTAGGTATTTTGCGTGTGCGCGAAGCCTATCGCTTAATGCTAGATAAAAATGAATTCAGCAAAGAAACCTTGATCCGCGCGGTGGATGAAGCTTATTTTATCCCTGAAGGCACACCGCTTAATGCACAATTATTGAATTTCCGCAGCAAAAAAGAGCGGATTGGCTTGGTGGTGGACGAATATAGCGACATCAAAGGCTTGGTCACCTTGGAAGATATTTTGGAAGAAATCGTGGGCGAGTTTACCACGTCAACTGCCCCGTCCATTGATGAAGAAGTTACCCAACAATCTGACGGCTCAATGATCATTGAAGGCTCTGCCAATATTCGTGATCTGAACAAATTGTTTGACTGGCATTTAGACACAGACGAAGCGCGCACTTTCAACGGATTGATTTTAGAGCATTTAGAAGAAATTCCCGAAGAAGGCACGGAATGTGAAATCAACGGCTTAAAAATCACTATTTTAGAAGTGGCAGATAATATGGTGAAACAAGCAAAAGTAGAAAAAATTTCACCAACAAAACAGCCAGAATAAACGGTTTTTCCTATCATAAAATCACAAAGACGAAAGGTTATTTGCCTTTCGTCTTTTTCCTTTGCCTTTCATTTACTTTTCATCTTTAAACGTTATCTAATTTATTTCACAAAGTGCGGTGATTTTTTACAAAATTTTTCTCAATTTTTAACGATTTTCTTTCTGTTTCAGAAATTTTTATCTTTTGAATTTTTAGTTATTGACTATAAATGCAAAAGCAAACAATAATAATTCTCAATAATTTGACAGTATGAAATAAAGGAAGTTCATTATGAAAAAAGCAAAATTTGTTCTTTTACCTCTCGCTACGCTTGTTGCTACAGCGGTACAAGCGGAAAGCCTTGGTGTGATTGATGTCATCACGGAAAATACAGGGGCGAAAAGCAAAACCAATGTTGTTACCCTAAAACAAATGGAACGTAGCACTGAAACGGATTTGCGTGGTTTATTATTTGATGAGCCAGCCATCAATTTCGGTGGCGGAAATGGCGGCACATCACAATGGGTAGCCATTCGTGGAATGGGGCAAGATCAAATTGATTTCAAAGTGGACAATACTTATTCCGACACCCAAGCTTTCCATCACGAAGGGCGTTTCTTGCTTGATCCTGCGTTAATCAAACGTATTGACGTGCAAAAAGGGGCTGGCTCAGCCAGTGCGGGGATTGGGGCGACCAGTGGTTCGATCATCGCCACCACTGTTGATGCGCAGGATTTATTGAGAGAGGGGCAAAATTTTGGCTTTAAGCTCACTGGTGGCGTACGCAGTAATAAAGGCTATACGCAAGGCGCAAGTGTTTATGGCAAGGTTGCGGCATTTGATGCCTTGATTTCTGGCAACTGGAACCATAAAGAAAATTATAAAGGTGGTAAAGGGTATCAAAATCTCAATGGTTCAGATACCGTACAAAATAGTGCCTTAGGCGAACGGGGATTATTAGCAAAGTTTGGTTGGGATATTAGCGAAAATCAGCGGGTGGTATTCAGCCACCGTCAAGAGCGTTATTATGGTGTGCGTGCTTTGCGTGAAGAATTTGATTTTAGTAATTCCTATGTATCGGGAGCAAAACTCTCAGCGGAACAACGGGCAAAAGGATATGCTTTAAGCTCAGTTTATGCTGGTAAGGATCGCCGTGGGCAAGATAGCTATTATCTTTTAGACAATAATGGAAACTTCGTGGTGAATGAAGATAACAACAATCCACGTTACCGCACCACCACGCAAGATACCACCAATTTAGAGTGGACAGGCAAAAATATGGGGTTTATCACAGAGGCGAATGCCAATGTATATCACACAAAGCGTGTGCGTAAAGAACCAGCGAGTGAAACCCAAATTCTCACCACGGGAGCAAATTTAAATTTAGATAGTGCCATTGGCGAGCATCACCTTGTGAAATATGGGGTAAATTATCGTAAACAAGTGGGAAAACCTAACCAACTGGCAGTGGGGGCTCATAATCAGCGTAAAGACGATTTAGGCTTTTATGTAGAGGGTATTTGGGGAATTGGTTCCGTTACACTAACTACGGGAGCCCGTTACGATTACTTTGAATTTAAAGCAAAAAAGCCAGCCACGGGCATTTCAACCCAAGTGCGGGCTTAATTTGGCAAGTTTCTGATAATTTAAGCCTGAATACCAGCTTAAACTATGCAAGTCGTAGCCCTCGTTTGTATGAGGTAGCGATTGCGGGATCGGGTAGAATTAGCGTAGATAGCCATATCCGTGCTGAGCAAGCTCGCAATGCGGAAATTGGCTTTAACTATGATTTCAACGACAGCCTTTCTCTCAACGGAAGTTATTTCTGGCAAAAAGTGAAAGAGGCAATGTCCTTGAAAGATAACGTGATTTATAACGGCGCATTATTGCGTAACCAGGGTTATGAATTAGGTGCAGCTTACAAATATTCAGGGCTAACCTTGCGTGCTGGCGTGGCTGAAAGCAAGCCAGAAGTTTATGGCGCAGTGGCGGATAACACCGTGTTTGCTGTGGCAACAGGGCGTACTTGGAAAACTGAAGTTTCCTACAAATTTGCTGAGCCAAACTTAATTATTGGCTGGAAAGGACGTTTTGTAGAAGGTGAAACAGGCTCACCAAGCCGTGGTTCTGGTTCAGGCGACAGCGTGAAACAACCGGGGTACGGCGTCAATGATCTTTACGCAAGTTGGGAAGCAAACGAAAATCTCACCATTAATGTTGCGGTGGATAACGTGTTCAACAAGAACTACAAAAGCCACAGCCAACGCGCAGGGGTAAACAGCCTAACCGGCGCAGGGCGTGATTTCCGAATGAATGTGAGTTACACATTCTAAATGTGAAAAAACAAAGTGCGGTGATTTTTCACCACATTTTTTGTTTGTGCTTTGACCGCAAATTTTTAATTTGCTACAATTTGCAACCTAATTGAAATTCATTCTCAATAACAATTAAGGGCAATTTGCCTCGTTTTATTTGAAGTCAGCGTTAAGGATTTCTCAATGCCGCAATTATTCGCATTTTTACAACATTATGTTGATTACATTATTTTAGGTTTACTCGGTTTAATGAGCTTTATTATGGTATGGTTCGTGATTGAACGCTTTATCTTTTTAAGCCGTGTGAATGTTTCGCACTACACCAATATCTACGAGTTAGACATTGATCTCAACCGTAACCTAACTATTATTTCCACCATTGGCTCAAATGCCCCTTATGTGGGTTTATTGGGTACAGTTATCGGGATTTTATTAACTTTCTATGAATTAGGAAATTCAGGTGGGGACATTGATGCTGCTGCCATTATGCTTAACCTTTCCCTTGCTCTGAAAGCCACGGCAGTAGGGATTTTAGTCGCCATTCCATCAATGGTGTTTTACAACGGCTTGCAACGCAAAGTGGAAGTCAATCGCCTAAAATGGAAAGCCTTAAACGGACAAAAAAATCTAGGGGCATAATGTGAAAAAGTTTGATGAAATCAATATTATCCCTTTCATTGACATTATGTTAGTGTTGCTGGCGATTGTCTTAATCACTGCGTCTTTTATTTCGCAAGGCAAAATTCAAGTGAACGTGCCAAAAGCCAGCAGCACTGTAGCGTTTAAATCGGACGATTTAGCCAAATTATTAACCGTTACGGAAACAGGTGAAATCTTTTTTAACGATAAGCCGACAGATTTAGCGCAAATGGAAAAAGAAGTGGCAAGCTGGGCGAAAGATCAAAAAGTAACCCTGAAAGTGGACGCTAAAGCCACATTCCAAGATTTTGTTAGCCTGACAGATTTAATGGCGAAAAATAACATCAAAAATGTTGCCATTGTCACAATGAAAGAAAAAGGCAAATAAATGGCAAATAAACATCGTTCTTGGTTTGGCTTCTTCTTTTCTCTCCTATTTCACGCCACCGTGATTGGAGCGATTGTCTATGCTGTAAAAGCCGACAGCAGTGCCAATGGCTATCAAGCAGACGTGATCGATAACAGTATTTCAATGGAAATGCTAATGGGAATGACCGTTGAAGAACCTGAACCTGCGCCAGAACCTGTTGCAGAACCTGAGCCAGAGCCAGTGGCAAAAGAAATTGTGCCCGATCCCATTGTAAAACCTGAACCACCAAAACCAGAAAAGCCAAAAGAAATTAAGAAAGAAAAGCCGAAAGAGAAAAAGAAAGAAAAAACGAAAAAAGAGAAACCTCAACTCAAAGAGAAACCTTTGGCGAATAAGGCGCTTGAAAAAGGGGATCGCAATGTGAATTCTGAAGCGAAAATCACAGCGACAGCAACCAGCTTAGGCAAGGCAACGGTGAACAATCCAAACCTTGTTAGTAAAAGTGCTGGCTCTGATGTAAAGAATGCCTATATGGGCGCATTGCGCCGAGAAATAGAACGCCATAGACGCTACCCACAACGGGCTAAAATGATGCGTAAACAAGGGATAGCGACAGTGAGTTTTAATATTGCCGCTGATGGTTCGTTGAGTAATATTCAACTCGCAAAATCCTCGGGTAATAATGATTTAGATAAAGCCGCCTTAGAGGCTGTAAGCCGAACAAAATCTATCGGCGCAAGACCTGCAGGGCTTTCTTCTTCAATGACCGTGCCAATTCGGTTTAGTATTCAATAAAGTATAAAATATGAAGTGCGGTGGAAAAATATTGAGTTTTTCCACCGCACTTTTCTTTACCCTAATTTTCCATCGGTTGGATTAATTTCCAGCTTTTATCTGCCTGAATTTGCAAATGCAATCTGTGATGCTTAAGCAAGGTAGAGCGATGCCCTACGCTGATTATGGTGGTATTTGGCAATGCGCTTTTTAATAACTGATACATTGCGTCTTCCAGTCCTTCGTCCATACTTGCTGTTGCTTCGTCAAGAAATGCCACCTGTGGCTTGTGTAGTAATAAGCGGGCAAAGGCAAGGCGCTGTTGTTCGCCGAGAGAAAGCACGCGCGTCCAATCTTGTTCTTGCTCGAGCTTATCGGTTAAATGTCCTAAATTAACTTGTTGCATAATTTGTTGGATTGCAGCGAGATCGCAATCTTCACTTGCCATTGCAGGATAATAAAGGGCATCAATTAAGCGACCTTGTGGCAAATAAGGTTTTTGCGAAAGGAATAGGGCGCTGTGTTGTGGGCAGATTACGGTGCCTTCGGAATATTGCCAAAGCCCTGCTGCGGTGCGTAATAGCGTGGTTTTTCCAACCCCAGATTGCCCTTGAATTAGTACCCTTGTGCCTAGGGGAAAGGTGAGGTTTAAGTTTTCAATCAGGCTTTTTCCATCAGGGCGTTTTATGGTGAGATTTTGGAATGCCACTTCGCCTTGGCTATCTTGAAGTTGGGTTTTAGATGGTTGATTAGCCGCATTAATCGCACTATGAAAGCCTGTTAAACGATCAAGCACAGCACGGTAAGCCGCGAAATCATCATAAGAATTGCGATAAAAAGAAAGAGATTCTTGCACTTTGCCAAAGGCTTGGGCGGTTTGCATTAAATCACCGAGTTTGATTTGTTCACTGAAGTAGCGCCCCGCTTGAATAAGAAATGGGAAGATAACGGAGATCTGTGAAACAGTTAAGTTAAAGCCAGATAATTTCAGGGTGCGGTAAACCAGTTGCCAGATGTTTCCAATAATTTTATTGAATTGTTTGAACAATAAGTGTTGTTCCATTTTTTCACCACGGTAGAAGGCAATGCTTTCTGCATATTCTTTTAGGCGAATTAGGGAATAACGATAATTTGCGTTGAGCCTTTCATTAGCGAAGTTGAGTTTAATTAATGGTCGTCCAATTCTAAAGGCAATCACACTGGTAATAAGCACATAAATAAACACTAAAAATACCATCATATGCGGGATTTCATAGCCCGCGATTTCCATTGGCCCTGATAAGTTCCACAAAATCGCGGTGAATGCGATGAGTGAAACCGTGGAGGAAATCACGCCCGTAGCAAAACTGAGCGAGCTGTTGATGTAAGATTCAATATCTTGCTGGATACGTTGATCGGGATTGTCTAGCTGATTGAGGCTATACAGGGTTTTATAATAGGCTTGGTTGATCTGCACCCCAAAAGTTGGACTAAACAACCAACTGATTAAGGTGCAGATTTTTTATGACTAAATATACTCAACGTTTCAAACAACAAGTGCTCGACTTTTATCATCAAAATGGAAAAAACCGTTCGCTTACTCGCCAGTATTTTCAGCTTCCCCAAAGCACGTTAGCACGTTGGATTGCGAAATTTAATCATAATGGAATCAATGGATTAGCTGTGTTAGGTAAAAAACGATATTATTCTGTTGAGTTTAAATTAAAGGTTATTCAAGCTATCAAAAAAGGCCAGTGCTCCGCTGAAGCCGCCTGCTTTCGCTTTGATATCCCCAGTTCAGGGATAATTAGTCAATGGTTGCAACGCTTTGAAAAACAAGGTATAGATGGGTTATTACTCAAACCTAAAGGTCGTCCAAGTATGAAACTCAACTCACCTAAAATGCCACCAACGCCCAAAACAGAAGAAGAACGCTTGCGTTACCGAATTTTGGAATTAGAAGCGGAGAATGCAATGCTAAAAAAGTTGCAGGAACTCAACCAACAAAAAATGCAGAAAAAGCCGTCATCGTAAATGCCTTACGCTCGCGTTTCCCGTTGGAATTGTTACTCAGGCTAATCGGATTGGCACGCAGTTCGTTCTTTTATCATCTCAAGCCAAAGTCGGATAAAAATGTAGCGATTTCACAGAAAATAGAGGAAATTTATCGCAAAAATGACGAAAATTATGGTTATCGTCGAATTACCTTGGAATTAAGGAAATACTTGATTATCAACCACAAAAGGGTGCAAGCGATAATGCAACGTTTGGGGTTAAAAGGAAAAAGTAAGCAGAAAAAATATCGTTCTTACCAAGGCAAAGTGGGACAAATTGCCGATAATCTGTTGCAACGGGATTTTACGGCAACGATGCCGAATGAGAAGTGGGTAACGGATATCACCGAGTTCAAATGTGCGGAAGGCAAAGTGTATTTATCACCGATTAAAGACTTGTTTAATAACGAAATTATTGCTTATGATGTGGCGAGAAGTCCGAATTTTGAGCAGATAACCAGAATGTTGACCCAGGCGGTGAACCGATTAGCGGGGGAAAAACCGATACTGCATTCCGACCAAGGATGGCAGTATCAAATGATGGGTTATCAGGAGATATTGAAAAAACACGGTATTAAGCAAAGTATGTCGAGAAAAGGTAATTGCCTTGATAATGGTGCGATGGAAAGCTTTTTCGGGCGATTGAAGACGGAATGTTACTTTGGCAAGCGGTTTGAAACCTTTGAACAGCTTGAAAAAGTGATTCACGAGTACATTCATTACTACAACAATGAGCGTATTCAAGTGAAGCTCAAAGGACTAAGCCCTGTGGAATACAGAACTCAGTCCTTGAATTAAATTAGAATATAGTCTAACTTTTTGGGGGCAGATCAGGTTGGCTGTCCATTTTTCTACATAATGCCCATTGAGCCAAGTTCGCCATTGAATTTTGAAGCGTTGCGAAATGTAGTAGGTAAACAGCACATTCAACACGTGAACAGTGGCAAGCAAGGAAAATACGACCATTTGTTGCCAGAATACGCTGACATTCATTTCCTGTAATGCGCTGTACATTGCGTTATACCAATTAGAAAATAGAATATCTAACCGCACAGCAACTAGATTAAAGAAGATGATCACCCAAAAATAGCAGAGTGGTTTGAGGCTCTGTTTGGGGGAAAGGTAATTTTTAGCTAAAAGCCAAAATTGATGCGCCCAGCGAGTTGTTTTGACTAAAAGCGCTAAGATAAGGGAGAAGACAATGCTCGTAATCACGAGGCTTTGGATTATCCATAAAAATGAACTTAGTAATTCGTCTGACCAATTCATAATATTTCCGAGTAATGAGTTGATAGAAAAGAAAATAGTTAATCGTGTTGTTTAGATAGCAGAATGAGAAATTTGTTCAAAGATTGTTAAAGAAATTAATGCGGTAAGCAAGAAAAATGTGATGTAGATTAAATTTTTGGACTTTAATTTATTCTTTCTATCTGGAGATTGCTATAATTTTTTTAGTTAAATTAAATTTTTGAGGTTGTTATGAGTGATATTGCAGTTACGATTAGCATTTTAGCCCTCGTTGCGGTGGTCGGATTATGGATCGGCCATTTTAAAATTCGTGGCGTAGGGCTAGGTATTGGGGGAGTATTGTTTGGGGGGATCATTGTTGCCCATTTTACCAACCAATATGGGGTGCATTTAGATGCGCATACGCTACATTTTATTCAAGAATTTGGCTTGATCTTATTTGTTTATACGATTGGTATTCAAGTAGGGCCGGGTTTTTTTGCCTCATTACGAGAATCAGGCTTAAAACTCAATGGGTTAGCGGTGCTCATCGTATTACTTGGGGCAGCCAGTGTGGTTGTGCTATATAAAGCCGCTGATGTGCCACTTGATATTATTCTTGGGGTTTATTCTGGGGCGGTAACTAATACTCCGTCTTTAGGGGCCGGGCAACAAATTCTTGCTGAATTAGGAATGAGCCACACCACCAGCAATATGGGTATGGCTTATGCCGTAGCTTACCCTTTTGGGATTTGTGGGATTTTACTCACAATGTGGTTAGTGCGGTTGTTTTTTAAAATAAAAGTGGAAGAAGAGGAGGCCAATTTCCAACGTGAAAGCGGTCAGGATAAGGAAAGTTTGCGTTCAATGAATGTGCGCGTAACGAACCCAAATCTTAACGGCTTGCCGCTAATTGAAATTCCGGGGTTTGAAAGTAAAGAGGTGGTTTGTTCTCGCTTAAAACGTGGCGATAACGTAAGCGTGCCGAATGCAGACACTGAAATTTTTCTTGATGATTTGCTCCATTTAGTGGGGGAAGCGCATACATTAAGAAAAATGAAGCTCGTGATTGGTGAAGAAGTAGATGTGCCACGCTCAACACTCACCGGTGATCTTCGTTCAGAGCGCATTGTGGTAACCAATGAAAAGGTCTTGGGAAAACGCATTAAATCTTTGGGTATTCATCAAAAATATGGTGTGGTGATTTCTCGGTTAAACCGTGCCGGGGTGGAACTTGTACCAAGTGCAAACACGAGCTTGCAATTTGGTGATGTGCTACACATTGTCGGACGCGCTGATATGATTGATAACGCCATTGCCTTAATTGGTAACGCACAGCAAAAATTGCAACAGGTGCAAATGCTCCCTGTCTTTATCGGGATTGGCTTAGGGGTGTTAGTAGGCTCAATTCCTTTTTATATTCCGGGGCTTTCTGTGGCGCTAAAACTGGGTTTAGCTGGTGGGCCGCTTGTTGTTGCGCTGATTTTGGCAAGAATAGGGAGCATTGGAAAACTTTACTGGTTTATGCCACCAAGTGCTAACTTAGCGTTACGCGAAATTGGCATTGTGTTATTCCTTGCGGTTGTAGGGCTAAAATCAGGCGGTAACTTTGTGGATACCCTAGTAAATGGTTCTGGGCTTGAATGGATGGGCTATGGCATTATCATCACCTTCTTCCCATTAATGGCGGTGGGGCTGTTTGCGCGTTTATACCTAAAACTTAACTACCTGTCTTTATGTGGTTTACTTGCAGGCTCAATGACAGATCCCCCTGCGCTTGCCTTTGCCAACGCGATTAAAGAAGACAGCGGAATTGCCGCACTTTCTTATGCCACCGTTTATCCACTGGTGATGTTCTTGCGGATACTCTCACCACAGTTATTAGCTATTTTATTGTGGTCTTTTTTCTAACTTTTCTCACATTTAGTAATTTATCAATGCCCGGCTTAGCTGGGCATTTTTTTATTCTTATTTTTGATATAACAGCTAAGTTTGCGATGAACTGGCTGCTTATTATCCCTTTGTTTTCTTTTTATATTTTTCAACTGGTCTGAACTCTGATTTGTTAGGCTAAATTTGTTTGCACTAGTGTAGTGCTTTCTTTACAATCCAACAGCTTTTCTAATCAATTTTTATCAATTTAATCGAAAAAAGGTTACAAATGACTAAAACAACAATTTTTTCAAGAACATTACTTTCTTCTGCATTATTGGCTGTCGCTGGAGGTGCGCAAGCAGCTGCATTCCAATTAGCAGAAGTTTCAAGCTCAGGTCTTGGCCGTGCTTATGCTGGTGAAGCAGCTATTGCTGATAACGCCTCTGTGGTGGCTACCAACCCTGCTTTGATGACTTTATTTAAAACCAACCAATTTAGTGCGGGTGGGGTTTATGTCGATTCTAAAATTCGTGTTGATGGTACGGTAACCGCGACAGCAGGTGGTCGTCCAGTTACTCGTCCACAATCTGCTGATAATAATGATGTTGTACCAGGTTCATTAGTACCTAATATGTATTTCGTAGCCCCAATCAATGATAAATTCGCGATTGGTGGAGGAATGAATGTAAACTTCGGTTTAAGAAGTGAATATGGCAGCGATTATAGTGCGGGTGTTTTTGGCGGAAAAACGGATTTAAGCGCAATTAACTTAAATTTAAGTGGTGCTTACCGTGTTACTGAAGGATTTAGTATTGGTGCTGGCTTAAATGCTATCTATGCTAAAGCTGAAGTTGAACGTACAGCAGGGATTTTAGATGACGCACTAAATGCGGTTGCAGCAAGTCCTAGCCCTTATGCACCAATGGCGGCACAAGTTGGTGCAGGTGTTGAGAAAGGTACAGTTCTTACTCACCTTGAAGATAGAAGCGCTTGGGGATTTGGTTGGAATGCTGGCTTGGTTTATGAATTTAATGAAAGAAACCGTATCGGTGTTGCATACCACTCAAAAGTTGATGTGAAATTTAAAGATCGTAACGCAGTAAGTTATATGCCTTATGGTGTTCAACCTTATGTTGGTGCGGGTTCATTAACGTTAAATTTACCGGGTTATTGGGAAATCTCTGGTTTCCACCAATTAACAGATGCTTTTGCTGTGCATTATAGCTACAAATATACAGAGTGGAGTCGTTTGAAAAATTTACACGCGACTTATGAGAGCGTGCCGGCAGGCTCTCGCAATGGTGATCTTGCATTCCATAAAGAAGAAAGATACCGCGATAATACACGCGTAGCCTTAGGTGCAAGCTATCTTGTTAATGATCAACTAACATTACGCGCTGGTATTGCTTATGATGAAGCAGCTGCACCAACTGAGCACGCGAGTGCGTCAATTCCAGATACCGATCGTACTTGGTATAGCTTAGGGGCAACTTATAAATTTACCCCAAGTCTTTCTGTAGATTTCGGTTTTGCTCATTTACGCGGTAAGAAAGTCAACTTTACCGAAACACAAAGTCTTGGTGGTGGTTTAGTTGAAGTAAAAGCTGACTATCGTTCAAAATCTAGCGCCAACCTTTACGGCCTAAACGTAAATTATAGCTTCTAATTTAAGAACTAGGCATTTACGCGAATTGGATTATAATAAGCCTATCCTGCTGGATAGGCTTTTTCTTAATTGCACACTTGTACTATGCAATTCAATTCTTTACAATATTTTTCATAATAAGAAATAAGCAGAGCAAATAAGATGTTTAATTTAACGGCTAAGCATTTTAAAGATGACTATCTTTATCGTTTTTTCCAGTATGGGGAATTGCATAGCAAAATTCCTGCAAATTTAACGAAAGTATTAGCAAGAAAATTAGATATGATAAATGCGGCAGAAAATCTAAATGATTTACGGGTTCCGCCTGCCAATCACCTTGAGCTGCTCGAGCCTAAAGAGAATAAACGTTATTCCATTAGGGTGAATAAACAATATCGTCTGATTTTTCATTTCGATAATGGCGAACTTTCTCAGCTTTATCTTGATCCACATCGTTATGATTTATAAGGAGAAATGATGTTCTCAACACAGCGCAAGCCCACATCAGTCGGAGAAATCTTACAAGAAGAATTTTTGCAACCACTTAATCTTAAAGTAAGCGATCTTGCTGAAATCCTTGATGTTCATCGCAATACTGCAAGTAGCTTAGTAAACAGTCATTCTAAAGTAACTTTAGAAATGGCGGTAAAATTGGCAAAAGCATTTGGTACTAGCCCCGAATTTTGGATTAATTTACAAAATAACCTTGATTTGTGGGAACTGAACCATAATGCACGTTTTCAACAAAGTTTAGACAAGGTGAAAATAGCTAACTATCGCGCGAGCTTTTCTGTATAAAAAGGTAAGTGCGGTCTTTTTTATGTGATTTTTTAGAGAATTCCCAATGTCCGAAATCTATTATTGTTATTATCATTCCCCCATTGGGCGGTTATTGATGATTAGCCAAGATAACAAATTAACCAATTTGGATTTAGAAGCTGAACAAATTGCGCCAAATCCGAAATGGATTTTACAGGAAAATCACCCGCTCTTTGCACAAGTTTCGGCAGCATTAACCCGTTATTTTAATGGTGAAAAAGAAGATTTTGCAGGGATTCCGCTTAATCCACAAGGCACGCCTTTTCAGCAAAGCATTTGGCAGCAGCTTTGCAAAATTGCTTATGGTGAAACCATAAGTTATGGTGAGTTAGCCAATCGCATTAACAAGCCTAAAGCGGTGCGCGCTGTAGGTGGTGCGGTGGGAAGTAATCCAATTAGCATTATTATTCCTTGCCATCGTGTGTTAGGAAAAACACGTCAGCTAACGGGATTTGGCGGCGGGTTGCCTGCCAAACGCCATTTATTACAGTTAGAAAATATTGCTTATGTAGATAAAGGCGTGGAATACGTCAAACAGAAATTATTGAAAAAGTATCAAAGCTAACAAAAATTTAATAAAAAAGCACCGCACTTTATGAATAGCCCAAACACCGAACAAGCTCTACTCACCCTTGCGCAATCGCTGGCAGGACTCACCTTTGGTGAAGTTGCCAAGGAGCTGAATATGTCTGTGCCACCCAATTTGAAACGGGATAAAGGCTGGGTGGGAATGCTGCTGGAAACTGCCTTAGGCGCAACCGCGGGCAGCAAAGCGGAACAAGATTTTGCCCATCTTGGCATTGAACTTAAAACGATACCCATTAATCGTCAAGGTAAGCCCCTTGAAACCACCTTCGTCAGCCTTGCGCCGCTAATTCAAAATAGTGGAATCACTTGGCAGTCTTCTCACGTTCGCCATAAATTATCCAAAGTGTTGTGGATTCCCATTGAAGGCGAACGCACCATTCCCCTTGCTGAACGTCATATTGGGCAGCCTATTTTATGGCAGCCCTCACCTGAGCAAGAACAACGTTTGCAGCAAGATTGGGAAGAATTAATGGAATATATCGTGTTTGGTCGGCTTGATGAAATCACCGCGCGCCTTGGTGAAGTGCTGCAACTTCGCCCCAAAGGTGCAAATAGTAAAGCGCTCACCAAAGGCATTGGGCGAAATGGCGAGATGATTGACACCTTACCGCTCGGCTTTTATTTACGCAAAAATTTCACCCACGAAATCCTGCAACAGTTTCAGCAAAATGGCTGATTTTCCTTTCCATTAAAGCCAGAAATCTATATCATTGTTCGCTTTAGATTTAATCTATAAGGAACTTATTATGTTTGACTGGATCGCCAGCCCCGAAGCGTGGGTGGCTTTATTTACCCTAACCGCATTAGAAATTGTTTTAGGTATTGATAACATCATTTTTATCAGTATTTTAGTAGGGCGTTTGCCTGCCCAACAACGCCAATCAGGACGTTTAATAGGCTTAGGTTTGGCAATGGCTACGCGTATTTTATTATTGCTTTCTCTTTCTTGGTTAATGAAACTCACTGAGCCGTTATTTGAAGTTTTCTCGCAACAAATTTCAGGGCGTGATCTTATTTTAATCGTGGGGGGATTATTTTTGGTGGCAAAAAGTACCCATGAAATTCACCACGCAATGACGCCAGAAGAAGAGGGCGAAGACCAAAGTGCGGCAAAAAAAGTGAATTTTTTCAGCGTACTTATTCAAATTGCCATTTTAGATATTGTATTCTCGCTGGATTCTGTGATCACTGCTGTGGGAATGGCAAGCGAAATTGGCGTGATGATTTTGGCAATCGTGATTGCCGTTGGCGTAATGATGCTAGCAGCTAAACCGATTGGTGATTTTGTGGAATCGCACCCAACACTGAAAGTGCTTGCTCTTTCGTTCTTGATTTTAGTGGGGGTGGCGTTAATTGGTGAAGGCTTAGATTTCCACATTCCAAAAGGCTACATTTACTTTGCTATGGGCTTCTCCGTGGTAGTCGAAATGATCAACATCAAAATGCGTAAGCGTTTGATTAAACGCCCATAATGCTAAAATAAAGAAGTGCGGTGCAAAAATTCTGAAAATTTGCACCGCACTTTGTTTTTCTTCTTTTGACTTTTCCCAGCCCTAATTTTTTTATTTTACTTTTATTGCCTTACCATTTTCGATACATATTGGCGCACATCACTTGCCCTAACACATAAAGGGTGGAATTTTTTTGCAATTTTACCGTGTGTCGTTGTTGTTTGCGTAAGGCGGCGCGGATACCATCGCCCCAAAATTCACTGTAGTAATCCGTTCTAACTTGGGTAAGACGATAAGTATTACAGTTGAGAATTTTGTATTGACGCACGGAGCGCGCGTAAAGTTCTGGGCGCTCTTTATACACGAATAAGCCTTTATCCGAATTAATCACCACATCAAAATGAATTAAGTGCTTGTCTTCGTTATCCACCCAAACCGATTGGGTATCCACATAATATTCTGCATTCGGCGCTAATTTGAAATAGCCTGCTTTGGTTAAGGTTGGCAGAACGAGTTTCACTTCTGGGGGGGGGTGAAGTAGGCGTAGTAGAACAAGCGGCAAGTAGCATTACGCTAAGCAATAAACCTAATTTTTTCATTTTGACCTCCTTACATTCTGAGGAAGAACGCTCGTTGATTAGGTTAGAATCATTCTGGCATATTTGAATGGGGATTTCTAACAAAAAAAGACGATTTTGTGAGCTGTTCCACAAAATCAGGTTTACATAAAGAGTGAAAATAAAGCGACGCGATAAAATTTATCGCAAACGATTGCGTAGGCGTGCTACAATACGCGCAATTTTCAGTAACTAAGCCATATAGGAAAAAATCGTGAGCAAACAATCATTAAGCTACAAAGATGCGGGTGTGGATATTAATGCCGGTAATGCCTTAGTAGAAAAAATTAAAGCCGATGTAAAACGCACCACACGTCCCGAAGTGATTGGCGGGTTGGGCGGATTTGGCGCACTTTGTGCGTTGCCAAGTAAGTATAAAGAGCCAATTTTGGTATCTGGCACAGACGGTGTTGGCACAAAATTACGCCTTGCCATTGATTTGAATAAACACGATACCATCGGCATTGACTTGGTGGCGATGTGTGTTAATGATTTAGTGGTGCAAGGGGCAGAACCGCTATTTTTCCTAGATTATTATGCCACAGGCAAATTAGACGTAGATGTGGCAGCCAGCGTGATTAAAGGCATTGCCAACGGTTGTGAACAATCAGGTTGCGCCTTAGTGGGCGGGGAAACCGCAGAAATGCCGGGAATGTATCATCAAGGTGATTATGATTTAGCAGGTTTCTGCGTGGGCGTGGTCGAGAAGTCAGAAATTATTGACGGCAGCCAAGTGAAAGTGGGCGATGCCTTGATCGCATTAGGCTCAAGTGGCGCGCATTCCAATGGTTATTCCTTAATTCGCAAAGTGATCGAGCGTTCAGGTATCGATCCTGCTAGCGCAGAATTAGACGGCAAGCCTTTCGCCGATCAAGTGTTAGCACCAACCAAAATTTATGTTAAATCCATTTTACAATTAATCAAACAAGTGCCTGTTCACGCCATTTCTCACTTAACGGGTGGTGGTTTCTGGGAAAATATCCCACGCGTGTTACCGCATAATGTGAAAGCGGTGATCGATGAATCAAGCTGGCAGTGGCCTGCTATTTTTAACTGGCTACAAGAGCAGGGCAATATCGATCGCTATGAAATGTATCGCACCTTCAACTGCGGGGTGGGTATGATCATCGCCTTGCCACAAGATCAAGTGGAAACCGCGTTGGCGTTATTGCAACAAGCAGGAGAAAAAGCGTGGCAGATTGGTCGCATTGAAAGTGCGAGCGAAGGCGAAGAGCAGGTTGTTATTCGTTAATGAAAAAGATCGTTGTACTGATTTCTGGTGAAGGGCAAACCTTGCAAAGCATTATTGATGCTTGCAAGGTGGGGGATATTCCTGCGCAAATTTGTGTTGTTATCGCCAATAAAGCAACAGCTTATGGATTGCAACGCGCAAAAATGGCTGAAATTCCCACCGCACTTTTTGAACGCAAAGATTACGCCGATAATCTAGCGATGGATCGGGCTATCGGTGATTATATTGCTGAGCTTGGTGCGGATTTAATTGTGCTAGCTGGTTATATGAAAATTTTAACTGCTGAATTTACGCAACGTTTTGCGGGCAAAATTTTGAATATTCATCCTTCATTATTGCCGAAATATCCCGGCTTAGATACTTACCAACGAGCTTTAGCCGCAGGTGAGCAAGAGCACGGTACAACGGTGCATTTTGTCAATGAAGAAGTGGACGGTGGTGCGATCGTGCTGCAAGCCAAAGTGCCAATTTTTCCAGATGATGAAGTCAGTGATATTGAGCAGCGCGTGAAATATCAAGAGCAGCAAATTTATCCTTTAGTGATTAAATGGTTTGTTACCGATCGTTTAACGCTTCAAAATGGCAGCGCCTATTTAGATGGCAAATGCCTGCCAAATGCAGGCTATGCAATGGATTAAGGGTACAAAGCGCAAACTTCAGTTTGTGCTTTTTCTTTATTCTGGCGGAGAAAGAATTTCATTAAGTGCGGTCATTTTTTTGTGAATTTTTGGTATAGTAGCGAAAATTCATCATAACTTAGTTACTCTTTAGGATTTATAAATGGCAGAAAAAATTCTGATTGATGAAGATCGATTTATGCGAACCATTTCTCGAATTTCGCACGAAATCATCGAAAAACATCAAAATCTCAATGACCTCATTATTGTCGGAATTAAGCGCCGTGGGGCGGAAATTGCAGAGTTAATCAAACGTAAAATTAATGATTTAACCGGTAAAGAGCTGCCTTCCCTTGATTTGGATATTACCTTTTATCGCGATGATTTGGAATATGTTGAGCCGCAAAGCCGATCACCTGTGTATAGCGGCGCATCAAATTATGTGAGTATTCAAAATAAAATTGTAATTTTGGTCGATGATGTGTTGTTCACAGGGCGAACCATTCGAGCTGCATTAGATGCGTTAATTGATTTTGGGCGAGCGGCAAAAGTGGAATTAGTGATTTTTGTGGATCGCGGACACCGTGAATTGCCAATTCGTGCCGATTATGTCGGCAAAAATGTGCCAACCAGTCGTGCGGAAAAAGTGCAAGTTCGGACGATGAAGTTTGATCAATGTTATGAAGTGGCGCTGGTATCAAAATAAACGTCGTGTAAAAAATGTTTTATCAAACTAAATCGATGAACCTTTTGGCAAATTGACACTCTAACGTAAAATAATTTGAACTAATAAATGGAAAATATGAAAGGATTTAACTTTAAAGCGATTTTAGTAGGTTTGGTGGGATTATTTGCGCTTTCAGCGAATGTATCTGCCGTAGAACGCGTGGTTGCCACCGTGAATGGAAGCCCTATTTTAGAAAGCCAAGTGCGTACTGCTTTAGGTAAAAAGGCCAATACAGAAGCAAATCGCGAGGCGGCATTAAATACGGTGATTGATGATATTTTAGTTAATCAAGCCATTAAAGATTCTGGTGTGAGTGTGAGTAGCGCACAAGTTGATCGTGTAATGGAAGATATTGCGGCACGCAATGGCTTGACGTACGGACAACTACTTGATGTATTGGATTATCAAGGCATTAACTATCATCAGTATCGCCAACAGATCGCAAATCAATTATTAATGTCGGAAGTGCGCAATCAGGCGATTGGTAAAAGTGTTGATGTAACCCGAGAAGAAGTACAAGAACTTGGGCAAAAATTGCTTGATCAAGCGAAAGCACGGGGTAAAGAGAAAAAAGTAACTGGAACAGAATACCAAGTTCGTCATATCTTATTGAAATTAAACCCATTATTAAATGATGCGCAAGCGAAAGCGCAATTAACTCAAATTCGTGCGGATATTTTGGCGCACAAAACCACCTTTGCTGATGCCGCATTAAAATATTCTAAAGATTATTTATCTGGCGCGAATGGCGGCAGTTTAGGCTTTGCTTTCCCAGAAACCTATGTGCCACCCTTTGCTAAAATGGTACAAAGCACGAAGAAAGGCACCATTTCAGCCCCATTTAAAACAGAATTTGGCTGGCATATTTTAGAAGTTACTGACACTCGCCAAGGGGATCGTACCCGTGATGCTTATATGCAAAAAGCCTATGAGCAGTTAGTCAATCAACAACTGCGTGAAGCCTCACAAGATTGGGTGAAAGCCTTGCGTAAAACAGCGAATATTAAATATTTCAAGTAATTTGAAGCAATCACGAAATCCCAGCCCCAATGCTGGGATTTTTGTTTTATAATAGCGTGTCTTTTTTAACAGTGATAAATCATTATGAGTTCAAGAAAACATCTAGGTCATACCGCCCGTAAACGTTTTGGGCAGAACTTTTTATCAGACGATAATATTATTCAAAGCATTGTGGCAGCCATTTATCCACAGCCAGATCAATTCTTAGTAGAAATCGGCCCCGGTTTGGGGGCGCTAACAGAACCTGTGGCGGAGCGAGTTGAGCGTTTAACCGTTGTGGAGTTAGACCGAGATTTGGCTGAACGTTTGCGTCATCACCCATTTTTACATCAAAAGTTGAATGTGATTGAAACAGATGCGATGCAGTTTGATTTTGGGCAACTTTACCGTGATGAACATTTAGCGGAAAAAAATCAGAAATTACGCATTTTTGGCAATCTTCCTTATAATATTTCAACGCCATTAATGTTCCATTTGTTCAACTATTGCGAACAAATTCAAGATATGCACTTTATGCTACAAAAAGAAGTGGTAAAACGCCTTTGCGCTGCACCGAATAGCAAGGCTTACGGACGTTTAACCATTATGGCGCAATATTTTTGCCAAGTCATGCCTGTCTTGGAAGTGCCGCCGAGCGCTTTCAAACCAGCGCCCAAAGTAGATTCCGCGGTAGTGCGTTTAATTCCACACGGCACGCTTCCGCACCCAGTGAAAGATTTATACTGGCTCAATCGCGTGTGTACGCAAGCCTTTAATCAACGGCGTAAAACCTTGCGTAATGCGCTTTCTACACTATTTTCTGCGGAAAATCTCACCGCACTTGGGATTGATTTAAATGCGCGGGCAGAAAATCTTTCCATTGCCGATTATGCCAGATTAGCAAACTGGCTATGTGATAACCCTGTGGTGGAAAACACACAGAGCGAAACGGAATAAAACAATGGCAACCTACTTAGTCGGCGATCTGCAAGGCTGTTATGATGAATTGCACGCTTTGTTGGAAAAGGTAAACTTTGATCCGAGCCAAGATGTGCTTTATTTAGTGGGTGATCTGGTGGCGCGTGGGGATAAATCCCTTGAATGTTTACGTTTAGTCAAATCCCTTGGTAACGCAGCGCACACCGTGCTGGGCAACCACGATTTGCACTTAATTTCCACCGCACTTGGCATAAAAAAAATCAAACCCAAGGATCGCGTGGAGGCCATTTTTAACGCCCCTGATTTTCACGAATTGATTGATTGGCTACGCCAGCAACCCTTGCTTATTCATAATCAACAAGCAGGATTTTTACTCACTCACGCAGGGATCTCGCCTGATTGGGATCTTGCCACGGCAAAAGCCTGCGCTGCCGAAGTGGAGCAAGTGCTACGCCACGGTGATTATTATGCAATGATCGAACAGATGTATGATAACCTGCCTGATCGCTGGTCGCCTGATTTGCAGGGCATCGATCGCCTACGTTACATTATCAACGTGTTTACCCGTATGCGTTTTTGTTATTATGATCATCGCCTTGATTTCGCTTGCAAAGCCCCTGTGGATCAAGCCCCCTCTGAGCTAACCCCTTGGTTTAACTTGGATAATCCTTTATTCAAAACAGAAAATCTCGTTTTCGGACATTGGGCGAGCTTGGTTGATACGCCAACCCCAGCCAATATTTACGCTCTTGATACCGGCTGCGTGTGGGGCAATCGAATGACAATGCTACGCTGGGAAGATAAACAGTATTTTACTCAACCCGCAATGAAACAATACACCTAACCTATGAAAGAAAAACTGATTACTTCTGCCAGTTGCGAGCTGTTCAATCTTCCTTTTTTCCAGTTCGCCCAGATGAAAAAATTCTGCCCAGAGCAAATCCCACAAATTAAAGCGGATTACAAACGGCAATGGAATTTATGGAAAACAGCGATTTTGCAAGTGGCGCAACGCCTTGGCCCACCTTTTGCTGAACCCCATATTGAAAAATGGTGTAACGGTTGGCAAGTGCGGGCGCATTTTTTCGCTTATTTTAAATATGAATTTAACAAAAATTCTGCCGCCATTTTATCGGTTATTTTAAACCGCCGCCGTTTACAAGTGAGTCTTGATTGGCACTGCTATCGCGCTGATCGCTCGCAAATCAATGTGCAACAATATAACCAATGGTTTGAACAACTGGATCAAACTCAGTATGCCGATTTTGATTTTTGGCGTGGTGATGAAAGTGAATACGCCGATTTCCGCAAAGTGCGGTCGCTTTCTGCGCAAGATTTTTGCCTCAACAATGATGAAGATTTTTTCTGCATAGGGAAAAATATTGAAAAAGCCGAGTTAGATCACATTGATGCAGTGGAATTTATCGCACAAACCATTCAAGAGTTAGTGCCGTTGTATGAGAAATGCCACCACCAATAAGGGTGGCAATTTTCGCAATAGTTCTATCAATTTTCCCCATTTTACGCTATCCTATACTACATTTTCTTATTCATCTATGCCGCCTAAAATCGCCGTAATAAATGGGCAAAGTGCGGTCAATTTTTTGATAATTTTTTAAAGGTAACATTATGCAAGAACAATATCGCCCCGATTTAATTGAGCCTGAAGTGCAGAAATATTGGGCTGAGAATAAAACATTTAAAGCGGTGCAAGATCCAAGCAAAGAGAAATATTATTGCCTTTCAATGTTCCCCTATCCCTCTGGTCGCTTGCATATGGGACACGTTCGCAACTACACCATTGGTGATGTAATTTCGCGCTATCAGCGAATGAACGGTAAAAATGTGTTACAGCCGATGGGTTGGGACGCATTTGGCTTGCCTGCGGAAGGTGCGGCGGTGAAAAATAAAACCGCGCCTGCAAAATGGACATACGAAAATATTGATTATATGAAAAATCAGCTCAAAATTTTGGGCTTTGGTTTTGACTGGGATCGTGAAATCGCTACTTGCAAACCTGAATATTACAAGTGGGAACAATGGTTCTTCACAGAGCTTTATCGCAAAGGTTTAGTGTATAAAAAAACCTCTAGCGTAAACTGGTGTCCGAATGATGAAACCGTGCTTGCCAATGAGCAAGTTCACGAAGGGTGTTGCTGGCGTTGTGATACGCCTGTGGAACAAAAAGAGATCCCACAATGGTTTATTAAAATCACCGAATATGCCGAGCAATTATTAGGTGGTTTAGATCATCTGCCAGAATGGCCAGATATGGTGAAAACAATGCAACGTAACTGGATTGGCCGTTCGGAAGGGGTGGAAATAACCTTCAATATTGAAAATTCTGATGAAACCGTAACAGTTTATACCACACGTCCTGATACTTTCTATGGCGTGTCTTATCTTGCTGTGGCAGCTGCGCACCCATTAGCAGAAAAAGCAGCGCAAAATAACCCCGCACTTGCGCAATTTATTCAAGAAGCCAAAAACACGAAAGTGGCAGAAGCCGAGCTTGCCACAATGGAGAAAAAAGGAATGGCAACGGGCATTCACGCCATTCACCCGATTACAGGAAAATTAGTACCTGTTTGGGTAGCGAATTTCGTGTTAATGCACTATGGAACAGGTGCGGTAATGGCCGTGCCAGCGCACGATGAGCGTGATTATGAGTTCGCTAAAAAATATGATTTACCGCTTTATCCAGTGATTACGCCAGCAGACGGTAGCCCGCTAGATTTATCAAAGCAGGCTTACACCGAACACGGTATTTTGATCAATTCAGCAGAATTTGATGGCTTGGATTTTGATGCCGCATTCAATGGCATCGCCGATAAATTAGAAAAAATGGGCGTGGGCAAACGCCAAGTGAATTATCGTTTACGCGATTGGGGCGTATCTCGCCAACGTTATTGGGGCGCGCCAATTCCAATGCTAACACTGGAAAACGGTGAAGTTGTACCTGCACCATTGGCTGATTTACCAATCGTGTTACCTGAAGATGTGGTAATGGACGGCGTGCGCAGCCCGATCAAAGCCGATCCTGAGTGGGCAAAAACCACTTATAACGGACAACCCGCATTGAAAGAAACCGACACTTTCGACACCTTTATGGAATCTTCGTGGTATTACGCGCGTTACACTTGCCCAGATTTCCACCAAGCAATGCTGAACCCAGAAGAAGCCAATTACTGGCTACCGGTGGATCAATATATCGGTGGAATCGAACACGCCACAATGCACTTGCTTTACTTCCGTTTCTTCCACAAATTATTACGTGATGCGGGCTTAGTGAACTCTGACGAGCCAGCAAACAAATTATTGTGTCAAGGAATGGTATTGGCTGATGCGTTCTATTACACCAGCGACACCAACGAGCGCATTTGGGTATCACCAACGAAAGTAACCCTTGAGCGCGATGAGAAAGGGCGTATTATCCGTGCCATTGATGATGAAGGACGCGAGTTAGTCCACAGCGGAATGACAAAAATGTCCAAATCGAAAAACAACGGTATTGACCCACAAGAAATGGTGGAAAAATACGGTGCGGATACCGTGCGCTTGTTTATGATGTTTGCCTCCCCTGCGGAAATGACCTTGGAATGGCAAGAGTCAGGCGTGGAAGGGGCAAATCGTTTCCTGCGCCGTTTATGGAATTTAGTGTTTGAATACAGCAAAAATCCAGCAAAAACTGCGCTAAATCCAACCGCACTTTCAAGCCAACAAAAAGCGCTTCGCCGTGATGTGCATAAAACCATTGCGAAAGTGAGCGATGATATTGGCCGCCGCCAAACCTTTAACACAGCGATTGCTGCGGTAATGGAGCTAATGAACAAATTAACCAAAGCCCCATTGGACGATGAGCAAGAGCGCGCAGTAATGGCAGAAGCCTTAAATGCAGTGGTAAGAATGCTTTACCCAATCACCCCACACATTTGTTTCCAATTATGGAAAGAGCTTGGCAACCAAGACGCTATTGACTTCGCCCCTTGGGTAAAAGCTGATGCGCAAGCAATGGTTGATGACGAAAAATTGGTGGTGGTACAAGTAAACGGTAAAGTACGCGCGAAAATCACTGTGCCTGCGGATATGGCAGAAGACGCCATTAAAGAAATCGCCCTTGCCGATCCGAATGTACAAAAATTCCTAGACGGTTTAACCATTGTGAAAACCATCTATGTACCAGGTAAGTTATTTAGCTTTGTCGCGAAATAATCCTCAAAATAATCTTATGGGTGGGAAATTTCCCACCTTTTTATAAGGAATAACCGATGAAATATGCCAATATTGTAAAAATTAGCTGTATTTTGACCGCTCTTTCTGGTTGTGCAACACAAAATGATGTGCCTTGGCGTCCCTATAAAGATATTGATGGGAAAATTAAAGAAGTAAGTTTTACTTCTATTACGCCTAGCTCAGAAATAAACAAGCCTTGGAATGAACGTGATCTAACTCAGTTTCAAGGCTATGCTGAGCAACGTGAAAATAATACCACATACGCACTGGGGGATTTATCCTTTCTATTTACTGGAAATAACCACGGTATGGCAACTATTTTCAAAATTGGCAATCGTTCTCTTAACCCACATAAAAAACAAGATATTGCTCAGTTATCCAAAGCCTCTTCCTTTGATTTTTATGAGTTTGGTGCTTATCGTCTTACTCACGCAAAATTCACTGCACCGAATGGGATCTGCAAAGACTTTCAGGGTAAGCAAGGTGTAAAACTTGTTATGGCTAGCAATTATTATCCACAAAATAGCTTTACCGATTTTTATACAGCCTTAATTAACACCAAGGTGCAATATAATGCACTACCAAAAGAAGTTGGTTATACGCCAAGTTTTACAGGTAATACCCCTGATTTACAGCGGGAAATTAAAGATGTAGAAAAAACAAAAGGACGTAATCTGGCACTGGCTAATGTAAAAGAAAAAGCGAGCATTTTATTTAATATTATTTGTAAATAAGGTTTCTATTATGTTGAATTTACTTAAAAAATTATGCCTTGTTGGTGCGTTGGCAACACTCACGGCTTGTGGTTTCCACTTTGAAAATGGTGAATTAATTCCACAAGAGATGAAAACATTGCGTTTGGAAAGTAGTGATCCTTATGATGCGATGACGATTGCTATGCGCAAGCAGTTGCGAGCCAATAACATTCAGCTTGTTGAGCAAGGTGATGTGGTGGTGTTACGCTTAAATAATGTTCGTGAGAATAGCGAAGTGGCGTCTATTTTCAAACAGGGGCGTGAGGCGGAAAAAGTGCTAGTATTGCAAGTGGAAGCCAGCGTTCAGCTTAAAAATAAGCAACGTTATCCGATTAACACCCAAGTTACACGCACCTTCTTTGATAACTCGCGTGCTGCCTTAGCGAAATCTGCCGAGAAAGAAGTGATTTGGAACGATATGCGTGAACAAGCTGCGCGTCAGCTTATCACCAAAATGGTGGCGTTAAAACAACAGGTGAAAAGTCAATAATGCAACGTCTGTTTGCTGATCAGCTTAGGGCCTCGCTAGAGAAAAAATTGGCATCAATTTATTGTTTAGTGGGGCAAGATCCCTTGCTTTTGCAAGAAAGTAAGGATCTCATCTGCGCTGTGGCAAAGCAGCAAGGTTTCGATGAAAAAAATGAGATCACGCTGGATAACAGCACCGATTGGATCGCCTTAAACGAACAAGTGCAATCAATGGGCTTGTTTTTTAACCGTCAAATTTTATTGCTAAATTTTCCCGAAAATCTCACCGCACCTTTACAAAAGCGTTTAGCCGAATTAGTTGGCTTATTAAATCAAGACGTGTTGCTTATTCTACAAACGGCAAAGCTCACCAAGCCAATGGAAAAGCAAGATTGGTTTGTGCAAGCCAATCAGTTTGATGCGCAATTTTCTATCGTCAATTGTCAAACACCAAATATTGAACAGCTACCCCGTTGGATTGTAGGGCGCAGCAAAGCCTTAGAGATTTTTGTTGAGCCAGAAGCAATCCAGCTTTTGTGTTACAGCTACGAAAATAATCTTCTTGCCTTAAAACAAACCTTACAACTGCTCGCCTTGCTTTATCCTAAGGATAAAATCACCTTATCGCGTCTGCAAACCGTGGTGGAGCAATCTTCCGTGTTTACCGTGTTCCAATGGGTAGATGCCTTGCTTGAGGGCAAAAGTCAGCGTGCCAGACGGATTCTAGCCGGCTTGCGTGGTGAGGAAATCCAGCCTGTGATTTTATTGCGCACCTTACAACGCGAGCTAATTACGATTCTAACACTCACTCAACCACAGCAAGGAATGAGCAATATTGATCAACCGCTTTCTACCGCGAAATTGCGTGAGCAGTTTGATCAACTCAAAATTTGGCAATCACGCCGCCCGCTTTTTCTGCAAGCAATCCAACGCTTAACTTATCGCAAATTGTATAAAATCATTCAACAGCTCGCTGAATTAGAACGCTTGGTAAAACTTGAATTTAGTAATGATGTGTGGGAAAAATTGGCTGATTTATCTGTGCAGATTTGTCATTAAATTTTTCGCTTTAGTCAGTGTTTCTAAGAATGTGTTGCTATCTTAAAATCTGATGAATTTTCACTTAATTAGCTGGTTTTTCTAGTTTATTCCTATATTGGTTAGAATTTGTTGTAGGCACTCAACAAAACCTTGCGGATTTTCTTGATGGGCATTATGCCCAGCATTTGGGATTAAATGTAAGTTCAGTTGATTTTCCACCGCCATTTGGCGGAATTTGCCATCGTTTTCACCGCACAGATAAAAAATTGGCAAGGAATTTGACCGCACTTGTGGGCGAAAATCAGGTTGTTTGGCAAGGGAAGTGGCGTTGAGCATTTGAGCGATATTCTCACCACAATTAGCTTGGCGAAGTTGAATTAAGGCTTGGCGTTGCTCGGCGGTTAAGTGAGAAAAAACACGCTGTTGATACCAATCTTCTAACACTTGATGCGCAGGCTGAGTGGCAAAGCGTTCCGCCCAATCACAATCATTTTGCCAGCGTTGTTGGCGTTCTTGCTCGCAGGTTAGCCCTAAATTTGCGCCTTCTAAAATCAGCCCTTGCAAATCCCCTTTTTCCACTTCGGCTTGCAAGGCATAGTAAAGGGCAAGTCGTCCGCCGAGGGAATAACCGATTAAAAAATAAGGCTGATTTTGCACCGCACTTTGAATTTGCGCATTTAAGATTTCCGCACTTTGAGCAAAATCCTTGGCGGCAAGCTGTTTATTTTCGCCGTGAAAAGGAAGATCAAGGGCAACGCAGGGAAAGTGCGGTAGTTTTTCGATAATTTTTTGCCAATCGGCTTTTGTGCCAAGTAGCCCGTGCAGAAAAACCAAATGCGGACGTTGCGTTGCCATTTTGTTATTGAGATCTTATGCGCCAATCACCGCGTGACTAATTTGTTCAATCAGGCGTTTATAAATATTGCTGCCATCACTGTTGTTTACCTTAATTTCAATCAAGGTGGCTTCACGGCGGAAATAAGCCTGTTTTAGCACCGAGCTTAAATCGGCCCAAGTGTAAGGGCGCGCATATTTGAGATCAAACATTGATGCTGCGTGAGAAAATTCCAAATTATGCGGCATACGATAGAATTTATCTTTCATTTCCGCATCCACAGGCAGCATATCGAAAATTGCGCCGCCATTATTGTTGATAACAAAAATAATGGTTGGCTGGTTTACTTTTTTAAGCAACGCTAAGGAATTGAGATCGTATAGGGCAGAAGTATCCCCTAACATCGCAACCACAGGCTGATTTGAGCCTAAACTTAACCCTGCAGTGGTGGCGAGCAAGCCGTCAATGCCACTTGCGCCACGGTTGGTGTAAACAGGGTAGCCTTCAGGCAGCTTGGTGAGTGCATCAACCAAGCGCACAAATAGGCTGTTGCCTAAAAAGAGCAGACCATTGTTTGGCAATAAACGCTCTAAATGATGGGCTAAAGAGGCTTCATTCAAATTACCCCCCACTTGCTGTTCCACAAAACTTGCGCAGAACTTGGCAAGGGCGATTGGCTCGAGTAGCCAAGATTTTTGGCGCAACGGTGGGTGAGCGCGTAACCAATGGTGAATTTTGCCATTAAAACGGGTGTGCGCGTGATGGTTTGGATCAACTGAATTATCTGACGGCTCAACAATCCAATATTCCCCTTTAAACGCTGTCATAAATTGATTAATGCGTTTGCTGATAAAATGCGAACCAAATTGCAATACAATATCTGCTTCCAGCAATTTTTGTTTAACAGTTTGATTTGCCAGCCAAATATCGGCATAAGGCAAGGTTGGCTCAACGCCCGATTGAATATCTGTGAGCATAATCCAGCCTTGGGTTTCAGCCCAAGTGCGAATGCCCATAGATTGCTCTGGTGGCAGTTTGCCGACCAAGATGATCCCACGCTTCGTGCGCCAATGATCCCAATGCTCGTGCATTACCACTTCTCGTTGTGGCGCTTGATGATTATGCCACGGCTTGTTTTGGCTTAGCCAACGCTGAATCGGCGCAAGCCAAGAATGTTGATCAATCTGATCTGCATTGGCTTCATACAATGGCTCCGCAAATGGTACATTAATATGTACCACGCCAGCGTGCTGGCTTTGGCGATAACAAGCCTGTTCCACAATCGAAATCAACCAATTTGGCGTGTAATCTTGGCTAGGGCGCGGTAACTCCACCGTTGCCACAGGATAATCGGCAAAAATATTGTGCTGTAAAATCGCTTGATTTGCACCGCACTCTAATAATTCTGGTGGGCGATCAGCGCTTAATACAATGAGATTAACCCCACTTTGGCGCGCTTCAATCACCGCAGGATAAAGATTTGCCACCGCGGTGCCAGAAGTAACAATTATCGCCACGGGGTTTTTATGCGCTTTGGCCAAGCCAAGGGCGAGAAAGCCCAAACCACGCTCATCAAAATGAGTATGGCATTTGGCTTTGCCACCTTGTTCAAGGCGTGCCGCTTCTAACGTGAGTGGGGTAGAACGAGAACCGGGGGCAATGCAAAAATGGCTTACACCTTGGCGCACAAGGGTTTCCAAGATCACTTTTGACCAACAACGATTAAATACACTCACTGACATAGGGTTCTCCGTTTATTTTGTCCGTTCTTTTTTATTCTTGTAATAAAGAAATTAATCCTAAGGCTTTACGCTCAATTTCTTGCCATTCTAACAAGGGAATAGAGCCTTCAACAATCCCTGCACCGGCAAAAACGCGAATTTGTTCTTGCTCAAGGAATGCAGAGCGAATGGCAACGCAAAATTCAGCCCATTCTTTTTGCATTACGCCTAATGTCCCTGCATACCAACGGCGATCAAAGGTTTCCGTTTGGCGTAAAAAGGCGAGCGCCTCGTTGCGTCCTAAGCCTGCCACGGCTGCAGTGGGGTGAATGGCGTTTAAGAAAATATCATCGCCATATCCAGGGGAAGTTTGCGCTGAAATTTGGCGTCTTAAATGCTGTACCTGACGCAAGGTTTTTAAACCCAAAGGGGACACCGTAATGTGTTGGCTATAAGGAGCAAGATGTTGTTTAATGTCATCAACAACTATAAATATTCTTCTCATCTTGCAACAACCATTGCGCTTGTTGTTCGGTTTCTTGTGCATTTTCACCCACTAACGCTGTGCCAGCTAAGGCTTCAGTTTGCAGCTGTGAACCTTGCCGTTGATACAGGCGTTCAGGGCTGGAGCCAATAAAAATACATTCTTCCGTTTCGGCAAAAAGAAAATGATAGCAGCCGAAATTATAGCGTTCACTTTCGCCCAAAAAATCATAGGCGTTCAGTTTGCCTTCTGATTGGAAAAGGGTTTCATTGGCCAACACAATCTTATTCAGCACGCCTTGTTTAATGTGCTGTAAACCTTTTTCCACCCATTCGCACCATTCGCGTTGTTCTGCCCGTTTTTTCCCAAAATGAATGGATTGTTGAATGGGGCAAAGTGCGGTGCTTTTTTCAAAGGTTTTTAATGCGTTTAAACAGGCTTGGCGCTCTTGCTCAATATCTTTTGTTTGATCGATAAATAACTGAATGTTTAACTTATTTTCTTGCTGTTGCAAATACAGACGCGGCAAGACAAATTGGCTTTCACCATAAAATTGCACACCGCCCACTAAAGGATAACCGCTTTGTTGCATAAAGGCTTGTGCCTGATTTAATTGCGAAAAGTCGCGTACTTGTCCGATAGCCGCCACAACTTGGGTGCTATCGCGGAAATTCAAGTAAAACTGCGGATAGGTTTTTTGCCCTTTTAACCAGCTTAACAAATTGAGATCAGTCTCAATTTCTGCCTGCACGCAAGCGATCCCTTGTCGCTTAGGCAGCGCAGGGGAAATTCTCTCGATCAGCTGTTGTTTAATTGATTGCAAATTATCCATTTAAAAAGCGTTGTTTTTGGCAAAAAAATCAGTTAAAAATAAGGGCTAATTCTACCGCACTTTGGCAGAATTTTTTATAAAATCTT
This sequence comes from Avibacterium volantium, assembly GCF_900635775.1. Taxonomy (NCBI): domain Bacteria; kingdom Pseudomonadati; phylum Pseudomonadota; class Gammaproteobacteria; order Pasteurellales; family Pasteurellaceae; genus Avibacterium; species Avibacterium volantium. Next base: position 2,022,501 of record NZ_LR134167.1, on the reverse strand, counting down.
TTCATCTTTGCAAAATAAGCGTAAAGTGCGGTGAGAAATACGCCGATTTTTATCGGCAATTTTTTACCCCAATGATAGCAGCACGCAATATTATTTTTGGTAACTAAAAGGATAATAACAATGACAAAATTTCCTAAATCAAGCAAGTTAGAACACGTTTGTTACGATATTCGTGGGCCAGTGCATAAAGAAGCACTGCGTTTGGAAGAAGACGGGCATAAAATCTTAAAATTAAATATCGGCAATCCCGCGCCTTTTGGTTTTGAAGCACCAGATGAAATTTTGGTAGATATTTTGCGTAATCTCCCCGCAGCACAAGGTTATTGCGATTCCAAAGGGTTGTATTCCGCGCGTAAAGCTATTGTGCAATATTACCAATCGAAAAATATTAAAGGGGCGACTGTTGATGATGTGTATATCGGCAACGGCGTGTCTGAACTGATTATGATGGCGATGCAAGCGCTTTTGAATAATGATGATGAAGTGTTGATCCCAATGCCAGATTATCCATTATGGACGGCTGCGGCCACCCTTGCTGGCGGAAAAGCAGTGCATTATTTATGCGATGAACAGGCAGATTGGTTTCCTGATTTAGAGGATATCAAAAGCAAAATCACTTCTCGCACCAAAGCCATTGTGATTATCAATCCGAATAACCCAACGGGCGCGGTGTATAGCAAAGATTTATTGCAAGGCATTGTAGATATTGCTCGTGAGCATAATTTAATTATTTTTGCTGATGAAATTTACGACAAAATTTTGTATGACGATGCAGTTCATCATCATATTGCTGCCCTTGCACCAGATTTATTAACTATCACGTTTAATGGTTTGTCAAAATCTTATCGTGTGGCAGGGTTCCGTCAAGGCTGGATGATTTTGAACGGCCCGAAACATCAGGCAAAAGGCTATATTGAAGGCTTGGATATGCTAGCTTCAATGCGTTTATGCGCCAACCACCCAATGCAACACGCCATTCAAACTGCATTAGGCGGCTATCAAAGCATTAATGAATTTATTCTGCCGGGCGGACGTTTATTAGAACAACGCAACAAAGCCTATGAACTGATTAATCAAATCCCAGGGGTAAGTTGTGTTAAGCCAATGGGCGCGCTTTATATGTTCCCGAAAATTGATGTGAAAAAATTCAATATTTATGATGATGAAAAAATGGTGCTGGATTTATTACGTCAAGAGAAAGTGTTATTAGTACACGGACGCGGTTTTAACTGGCATTCCCCCGATCACTTCCGTATTGTAACCTTGCCGTATGTGAATCAAATTGAAGATGCACTTTCTAAGTTAGGGCGTTTTTTAGCTAATTATCGTCAGTAATATATGAATTTAACGCCAGTGAGTACTGGCGTTTTTATTATCACGCGATTTTTCTCACCAAATTTACTCCCCAAAATCCGCCGGCAAGTGATGCAACATCGCTTTCCAAATGCTGCTGCTGCGTTCGCGGTTTTCTGCTAGGCATTGAATGGCAAGTTCAACATTGCCTTGTTCGCAGCTTTGGCGTAGAGCTTGGTAAAATTGCATAGTGAATTGGCGTGATTTGGCTTCAGAAAAGAACAATGATGCCACTTGGTGATAGAGATCTTTAAAGCTATTTAGAATTAAGCCATAGACGGGTTTGTTCGCCACGAAGGTAAAAGAGCGGTATAAATTATAGTCAAATTCTGCGTAGGCTTGTGGCGTGTCAGCCAAGTGCGGTAGGTTTTCAAATAATTTTAATGAAGCGGCAGGATCGGTTTGAATGGCCTCTGGGATATAATGTTCACCCATTCGAGTACGCAAAGACACTACATTGGTGATGATCACGGGAATGGTGGATTTATCAAGCTGAATCAGCGTGCTGATAATGTTTGGCCCAGCGGTTTCCCACACATTATTCACGCGGGTTGGCTTGCCGTGTTGAATGCTTAACCAGCCATCACGGGCAAGGCGTTGCAACACTTCTCGCAATGTCGTTCTGGTTACCCCGATTTTTTCTGCTAATTCCCGTTCTGCTGGTAGATCAGACCCCGGTGGAAAATGGTTATTCCAAATGCTTTTTACAATATATTCCTCAGCTAATCCCGCTGGGCTTTGGGCTTTAAGAAGCGACTGATGATTATTCATACTTTTGCGCAATTATTTGTTGAAAAATTTGTGATATAGATAACAAAATAGAGATTTGTTATTATCCTTGAAAGGTGGATATATTACAATTAGCACAGTTATATTTTTTCGTTTTAAAGTAAAGGTCGTAATATGAACTATTCTCAAGCATTTCTGAAAAATTTTCTTGGTTCAAGTCCTGATTGGTACAAACTGGCAATAGTCGGATTTTTAGTTTTAAATCCGATTTTGTTTTTTTGTGTTAGCCCTTTTGTTGCGGGCTGGGTGTTGGTTGCGGAGTTTATTTTAACGCTTGCAATGGCGTTGAAATGTTATCCATTACAACCCGGCGGGCTGTTAGCCATTGAAGCTGTGATGATTGGAATGACTCACCCCGAACACGTTAAAGAAGAAATTATGGCAAATTTTGAAGTAATTTTGCTGTTAATGTTTATGGTGGCGGGCATTTATTTTATGAAACAGCTGCTCCTTTTCATTTTTACCAAGCTGTTACTCAATATTCGTTCCAAATTGGTGCTATCCCTTTCATTTAGCTTAAGTGCGGCATTTCTTTCCGCATTTTTAGATGCCTTAACCGTGGTGGCGGTGATTATTAGCGTGGGAATGGGATTTTACGGTGTGTATCATAAAGTGGCATCGGGCAAACAATTTGATGATTCTGATGACATTAATGATGACAAACACATTGGCAATAGCCGTGAAACCTTGGAAGAATTTCGTGCCTTTTTGCGTAGCTTAATGATGCACGCAGCGGTAGGGACGGCATTAGGCGGCGTGATGACAATGGTCGGCGAGCCGCAAAATCTGATCATTGCTGAACAAGCAAAATGGGGCTTTGGTGAATTCTTTTTCCGTATGACACCAGTTACCGTGCCAATTTTAATTTGTGGCGCATTAACTTGCCTTGTGGTGGAAAAATTCCGCTTATTTGGTTATGGTGCGAAACTTCCGCGTAAAGTGTGGGGCGTGCTAGCTAAATTTGACCGCAACCGCCAGCTCAAAATGAACAATCAAGAACGAGTAAAATTAGTGATCCAAGCCTTAGTGGGCGTATGGTTAGTGGTTGGCTTAGCGTTCCATTTGGCCGCAGTTGGCCTAATTGGGCTAAGTGTCATTATTTTATGTACATCAGCTTGCGGTATCACCAGTGAGCACGCGCTCGGCAAAGCCTTTGAAGAATCCTTGCCATTCACTGCATTGTTGGTGGTGTTCTTCTCAGTGGTGGCGGTGATTGTGGATCAACACCTGTTTGCGCCTATCATTGATCTTGTGCTTTCTGCTTCCGAAGATGTGCAATTAATGCTGTTCTATGTTTTCAATGGGGTGTTATCCGCGATTTCTGATAACGTATTTGTGGCAACGGTTTATATCAACGAAGCAAAAGCCGCATTGGAACAACAGATTATTTCGCCACATCAATTTGAATTAATTGCTGTCGCCATCAACACAGGGACAAACTTGCCATCAGTGGCAACACCAAATGGGCAAGCGGCATTTTTATTCTTGCTGACTTCTTCACTTGCGCCGTTAATTCGTTTGTCTTACGGAAGAATGGTTTATATGGCGCTACCTTATACAATTGTGTTATCTTTAGTGGGGTTATTTGCGGTAGAATTTTTATTGCCTGTAATGACACAACTTTTAGCACAAATTGGATTAATTACGCCAGTATAAGAAGGATTCCCAATGCTGAAATATTTCAAACAGTTATCACTCAATCGTGGCGGTTGGTTGCTTTTATTGATCTCAACAATTGCGTTAGAAAGCACCGCACTTTATTTTCAACACGGAATGGGGTTAGCCCCTTGCGTAATGTGTATTTACGAACGAGTCGCCTTGTTTGGCATTACATTTTCAGCATTAATTGGCTTGCTTTATCCGCGTGCATTAATTTTGCGTTTATTGGCATTATTGGTGGGCTTAGGCAGCGCAGTGAAAGGCTTATTGCTCGCCATTAAACACGTTGATTATCAGCTCAATCCGGCACCTTGGAATCAATGTTCTTATATGGCTGAATTTCCACAAACCTTGCCATTAGATCGCTGGTTGCCTTATGTATTTAATCCAACGGGATCTTGTGCGGAGATTAGCTGGTCTTTCCTAGGCTTTTCAATGGCTCAATGGATTGTGGTGATTTTCGCCTTTTACAGCCTACTGTTGGCGGTTTTATTAATCAGCCAATTTAAACGGGTAGAGCAAACGAGAAATATTTTTAAATAATAGATTGAGAAATTAGTCTGCATTTTGATGCTTGTAGTCAATACACGAGTGTTGAAATGCAGATTTTTATATGCAGAATCTTATATTCTCTAAAAATAATTAAAAGGAGGATATAAAAAAGAAAATATTTAGAAAGGATAAAAAAGATTGGCGGAACGGACGGGACTCGAACCCGCGACCCCCTGCGTGACAGGCAGGTATTCTAACCAGCTGAACTACCGCTCCGAATCTAAGAGTGCTAAATTGGCGGAATGGACGGGACTCGAACCCGCGACCCCCTGCGTGACAGGCAGGTATTCTAACCAGCTGAACTACCACTCCGCGTTAGCGAGAGGCATAATAATAGTGAACGAAAAGTTCGTCAAGCAATTTTTATACCCGGCTGTTTAACTGATTAATCAATGAGCGCTAATGTACGCTTTCATTCTCCGTTCGTTTTATCCATAAACAGTTTTCTTTGCTTTTTTTATTAATTAATTTTAAATAGTCTAAATGGGCTTGCTCTTCTTCTGCATCGGGTGTAATCACAGTAAAATCTTGTGAAAAAACCACCGCACTTTCAATTTGTACTTCTTCTTCAATCTGTTGTATCGGTTCTTCGGTTTCCGTATCATCAAACAAACTTGTTTGACCACCTGTCATTGCTAAATAAACATCGCCTAGAATCTCCGCATCCAGCAATGCACCGTGTAGTGTTCGTTTACTATTATCGATATGTAAACGATCACAAAGAGCATCTAAGCTATTGCGCTTGCCGGGATATTGCTGACGAGCCATTTGTAAGGTATCTGTAACGGTACAAATATCGCTAGTCTTCACATTGCACTTGTGTTTTTCAAATTCATAATCCATAAACCCCACATCGAAGGGCGCATTATGAATCAACAACTCAGCGCCTTGAATAAACTCAATAAACTCTTGAGCCACTTCAGAGAAACTTGGTTTATCCGCTAACATTTCATCAGTAATGCCGTGAACTTTAATTGCCTCAGGATCAACAGGGCGATCAGGTTTAATGTACAAATGCAGCTTTCGCCCCGTATATTTGCGGTTAATCAATTCAACCGCACCGATCTCAATAATACAATGCCCTTCATAATGCGCACCAAATTGGTTCATACCAGTGGTTTCTGTATCTAGCACAATTTGACGTTCAGGGATAAGTGAAGTCGTCATAGTTTTCCTATCTCTTTATGAAATTTTGCGGTATTATCGCCCCATTTGAAAAAAAATTATAGCTAAAATTTATCTGAATTTATGTTGAAACATATTGAAATTTTCACTGATGGGTCCTGTCTAGGCAACCCCGGTGCGGGTGGCATAGGCATTCTATTACGTTATAAACAGCACGAAAAACAAATTTCAAAAGGTTATTTCAAAACAACAAACAACCGAATGGAGCTGAGAGCCGTTATTGAGGCTTTAGCTAGCTTAAAAGAACCTTGCAAAGTTACTCTACATAGCGATAGCCAATATATGAAAAATGGCATTACTAAGTGGATTTTTAATTGGAAAAAAAATAACTGGAAATCTAGCACAGGCAAGCCAGTGAAAAACCAAGATTTATGGTTATTGCTTGATAATGAAACACAAAGACACCAAATACATTGGCAATGGGTGAAAGGACATAGCGGGCATCGAGAAAACGAAATCTGCGATCAACTCGCAAAACAAGGTGCAGAAAATCCAACGTTGGAAGATGTGGGGTATGAGCGTTCATAGCAGAAAGCGATGAAAGTATCTTTCACCGCTTTTTGAATATTCTAAGTAAACTTTTTATTTTAGTTATCTTCGGTGGGCAACTTCGCAATCACTGCATACCCATCTTCAATTCCTTCTATTAAATAGTCAGAATCTGCACTGATAAACGCCGATTGACCTTGTTTTAAATAAAGTGCGGTGGAATTTTCGCTGATTTTTAGCTCGCCGCGCATGACCAATAAAATCTCGGCACTTTGTGCGTGTAAGCGATGTTGCTCAGCTTGTTGATAGCTCACTTGGGTGAGGGCGAAATCTTTTGCTGGTGTTTGATAAGTGAATACTGGCTCGTTTTTTGGTGCGACAGGGATAATTTGTGGCACGACTTCTCGGCAGTCAATCACTTTCAATAACTCAGCAATATCAACGTGTTTTGGCGTTAAGCCGCCGCGGATAACGTTGTCGGAACAGGCCATTAATTCAATATTTTGCCCGCGTAAATAGGCATGTGGAATGCCTGCGTCTTGGAAAATACCTTCGCCTTTTTTTACTTCCACAATATTAAATAAGTAGAAACAGATCAGCCCCACATCAAGTTTTTCAGGGGAAATCTGCATTGTGTCCATTGTGTAAAGTACCCAATAATCAGGATTATCAAGGCTTAGCTGATTTTGTGCATAAGCGCTTTGATTGGCTTGAATAATTGGGTTGAGCCACGCCGCAAGGGCTTGCTGGTCGGCTTGCATAATGTCGGCATAAAAATCTGCTAAGGATTGTTGTGCAAGTTTTTCTGCAAGCGGAACGAGAGAAGGGCGAGCTTGCAAGGTTTGCAGAATGGCTTGCTTGGTTTTGAATCCGTGCAATAACCAAAAATCGGACAAGGCAATCATCATTTCGGGTTTGTGATTGTTGTCTTTGTAAGTTCTTTTTGGATCGTTTAAGGCAATGCCTAGGGTATTTTCTCTTGCAAAGCCTGCTTCAGCTTGGGCTTTTGTTGGGTGAAGCTGAATGGAAAGGGGCAGTTTTACATCTAAAATTTTCAGCAAATAAGGCAAGTTGTCGCCAAATTGGGTTCGGCTTGTTTCCCCAAGTGCGGTGGGATTTTTCGCTAAAAATGCGTTTAGTGGCTCAGATATGCCATTTTCTTCAATGATTGATGGGGCAGAATTGTGATCCCCTAGCCACCATTCAGCATAATATTGATTTTGTTCGGCTGGAATGCCCAGAAACTCAGGTAAAAATTGGTGTCCGCCCCAGACATAATGCTGGAGCTGACCGTTTAATGGGTAAAGCATTGTTATTTTCCTTTTTTATTGGTTTTTTCGCTTTTGTTCGCCGTGGATTTTTGTTTCGCTTGTTGCTTAGCTTGTTCTAGGGCGTTTTGATCTTGCGAAATGCGACCGCTATCGGTGAGATATTGTAGAATTTTTTCCACATCTTTAGGATTTTCAGCAACTAAAGGCACGGCTTTGCGGTTTTTTAACACTAATTGCAAAAAGCCATTTTCACCAATATTAATGGTATTGATGTAAGCATATTGCAAATAAAGATTATTTAAGAAAAAGCCGTCTTTTTTCAAAATAAACACAGGGTAGCGGATAAAGAAATGATAAATCATCAAAATACCAAACATTACCAATAAAAACATTGTGTAAGGTTCGATACCTTGTGGTAGCGCTTGATAAATAGCAATGCCAACCAGTGCGAGCATAATAAGGCCTTCAATTTTCGATTTACGGCGTAAACGCACTTTTAAGATGGTTTCACCAAAGCGTTTTTCCATTAGGAATTGATCATAGAAAGCATATAAAAAATAAAGAATGATAAAAACTAATAAAGCGGTATTGATCATAACAACGTCCGTATTCTGATTAGACAAAAAATAAACTCTCCGCGAAAGTTCGGGGAGAGTTTAATTTTAGCATTATTCTGCGTTTAAGTAACGATTAAGCAAGAATACCGGTTGCTGCACCGATGATACCGATGATGAAAATGCCCACGATAATCCATAACGCATTGACACGGTTGCGTAATAACCACATACAAGCAAAGGTAAATAGCAATGGTAATAAGCCCGGCATTAAGCTATCAAGGATAGATTGCACGGTGGTCACTTCAATTGTACCGTCTTGCTTTTCAATGGTGGAAACCACCAGTGGCACATTAATGCTTGTCCATTTTTGCACTAATGCCCCCATTATGAATAGACCGAGAATTGATGCCCCTTCAGTGAGTTTTTGCAATAAGCCCCCACTCATATCTTGCACCACATCAAGCCCTTTCTTATAGCCATAAACTACGCCGTAATAACGGGTTGCTAAACGTACAAGGTTGAACAAAACAAAGAATAATAATGGGCCAAGGATACTTCCGCTTAATGCTAAGCCTGCACCAAGAGCTGCAAATACAGGACGAGCTGTTCCCCAGAAAATTGGATCACCCACACCAGCAAGTGGCCCCATTAGACCTACTTTGATCCCGTTGATTGCCGCATCATCAATTTCTTTCCCATTCGCACGCTCTTCTTCCATTGCGATGGTTACCCCTAATACAGGTGCGGCCACGAAAGGTTGTGTGTTAAAGAATTCTAAATGGCGTTTGATTGCATCTTTGCGTTCTTGAGAATTTGGATCTGGGTATAAACGCTTGATAACAGGCACCATTGAATAAGCGAAGCCTAGTGCTTGCATACGCTCAAAGTTCCAAGAACCTTGGAAAAGGTTAGAACGCATTACCACTTTATTTAAATCGCTTTGGGTTACTTTTTTCATTTCAGTTGTCATTTTTCTTACCCCATTAATCTAATCTGTTATCAAGATCATTGTTGCCATTTGAAACCACTTGCACCACTTGTTTACTTTGGTTGTATTTCGGGTGAAGTTGGATATAAAGTGCTGCCATAATTGCACCTAGCACACCTAAGGCAACAAGGTTGAAATCAGTAAAGGCGGCAATCACAAAGCCTGCGTAGAAAAATGGCATTAAGTGGCCTGCGCGCATCATATTGATCACCATTGCGTAACCCACAACGGCGATAATTCCACCGGCAATTTTTAAGCCTGTTGTCACAACTGGCGGAATTGCATTTAACATTGCTTGCACAGCGTCTGTACCTGCGGTTAAAGCAACGATTAACGCTGGGATTGCAATACGCATTGCTTGTAAAATCAAGGCGCTGCAGTGAATCCAGTCTAAGCGAGTTAAATTGCCATCTTCAATGGCACGGTCTGCAGCGTGTTGGAAACCCACAGTAATTGCACGCACCACATAGGTTAAAACTTGACCTGCTGCGGCAAGTGGAATGGCAAGAGCGATCGCGGTAGTGATTTCTTGACCTCCCACAATGACAAGAATGGTTGAAACCACAGAAGCTAATGCCGCATCAGGTGCAAGTGCCGCACCAATGTTCATCCAGCCAAGAGCAAGTAATTCTAATGAACCACCCACAATAATCCCCGTTTTAATATCGCCTAACACTAAGCCCACAAGGGTACAAGCGATAAGCGGACGGTGAGTTTGAAATTCATCAAGGATCGATCCCATACCTGAAATACAGGCAACGATAAATACAAGAATAATTTGTAGCGTTGAAATTTCCATAATATTCATCCTTTACACAAGATTGTTTTTCTTCAATAAATCCATCATATATTGACGGCTATCATTTGATACTTTACGCACATCAAGCTCCACGCCCATTGCATCAATGGCTTTGAATGCGTCAATGTCTTTATCATCAACAGATACCGCACTGGTAATCATTTTCTTACCATCTTTATAAGCCATACCACCAATGTTGATGGATTTCATATCAACGCCAGCTTCTAGCAGTTTTAACACGTCTGTTGGATTGGTGAATAACAACATCATACGCTCGCCTGCATATTCAGGGTTGTTATAAACGCGGATCATTTTATCTACGCCCACAACGTGTGCGGTTACTCCCGGTGGTGCAACGCTTTTCAGCATTGTTGAACGAACGCTATCTTTCGCTACATCGTCATTGACTACCACAATGCGAGAAACTTTGCTTTCTTTTGTCCAGCGCGTTGCTACTTGACCGTGAATTAAGCGGTCATCAATACGCGCAAGCCCAACAACAAGATGACCTTCTTTATTTGGTGTAACCACTTCAGGTTGGCTTGGTGCAGGGGCGGCTTGAGCAACGGCTTGCGGCGCTTGCTCTGGCTCTTCTTCCACATATCTCAACGCACGAACCCCCGTACGACCTGTTTCTAACGCGATTGCCACGAGTTCTTGCAAACTTGGGCCATCATCACGCGCCATAAAGGTTTCCACCAACATTGGCACGTTTACCCCAGTCACAATATCCATATTGTCTTTGCCTTCCGATACACGGTTTGCCGCATTAAACGGACTGCCGCCCCAAGTATCTACAAGGAATAAGACTTCATCACAATGTGATAGGGTTGTGCTGAGTTTTTCCTGATATTTCGCCATAATCGTTTCAGCGTTTTCGCCGGGAACAAAATCGATCGTGGCAACATTTTCTTGTTCACCAATCAACATTTCGGTCGTTTTGAGCAGTTGCTCTGCCGCCACGCCGTGTGTTGCGATGATGATCGCAATAGCCATAAGGACTCCTTATACAAGTGGTTATGGTTTAAGTTTAAAATCTGGCGCGGATTGTATAGGAAAACACTCCAATTTAATGTGATTAAGATCACAGTTTTTTGACAATAAGTAATAATAACGCGAATTAAGTATCTGTTTGTTTAATATTTGCCTAATTTTTGTTTAATAATTCAAAATTATTTTTGCTCAGAAAAAACATTTCGATCATATTTCAACATATTTTTAACAAAGCATTATCCAACAAGGCTTAGCAGGCTCGCGATAAGTAAAAATAAATTTTGCGATCTAAATCGAAAAAATAAAGTGCGGTATTTTTTTCGCTCTTTTTTCTTGGTTAAGCTAGGCGACATCTGTATTTAGCCCATTCATCACATAATGAACAATCACAAAATGAAACTGTTTAATTGGCAAGCTACGAATTTTTTGCAACAAAAACAACAAGGTATGATCGTGGCAGAGAATATTGAAATAGCGCGGCAAGCGTTGTTTCAACGACAGTTGCAAAATATCAAGCTGCAACGCAACTGGCAATTTCCGCGTAAACCGAAAGCGAATGAATTGTATGAGCTGATTAACCAGCTGGCGTTACTGCTGAAATCCGCCGTGCCGATTAAGCAAAGTTTGCAATTATTGCTGCAGAATTGCACTGTGATTTCTTTAAATCTATGGCTTGGGCGATTGATAGAAGATCTTGAAAGCGGTTTAAGTTTTGCACAAGGAATTGAAAAACAAGGGAAATATTTTTCACAACAGGAACAACAGCTAATTCAAGTGGGCGAAATGACAGGCAAGCTCGCGCAAGTGTGTGAGCAAATTGCACAATATCGTCAGCACTCGTTAATTCTGCAACGAAAAATCCAAAAAATCTTGCTTTATCCTATGTTGGTGCTGGGCATTTCCGTGCTTTTGACCTTGTTGTTGCTGATTTTTATCGTGCCGCAATTTGCTGAAATGTACGGCAATAATAATGCTAGCTTACCTGCATTTACCGCATTTTTATTACATCTTTCCGAAGGGTTGCAACAACATTTTTGGCAACTTGCTTTATTATTTATACTGGTTTTGCTGTTTATTCGCTTTCGCCTAAAGCGTTCGGCAAAGCTAATAACGTGGAAAAATAGATGTATCAATAAAATGCCAATTTTCGGCAAGATTACCCAGTTAGCCCGCTTGATTCGCTTTAGCCAAGCCCTTGCATTAATGCTGCGTTCAGGCGTACCGTTAAATATGGCATTGCAATCTTTTTTCCCAAAACAGCAAAGCTGGCAGGTGGAAAAAAGCGATGTGGCTGATCCCGTGCTAAATCAAGCGGTGGAAACGGCGTTATATTGGCTCAATCAAGGTTATAAATTTTCCGATAGCGTAGCTAGTGATTTCTTTCCAATGACAGCACAACAAATGCTAAAAATAGGTGAAGAAAGTGGGCAGGTAGCACAGATGCTACAACATATTGCTGATAAATATCAGCAGGATCTCAATCACCAAGTGGATCTACTTTCTCAACTGCTTGAACCCTTGCTAATGGTGATTATTGGCGGTTTAATCGGTGCCGTGTTGCTAGGAATGTATTTACCGATTTTCAATATGGGAGCGATGATCCAATGATTACGCTTGCGACATTTTTATTGGGTGGCTTTGTGGGGCTACTTATCTTTCTGTATATTGCCACTTTTGTCCAACGGCTAAAACAAGCTGTATGGCAAGATTATTGTGAATTTTTCCAGCCACAACAAAAAGAAAAGCCAATGCTGCATTCTTCTTGGCAGAATAAAAAGAGCGGTAGTTTTTTGTGTTATATTTTTGCCTTTGCAGGATTGTTTGCCTTATGTAGCAAGCTTAATGCGGATCCTTATATCACATTATGGTGGGCGATTTGGTTGAGCTTGGTGATTTTAATCAGCATTATTGATTGGCTTTATCGATTGATTTCACCGTTATTATGCGTTTGGCTTTTCTTATGGATATTGCTTGGCGTGCATTGGCACATTATTCTGCTTTCGTTGGAGCAGGCTTTAGCAAGTGCGGTGGGAATTTTGTTAATTTTTTATAGTATTTGCTACATAAGTCAAATGGTTTATCACAAAACAATGTTAGGCGAAGGGGATTGTTGGCTAGCGTTTGCACTTGGAGCAGGAGTTTTCTGGCAAAAATTACCGCACTTTGTTTTTCTTGCTTGCTGTTATGCCATTATTTTTTGTGGCATACAAAAATTGTGCAGGCGTGATGGACAACAAATTGTGCAGCAAATTCCCTTTGCGCCGTTTTTAAGCCTTTCTGCCCTGAGCCTATTATTGCTTCGCTAAAAAAGACAGCGTATGATTTCTAGCAAAATAAATAAAGGTAGGAAAAAATGAGTTATATCGTTGGCGTAACAGGCGGCATTGGCAGTGGCAAAAGCACCATTGTGGATTTATTTGCCGAGTTAGGGGCGGAAATTATTGATGCGGATATTATTGCAAGGGAAGTGGTGGCGAAAGGAACACCTTTGCTGGCGGAAATTGCAGCACATTTTGGCGAAACTATTTTGTTAGATTCAGGCGAGTTAAATCGCCAAGCCTTGCGTCAAATTGTGTTTGAGCGTCCGCAAGAAAAAGCGTGGTTAAATAATTTGCTTCACCCTGCCATTCGGCGTGAAATGTTACATCAGCTTGCGCAAAGCCAAGCGCCTTATGTGTTGTGGGTTGTACCGTTGTTGATCGAAAATGATCTGATGGAATTTTGTGATCGCGTGTTAGTAGTTGATGTGCTGCCAGAAACTCAGTTATTGCGCGCATCGAAGCGCGATCAAAACAAAATTGCCTTGATTCAAAATATTATGACATCACAAGTTAGCCGAGAAAAACGTTTATCAGTCGCCGATGATGTGGTGGATAACGAGCCAGAATTAAGCCAAAATCTGCCTTATTTGCAGCAAAAAGTGTTAGAATTGCACCACCAATATTTACAACTTGCAAAGGAAAAAGAGAAAACCAATGGGTGAAGAAATTTTTGAAGTGCCTTGTCCTGTGTGTCAAAAAGCCGTGCCTTGGACGGCGGCAAGCCAGTATCGTCCTTTTTGTAGCAAGCGTTGCCAGCTAATTGATTTAGGTGAATGGGCAAATGAAGAAAAAGCCATTCCCTGTGAAACCGCAGATTTTGCCACGAATGAGCATTTTGGCGAAGATTGGCGTGGCTAGTTAAAAGAAAGTTATTTAAGAAAGCAAGCAAAGGAAAAAATGAATATTCAACATCAACAAAATCCACAAGATGGCGAGTTTTTTGTCCTTGATGAACAAGGGCAAAAAGTGGCAAAACTCACTTATTATTTTATTGATGCGCATAGCATTAATGCTAATCACACTTATGTTTCAGAGAGTTTACGCGGGCAAGGTGTGGCGGATAAACTTTATCAGGCCTTAGTGCAATTTGTGCGAGAACATCAATTAAATTTAGTGCCAAGTTGTAGCTATATTGCTAAAAAATGGCAGCGTGAAGCGCATTAATCCCTTTAACTAATTGATCGAAAATCACAAATTTTGTCTAGCAACGGTGGCAATTAAAACGCCGTTGCGGTAATTGTCTGTCTGTTGCCTATCTATTTTCTTGTCCATTTTCTTAGGAATTCCGCCGATTTTTGCAAAAGGATTGAGAAATTAAAATTATCTTGCTAAAATCCACCGCACTTTTTTACAAAAGTATGTTCGGATGAAGGTAGCTGGAGAGTAGGGAATTAACCCTGCACCGACGAGGTAAAATCTTTCAGGTGCTATTAAGTTAGCGAGGACTGTTACTGGACGAACCCTTGGAGAGATCCATTGCATTTGCAAAATGGACGCCGAAGGCGCAAAAGAGCGGTGAAATTTTCATCGTTTTTCAAACGCTCAGGCAAAAGGACAGGGGCAAGAGATTATTTCAGGTGATATAACGCGAGGCTTCGCGTTGTCTTTTTTCTATTCGCCAAACTCTTTTCGCCTCCTTGTAAACCGAGATTTTTTACGAGGAACATTCAATGTCAATCACTGAATTATTATCATCAGTTAATTCATTTATTTGGGGCCCGCCACTCTTAATTCTATTGTCTGGCGTAGGGCTTTATTTCACCTTTCGTTTAGGTTTTATTCAAATTTTTCAATTGCCAAGAGCCTTAAGTTATTTATTTAGAAAAGAAAAAGGCGCGCAAAACGGCAAGGGCGATGTGTCTGCTTTCGCCGCATTAAGCACCGCGTTGGCGGCTACCATTGGAACAGGAAATATTGTTGGGGTGGCAACCGCTGTACAAGCTGGAGGGCCGGGGGCAATTTTCTGGATGTGGTTAGTGGCGTTGTTTGGTATGGCGACCAAATATGCAGAATGTTTATTGGCGGTGAAATATCGCATTATTGATAAACGCGGATTTATTGCTGGCGGCCCGATGTACTACATTGAACGAGGCTTAGGCATCAAATGGCTGGCAAAAATGTTTGCCGTTTGCGGGATCTTGGTTGCCTTTTTCGGCATTGGTACATTTCCACAAGTGCAGGCTATCACTCACGCAATGCAGGATAGTTTTCATATTCCTGTGGAAATTATGGCGCCCATTATCACGCTTTTAGTTGCGGCGATTATTTTAGGCGGTATTAAACGTATTTCTTCTGTTGCAGCCATTGTTGTGCCTTTTATGGCCGTGCTTTATGTGGCAACGTCAATCATTATTATTGTGTTGAATTGGCAACAAGTGCCAGCAGCAGTGAGTTTGATTATTGAAAGCGCATTTAATCCGCAATCGGCACTTGGTGGTGCATTAGGTTATACCGTAATGAAAGCTATTCAATCGGGTGTGGCGCGTGGTATTTTCTCTAATGAATCAGGTTTAGGTAGCGCCCCCATTGCAGCGGCTGCGGCGCAAACCAAAGAGCCTGCACGCCAAGGCTTGATTTCAATGACAGGAACGTTTTTAGATACGCTTATCGTTTGTACGATGACAGGCGTTGTGATTGTGCTAACTGGGGCGTGGCAAGCGCCAGAAGCAGGAGCGGCGGTAACCAATCTTGCGTTCTCCAAAGGACTTGGTACAGCAGCGGGCGGGACGATTGTTACCCTTGGCTTATTATTCTTCGCATTCACCACGATTTTAGGCTGGTGTTATTATGGCGAGCGCTGTTTTGTTTATTTAGCAGGGGTGAAAGGGGTAAAATTCTACCGTTTTATCTTTATTGTATTAGTTGGCTGTGGCGCGTTTATTCACCTTGAAACCATTTGGATCTTGGCAGATATTGTCAACGGATTAATGGCATTCCCAAATCTTGTCGCCCTAATTGGTCTGCGCAAGGTGGTGTTCGAAGAAACTAGGCACTATTTTCAACGTTTAAGCATTGCTCATCGAGATGCTGATGATTAGAAAACGTTGAATAGACATTGACTATTTTAGGCACATTTAGGCACAGTAAAAATGATCATTTACTGTGCTTTTTTTATCTAAAATAAAAAAGGAAGCGGATTGTACTTTAGTCAAATATTATGTAAAGAATGGAAAATTATTGCTTAAAAGGGAGGATTTCAGAAACACTATCTCCTGAATGATAGCAACTTTTTCATAACATGAAAGTATCTTTTTTTAAATTTTCTACCTAGATCATAAATTTGCATTTTTCTTTTTTATTCTTCAATAAAGTCCTTGAAAAGTTCGCCTAACAGAGCTATGTTGTAGCCATAAGGTTTCACACAAGTAGAAATACTTACAATCAAAAGAGAGGTAAATGCTATGACTCTAAATATCACAAGTAAACAAATGGACATCACCCCTGCAATCCGCGCTCACATTGAAGAAAGACTTGCTAAATTAGGAAAATGGCAAACTCAACTGATTAATCCTCATTTCATTTTAAATAAAGTACCAAAAGGCTTTGCGGTGGAGGCTTCTATCGGCACGCCATTTGGTGATTTGTTCGCAAGTAGCGAATCGGAGGATATGTACAAAGCAATTAATGAAGTAGAAGAAAAACTCGAACGCCAACTCAATAAATTGCAACATAAAAGTGAATCTCGCCGTGCCGAGGAACGCCTAAAAGATTCATTTAACTAAAAACTTTTCCATTTTAGCCCGCACTTTTGCGGGCTTTTTCTTTGTCTAAACTCGCCTTTATTGTACAATACCGCCCTTATTTCGTTGGTTGAATCAAATTCAGCTGTAACCGTGGTTCGCAAACCTCCCACGCAAAAAAAAACTAGGACATCTTATGACAACATTCAAAAATCACAATCGCAAAGCGGTTGTTATCTTTTCTGGTGGACAAGATTCCACCACCTGTTTAATTCAAGCCATTGCCGATTATGGCGTAGAAAATGTGGAAACCGTAACCTTTCATTATGGTCAGCGCCACGCCATTGAATTAGAAAAAGCCAAATGGATCGCGCAAGATCTTGGGGTAAAACAAACTTTCATTGATACTTCTGTGATCAAAGCGATCACCTCAAATGCTCTAATGAACGAAAATGCAGAAATCAAGCAAGAAAAAGATGAGCTGCCAAACACCTTTGTGGACGGGCGTAACGCCTTATTTTTGCTTTACACCGCCATTTATGCCAAAGGGCAAGGTATTTCTGACATTATCACTGGCGTGTGCGAAACGGATTTCAGTGGCTACCCTGATTGCCGTGATGTGTTCATCAAATCAATGAACGTTACCCTGAATTTAGCGATGGATTACAATTTTAATCTTCGCACGCCGTTGATGTATCTCACCAAAGCGCAAACTTGGGCGTTAGCAGATAGCCTAGGTGCGCTAGATTATGTTCGCAATCATACGCACACTTGTTATCAGGGCGTGGACGGTGGTTGTGGCGAATGTCCAAGCTGCGTATTGCGCAATAAAGGTTTAGACGAATATTTACAACAAAAAAGTGCGGTGCAAAATGTTTAAAGTTTCTAAAGAATTCAGTTTTGATATGGCGCATTTGTTGGACGGACACGATGGCAAATGCCAAAACCTGCACGGCCACACTTATAAATTACAAGTGGAAGTGCAAGGGGAACTACACGCCAGCGGAGCAAAAAAAGGAATGGTGATAGATTTTTCGGATCTCAAACAGATCGTAAAAGAACAGATTCTCACCCCAATGGATCACGCCTTTATTTATGATGAAACCAGCGAGCGAGAAAGTCAAATTGCACGGCTATTGCAAGATCTCAATTCCAAAACCTTTGCAATGCCTACTCGCACCACCGCAGAAGAAATGGCACGCTTTATTTTTCAACGCTTAAGTGAACACTTGCCGATTAGCGCCATTCGCTTGTGGGAAACGCCTACTTCATTTTGTGAATATCGGGAAGATTAATGGCTGAATTAATTTCTAATCCAAGCTATCCCATTGTAGAAATTTTCCAAAGCCTGCAAGGAGAAGGGGCAAATACAGGAATGCCGAGCATTTTTATCCGCTTCGGCAAATGCAACTTGGCTTGCCCTTGGTGTGATACGCCCTACAATGATTTTGAACCGTGGTCGTTACAGCAAATCCTAGCTAAAGTGCGGTCGTTTTCGGCAAAAAATATTATCATCACGGGTGGCGAACCCACCATTCAGCCACAGCTGGGCTTATTGCTTGATCAACTTAAGGCAGAGGGCTATTTTCTTGCCATTGAAACCAATGGATTAAAGCCTGTCCCTGCACAAATTGATTATATTGCCACCAGTCCAAAACGAGAATATGCGCAGAAATATCGCCAACGCTGCATTACGCAAGCTAACGAAGTTCGCATTGTGGCAGATGCCGATGTGCAAGAATTTTGTGCGTTAATCGAAAGCCAGATTCAAGCGCAGCATTACTACCTTTCCCCTTGTGAAAACAACGGCGAAATGAATTTGCTCCACACCATCACACAGTTAGGCTTACTAAACCAACGCCCAAATAAACCGAAATGGCAGTTGAGCATTCAAACGCACAAGCTGATTGGGATTGAATAAAATTTGATAAAAAAAACACCGCACTTTTTAAAGTGCGGTCGTTTTTTCACAAATTTTACCCCCTTGGGTGATACCTTTCGTGCAAGTGTTTTAAGCGTTCTTTGGCGACGTGGGTGTAGATTTGGGTGGTGGAGAGATCGCTGTGTCCTAAGAGCATTTGTACCACGCGTAGATCTGCGCCGTGGTTGACTAAGTGAGTGGCGAAGGCGTGGCGTAGGACGTGGGGGGAGAGTGCTTCGCTGTCAATATCCGCTAAAATGGCGTAATGTTTAATGCGGTGCCAAAAGGTTTGGCGAGTCATTTGAGTGCCGCGCCGACTGGGAAATAGCACGTCTGAAGGCTGTCCGTCTAGCAATGCGGCTCTGCCATAAAGCATAAATTGTTTGATCCAATAGGCGGCTTCTTCGCCCATTGGTACAATGCGTTCTTTGTTGCCTTTGCCGATGACACGCACCACACCTTGTTGCACGCTGATGTTGTCAAGGGTGAGTGAAACCAGCTCGGTAACCCGTAAACCTGTGGCGTAAAGCAATTCCAGCATTGCTTTATCGCGTAATTCTAACGGCACTTCCACGCAGGGGGTGTTGAGCAAATCCGTAACCTGCTGTTCGGTGAGATATTTGGGCAATCGGCTCGGTAATTTTGGCGAAGTTAGCACCGCACTTGGGTCGTCTGTGCGATATTTCTCCCGATATAAATATTGAAAAAATTTACGCAACGCGCTCAATAATCTTGCTGTACTTGTGGCTTTGTAGCCCAAGTTCAATCGCTCACCAAGAAAGCTTTGCAGATCAATGGCATCTAAGGTTTCAAAGGTGAGATTCTGCGTTTCGAGCCAATTTGCCACCGCACTGAGATCCAAGCGGTAGGATTGAATGGTATTCTCCGAAAGCCCTTTTTCTAGCCATTGTTCATTCAGAAAAAGATCGATTAAGGCACTGTCTTTCATTGTTAATCCTATTCTGTTCCCTATTCAACGTCCTATTCTACTCGGCGCACTAAAAAGGCTTCCACTTTACGCGGAATAATCGGCAATGCGAGCAAAGCAAAAATCATCATTGACGTAAATGCCATTTGTGGGGAAATTGGGTATAACACGCCAGCCAATGCGGTAAGCAAGGCGATCACTGCTGAGCCTGAAATGCCGTTATACAAGCCTTGCAATTTCGCCATTGTATTTTGTGGTTGCGTGGTGATGTAACGCACCATTGCGTAATGACCAAGGGCATAAGTTAAGCTGTGCAATAATTGCACTAAGGCAATTAGCCAAAGGCTTGTCGCACTGCCTAACACGCCCCAACGTACCACACAAGCGATGGCGGCACAGTAAAACAAGGTGCTGACTTTCCAGAAACGGAATAATTTGGTGGAAAAGAAAAAGAGCAAGATTTCCGCCACCACGCTTAATCCCCACAGTAAGCTGGTTGTCTGCACAGAAATGCCAATGCTTTGCCAATATAGCACGCTATAAGCATAATAAGCGGCGTGCGAACCTTGAATAAGAGAAATGGCAATAATTAAACGTAACGTGCATTTATTTTTTAATAACTGCAAAAATCCAACAGAATTTTCCACCGCACTTGTCTGCGTATCTTGTGGCAAAATCTTCGGTGTGGTCATTTGCATTATGGCATAAAGGGCTAACAATACGGTTAAAATCCATACCGTATAATTCTCACCAATAAAACCAATAATGTTGCCAAACAGCGTAACGCCTACCACAAACGCGGCTGAGCCAATCAATCGCGCTTTGCCATAATCCAAATTAATTTGCTGTTGCCAAGTTGTTGCAAGAGTATCACTTAACGGCATTCCTGCCGCATTAATCATCGCAAATAAGGCTATACCAAGGCAAAGCAAGGGGAAGCTTTCCGCCACAAAGCTCATATAAAGCATTACGCCACAGCTTGCCCAAGCGAGATACCGTAAGGCATTGAGCAAATGCCCTGCTTTTTTAATCATTGCGGAGAAAACGATCCCACCTAAAAAGCGGAAAACATAAGAACTGGCAATAATAAAGCCGATGATTTCTTCGTTGTAAGATTGCGATTTCAACCACGCGGGGAAAAATGGCACAAACACACCATAGGCGCAGTAATAGCCGAAAAAGCTCAAGGCTAACCAATTAAAAGGGCTGATTTTCATCAAAATAATTTTTCCATTTCTTGTGAACGTTGCACGCAGGCTTCAATGGCTTGCTGTACAGTTTGGGATAATTGTTGTTGCTGGAAAACATTAAGCGCTGCCGCTGTTGTGCCGCCTTTTGATGTTACATTTTCACGCAAGGTCGAAATGGCCACATCAGGCTGTTGTTGCACCATTTTGGCTGCCCCAAGCGCCGATTGTTGCACTAACATTCGTGCGGTGTGTGCATCTAAATTAAGCGCTTTCAAGGCGTTTTCCATTGCTTCCATAAATAAGAAAAAATATGCGGGGCTGCTGCCAGAACCGGCGGTAATCAAGTGCATTTCATCTTCTTGATCAACCCAACAAGATTGCCCTACGGCACTCATTAAATCTTGTGCGAAGGCTTTGAGATCGGCTGGCACATTGTGTTCCGCAAATAAACCTGCCATTCCTTCCGATACCAAGGCTGGCGTATTCGGCATTACGCGGATAATATGGCGCGCGCTAGGCAAAAGTGCGGTAAGTTTTTGCACAGAAATTGCCGCCGCAATGGAGATCACTAATTTTTCAGAAAAATCCACCGCACTTAAAGGCTGACACACTTCCACAAGCGCTTGTGGCTTCACCGCTAACACCACCACTTCGGCATTTTGTACCGCTTGCACATTATCTTGCGAAATATTCACTTGACGCTCAGCAAACAACGCCAATTTATCCGTATTCGGATCGCTAACGGTAATTTTTTGCGCAGGATACCCCTGTTTCAATAAACCAAACACAATGGCTTGCGCCATATTTCCGCCGCCGATGAAAGTAATTAATTTCTGTTGCATAGTTTTGTTTAAGATCAGTTACAATAGGTTTTTCGTTGGCACATTTTACCCGAATAAAGAAGGAATGCCTATGTGGTTTAAGAACGTTATGACCTATCGTTTAACTAAAGAATTAGATTGGTCAGCCGAGCAGTTGCAAGCACAGCTTGCACAATGTGAGTTTCACCCTTGTGGTCAAGGGGATATGCAGAAATTTGGTTGGGTTTCACCGTTGAAAACCAGTGAGTTGTTACATTTTTCGGTGGGCAAACAGATTTTATTAATGGCTCGCAAAGAAGAAAAGATCCTGCCTGCTCACGTTGTAAAACGCGAATTAGATCAGCGGATTGCTGATTTAGAGCAAAAAGAAAATCGCAAATTGAAGAAAGTGGAAAAGCAAGCGCTGAAAGACGATGTGGTGGCAATGTTGCTACCGCGTGCCTTTAGTAAATATCAGCAAACGGCAATTTGGGTGGATAGTGAAAATCAGCTCGTTTATGTCGATGCGGCTTCAAGCAAGCGTGCTGAGGACGCCCTTGCACTATTGCGTAAATCCTTAGGCTCTCTGCCTGTTGTGCCGCTGGCTTTTGCCAATGATCCAAGTTTAGTAATGAGTCATTGGGTGAGCAATGATGCCACACCAGATTGGTTGATTGTATTGGAAGATGCCGAATTACGTGGCAGTGAAGATAACGCCGTGATCCGTTGCAAACAGCAAGCCTTAGATGCGGAAGAAATTCTGTCATTATTGCAATCTGGCAAAACCATCACCAAATTGGCTTTGGAATGGGAAGCGCATCTCACCTTTGTATTAAATGAAGACGGCACCTTAAAACGCTTGAAGTTTGCCGATGAAGTGCGGGAAAAAAATGACGATATTTTGAAAGAAGATGTGGCGCAACGCTTTGATGCCGATTTTGTGTTGATGACAGGGATTCTTACTAAATTAACGTCCAATTTATTGGACGATTTCGGCGGAGAGAAAGTGCGGTTGTAATTTTTGTCGTTTTTGTCAGAAATAAAAAATGGCGGAAAATTAAATTCCGCCATTTTTGTTTCTTTCAACAGTTTACTTTTTTTACGGTTTATTTTTTATACTGATAAGTGCCATTCGCCTGACGAATAAAGGTGCTACCATTGGCTAAACGAAGCTGTTCAACACGCCCTTGCGAATTAACCGAAATTTGCACTTTATCACCCGGTTTAAAGCTACTTAACGCATTGCCCGCACCGTTTGCTTTTGTCATCGCATTCACATCAGAAATATTCAGATTGTTATCGCGGAAGACTTGCATAAGCGAAACGCCTTGCGGAATAGTCAGGGTTTTGCTTGTGCCAGTAGGTTTGTTCGTTGCTGGTTTTGCTTCCACCACAGGGACTTTTTTCTCCGCTTTAGGCTCTGCTTTTTTCGCAGTTTGAGCTTTGTTTTCTGCTTTTGGTTTGCTTGTATTGGTTGTTTGCGTTGTCGCTTTTGCCACAGGCTTAGGCTGTGGTTTCGGCTGTGTTTGTGCCGCAGCAGGGTTGCTTGCCGTTTTCACCGTTTCTACCACTTGTTTTGGCTCAGCGGGTGTTGGTTGCGGTTTCACTGCTGGCACAACAGGTTGCTCTGTTTGAACGCTTGGCTGGGCAACCGGTTCAGGGCTTGTTGCAGGATTGCTTTGAGCATTGTCTGCACTATTTTCTGCATTTGCCACAGTAGTTTGCGCATTCTCACTGCTACTTTGAGCATTTTGTGTATCTGCTTGTTGTGCAGGTTGCCCTTGGTTTAAGTTATCCAACACATTATTTTCCATTGGCTGTTCTTGATTGAGCGATTGGAACTGCGTTGGAATGCTGTTTGACGGCTGTTCAAACGCATTTACCGTATCTGTACTTGGTTTTAACCAAGAGATAATCAACAAAATGATCACCGCAAGTAATAATACGATGAAAATACGGCGATATTTTGGCGGAATGAAGCCTAAAATTGCCCAACGTTCAGGCTTATTTAAACTTCTGCTTACAGGTTCTTCCTGAACAGGTTCTGTTTTCACATTTTCTTCCATAATCACCTCCGTTTCTTGGGTATTATTGGCGTGATTTTCCACGATGACCTCGCTTTCGCTGATAACAGGTTTTTGAGGTTCAGAAACTGGCTGTTCTTTTTTGCCGAAAGAATGTACAAAACCTTTAGCTTTATCTAACAAAGAAGGCTCTGGCGTAATGGTTTTCTTCGGCGTAATGGGTTCCATTTGATTAAATTCTAAATCAAGTTCATTTTGTGCTGTGTTAGCAGCATTATTTTCTGGTTTATGTTGTTCAGTCACAGTTGATACCTTATGTTAATAAAAGCACTAAACTAAAGTGCGGTGTAAATTTTGCGTATTTTAAAGGATATTTCGCCATTGTTCTATGCTGAATTAAGCGGAATATAAGGTTTTATTCGGCTCATTGGCAATTTCGCGTGCTAATTTCGGCACTAGATAGCCTGAAGTGAGCTTTTGTAATTCTTTGTAAATTTCCACCGCACTTTCATCATCAAGATAAAAATGGCTCGCGCCTTCCACTTTATCAAACAAATGCAAGTAATAGGGCAGAATGCCTATGCGAAAAAGTTGCTCACTCAAGGCCTTTAGCGTGTGGGCATTGTCGTTTATATTTTTCAGCATCACCGCTTGGTTAAGCAAGGTTACGCCCGCATTTTTCAGCTTCACCATTGCGTGTGCCAAATGCTCATCAATTTCATTGGGGTGATTGATGTGGGTAACCAACACCGTTTGCAAACGAGATTGCGCCAGCAGTTCGCAAAGTTCCTCAGTGATACGCTGCGGAATCACCACCGGTAAACGGCTGTGAATGCGTAAACGCTGTAAGTGCGGGATTTTTTCTAATTGTTTTAGCAGCCATTGTAGCTCGTGATCTTTCGCCATAAGCGGATCGCCGCCAGAGAAAATCACTTCATCAATTTCTGAATGTTGCGCAATATAGTCCAAGGCTTTTTGCCAATTTTTCTTATCGCCCTTGTTTTCGGCATAAGGAAAATGGCGGCGGAAACAGTAGCGACAATTAATCGCGCAGCTATTTTTTACCATAAATAACAAACGGTTATGGTATTTATGCAAAATATTTGGCGCGACGGTTTGTTGTTCTTCTAAGGGATCTTTGCTAAATCCTTCCTCTTGCACAAATTCTAAATGAGACGTCATTGCCTGCAAAAAGAGCGGATCATTCGGGTTGCCTTTTTCCATTCGTTCCACAAAAGGCAAGGGAACACGCAACGCAAACAGCTTGCGGGCCGCAAAATCTTTTTCAAAAAGAGAAAGGGGAAGATTTAAGTGTTCCAGCAAGACTTTGGGATCGGAAATGGCATTTGCGAGATGAACTGCCCAATTTTCTACTTCTCTAATGGGGATATTTCGGGTTAAAATACGCACTTTTAAAAACAATCTCTTTTTATTTGAGGATAATATGGCTACATATACTACCACTGACTTCAAACCAGGTCTAAAATTTATGCAAGATGGCGAGCCTTGCGTGATCGTTGAAAATGAATTTGTAAAACCGGGAAAAGGTCAAGCGTTTACCCGTACTCGCATTCGTAAATTAATTTCTGGCAAAGTGTTAGATGTGAACTTTAAATCAGGTACGTCTGTGGAAGCGGCTGACGTAATGGATTTAAACTTAACCTATTCTTACAAAGATGACGCTTTCTGGTACTTTATGCACCCAGAAACATTTGAACAATATTCAGCAGATGCAAAAGCGGTGGGCGATGCAGAAAAATGGTTATTAGACCAAGCAGATTGTATCGTAACCCTATGGAACGGCGCACCAATTTCTGTAACCCCACCAAACTTTGTGGAATTAGAAATCGTGGATACCGATCCTGGCTTAAAAGGCGACACCGCAGGAACAGGCGGCAAACCAGCCACATTAAGCACTGGTGCAGTAGTGCGCGTGCCATTATTCGTACAAACAGGCGAAGTGATCAAAGTTGATACCCGTTCTGGTGAATATGTTTCGCGTGTGAAGTAATTTTCAGCGTAAAGCAAATACAAAAAATCCGTACAACAGTACGGATTTTTTATAGCTTTTTTTTGCCTCTTTGTAAGCTTGGTTGTTTTCTTGTTTACCGATAGCCACAACAAAAACAATCACTTGCTCATCTTGAACTTGATAAATCAAACGGTATCCCGCATTGCGTAGTTTTATCTTATAGCAATCAGGAAAATGACTAAGCCGATTAGCTTCAATGTGAGGATTACGCAAAATCTCAGCCAATTTTTTCTTAAATTGTGCTTTTATATTTTCATCAAGTTTACGCCATTCTTTTAACGCCCTTGGATCAAAAACTAGCTCATAGTTCATCGAAGCTAACCTTAATGCCTTTTTCTGGGTGGGCTAGGCGATGACGTACTGTTTCGAGCAATTCAAGATCTTCATCATTGACTAACACCGTTTGAATAGGAAATTTATTATTTTGTGCGACATATTGGAATAATAATCTTACCGCTTCACTTGGTGTCAGGTTCATTTTCTGTAATGCCGCATAAGCTTCTTGTTTTAGTTCGTCATCAAGGCGAATATTAAGTGTTGCCATTTTTCCTCCTTTGATTTTTGTGATAATTGTAATGCTATTTTGCATTACGCTCAACAACAAGATAAAGAAAAAGTGCGGTGCAAATTTTTCTGATTTTTGCACCGCACTTTATTATTTACTCATCCATCTTGTAAGAAGTGATAAATTGGCACAATGGCAGCGCCGATGGAAATATCTTCAAATTTTATTTTTGAGGCACTGAGTTGTGCTGAAGTGCGGTTGATATTTTGCACTTGTTCTGCATTTTTAACATAATCAATTAGTTGATTGATTAGCGTTTGGGGCAACATTCCTGTTAGGGCGATTACTTTTGGATCAAGCCACGCAATGGCGGAGAGAATGAGCGATAACACTTGGGGTTGGCTATGTTCAAGCCAAGTTTTTACCGCTGAGTTGTCGAGTAGGTTAGCGTTCTGATTTTCTTCGCCAAGTTTTTCTTTCAGATCTTTCCAACTTGGGCGTGGGGAGCCATAAGGAAATAATAAGCCGATTTCCCCTGCATTGCCGAAACCGCCACGGATTAGCTTACCTTGTGAAATAATCCCCGCGCCGATACCAAAATCAAGGCTAATCACCACCATATCTTCAATATCATTCCATAAACCTGAATAATATTCCCCTAAGGCAACGGTGTTAATGTTGTTTTCGATGTAGCAAGGATAGCCCAGTTTTTCGCTGAATACGTTGGCTAAGTTAGGGATATTTTGTAATAACGGAAACCAAGGGGAGGAAATGGATTGATCGGCCAATAGGTAGCCAGAAAGAGAAAAACCGATGCCGAGAATTTTTGCTTCAGCGAGAAATTTTTTGTCTAAAAGTTGCTGAAGTGCGGTGCGAATTTGTTGGCATAATTCATCAAATTGCACGCTATTGTGGTAAACATAGCGTTCATTGGCAATTTTATTGCCAATAAAATCCACGATTGCGAGCTGAAATGAGTTATCTGAAAAGGTGATACCAATCGAGCAACAAGCATTGGGATTTAAAGTTAAATGAAAAGAGGGCGTTCCCCGTTTTTTTACCATTTTCTCCGTTTCTTTAATTAAGCCGAGAAACAGCAGTTTGCGGCAATATTGCGTTACTGCCCCTGCCGTTAAGCCCGACAAAGCACTTAATTCCTTGCGTGAAGGGGAATATTGACGTATGAGGCGTAATAACAATTTTTCGCTGGATTTTAAATTAAATACGGAATTTTCTTTTTTCATTTTGTTGTCTTTATGAAATAAAAGCCTCGCTTTGCGATCAGAGAGGCTTATCCCTCAATGTTACCTTAACTCGCACAACGAAAAGTGCGGTATTATTTTAAGGCGTTTTCAACGGCTTGGTAAAAATCTTCCATTTTGCATAGACCTTGCGCGTTGGTTGGGCAATCTTCAAGCTGTAAGGTTATACGATTTGGGGGATTAGTCAAAGAAAGTTTCGTGCCGTTGCGTAATTGATCAATGGTTTGATAAACATATTCCACTTTCATAAAGGCTTCGCCTTTTGCGTTCACCCATTTCTCAAATGCCACTTTACCACTAATTGGCGTGGTTTCTAGCTGATCGGGCAGATGATAAGGTTTCACTTTCAATAATGGTAAGAGCGAGCCAACATTGGAATCATGTCCGACTAATAATACCACTTTCGACTTGCGAGCTTTTTCAATGTAAGGGTGCTGATAACCATAATCTTTGAAGCTGTTTTGAATAAAGGTGAGCAATGGCGTTGCGGCTTCTTTTGCCATTACTTGCGTGCCGAATAATAATTGGTTGTAACGCTCTTTTATATCAACAATTTTTTTCCAGCTTTCTTGGTTATCAATGCGTCCCCAAGCCACTTCTTTGGCTGGGAAGCCTTCGTAATATTGTAGTAGGAAACTATCTGCCGCACCTGTGCCATCACGTAACGCACCTGTGGTTTTAGGCTCTTTGCCTTGGGTGAAAGTGAGCGTATTGGCTTCTTGGTCTAAATTACACAATTGTTTTTCTTGGCATAATGGCGATTGTCCTTGATTTAAGGCTTGCGCGAGTTCGTTGAAATTGCTTTGTAGATGCCTGTTGAGTTGTGCAAATCCACCTTCGCCCACTAATTCATCTACCGCTTTGCGTGCTTTTTGTTCAAAGGCTTTATCTACTTTGCTGCGAATCACGGGATTAAAGGTGTTATCCATCGTGTTATATTCGCCCAGATAATTGACTCTTATTGCACAATGTGAATAAGCCCCTTTAGCGAAACTTACGCCAGTATCAATGGTGCGTGGACGAGCATTGGTGTAAATAAAGAGATCGTTTTTCGGGCATTGTGAGGAAAGAATTCCTGTTTGTTGCAACCATTCAGACCAGTACGCCGCGAATAATTTTTCTAATCTTGCACCTTTAGCGGTGAGATAGCCCGTTTTATCCTGCCATTTTACCCATTGATAAGGGGTAGCTTGGGATAAAATGCTGTCTTTACCAACTAAGGGCGTGCGAATACCGTGTCGGCTGAAAATCACAATTTTTTCTAATTGCAGCGCTTGTGCTTGGGGATTGTCAGGCACATTAGGCGCAGCATTAAGATTGGTTGCATAAAACAGTGAGCAGCTAAGTAAGCTAACTAAATTAAGGCTTAAGGTGAGTTTTTTCATAGAATGTCCTCCAATATTGAGAGAAAGGAAGGGGCATTATTTGCACTAAATGCCATAAAAATTGCAAAATTTTTAACCGCACTTTTGCAATAACAACGTTAAATCTAAATGGATTTTGTTGCAACAATAATCAAAAAAAGAGAGAAAAAAATGAGTTAAGGCAGAACCTTAACTCATCAATAATATTATTTGGCGATCACTTCTTTGGTAAAATCAGCAATGGCGGCTTTGCTCCAATCTAGTGGGAAGAATGGAATATCCGCTTCGCCCACTTCGGCATTTAATGGGCGGATACCAAAATGGTCGGCTAATTTTTGTTGCGTTTCAGGTGAAACTAGCCAGTTGGTAAACACTAAACTTGCCGCAGGGTGTGGGGCATTTTGTGCGACAACCACCACATTACCGCCGCCCGGCATACCAAATTTTGGCACATAGAATTTCAATCTTGGTGTTACCGCGCCTTGTTTTTGTAGGCTAAATAAATGATCTTGCCACGCGGAAACAATGTCTAATTCACCATCATTTAAGCGTGTTAAGCTGTCCGCGTTCGAGGCGGTGCGTACCATATTTTGTTTATTTTGATTAAACCAATCCCAAGTGCTTTGCCATTTTTCGGTTTGAGCTGCGTCAAAAGGTGTGTTTTGATAATCATAATTACCACTGATGTTGAGCAAGGCTTGGAAAATAAAGGCTTTGCCCGAAGCCCCACCATTTGGATCAGCGTAACCAAATTTTTTCGGGTGAGTTTGGATATAGGTTTCAGTTTCCGCCCAGGTTTGTGGCAGTTGATCTTCACTCACCCGCATTGGATCATAAGCGAAGCCCGTTTGGTTGCCCCAAAAGCCCATTGCGTGATTGCCAAATTTCACTCCTTGCAAAGCGTGGTTGGCTTGAGCGAAATTAGGCAAGCTGTTGAGATTTCGTAACACATCATTTTTCTGCACGATAGGATAATTGTCGGCTGCGATGGCGATCACGTCCATTTTTCCTTTCGCGAGGGATTTTTCTGCGATCAGCTTATTCATATTGCCGTCTAAAGTGCCTTCAGGAATTTTCACTTTGATGCCATAGGCTTTTTCAAAATCTTTGACAAAAAGACGGAATTGCGGTTGTAAATACCACACGCTAAAGGTTACCGAGCCTTCTTGTTTAGCTTGCGCCACAATCTCTTCCCAGCTTTTTTGGCTGAGATCTTGGGAAGCCGAAACGTACAGGGCGGTGGTTAGCCCTAAACTGATTAATGCGGTTTTGATAAGACGAGTTTTCATCATTGTTTCTCCTCTGGTGGAAATCAGGCTTTGCCTGTGGATTGTGATAAATAGTTACCTTTCAATAAACGCTCAATAATTAATAGCAAGATAACGTTTGGAATTAATAAGATGATCGATACCACGGCGGCATTTGGGCGAATGAAAGAGTAGCCCAAGAAAGAGTAAAGTATGGTTGGAACGGTGATAAAATCTGGTGAACCGATGACAAAAGAAATACTAAATTCTTCGATACTTTTCACTAAACAGAAAATAATTGACGCCAAAAATGCAGGTTTTAGCATAGGTAGATAAACATCTTTAAAGGTAGTGAATTTTGACGCACCAAGATCGCGACTTGCATCAATTAAATCTTGTGGCACGGAAGAAAATCCTGAAGATAAAATGCGAATCGCGTAAGGTAATGTCATTACCGTATGCCCGATAATAATGCCGATCATTGGATTGTTAATATTTAACTGAATTAACACCGCACTAAAGAATAGCGCAATGATCATTCCCGGGATCACCAAAGGAATTAAGGTGATGAGTTCGGCAATTTTTTTACCACGAAACTCCATTCGACCAAAGGCATAGGCTGTTGGCAAGGCAAGGGTGATGGCGATTAAAGAAACAATCGGTGCAATGGTGTAGCTATTCAACATTGCTTCTTTCAGTGCGGTGTTTTCCCATACATAATGCCAACGTTCAAAAGAAAGCACAGGCGGGAAAATATCTGGATAGCTCCAAGGATGTTGTGGATCAACAAGCGACCATAATCCTGCCATTAGGAACGGCAAAACGAGCCAAACAAAATTTACTACCACAAAAAAGATCAGCACAATGCGGTTGATTAAACGTGTGTTTTTGCTTTGTATTTTGTTCATTTTACCGCTCCTCGTTTAACAGATAATGGACGAATAATCAGCGTGATTAAAATTGACGCGAGTGCAGAGGTGAGCATAATTACCATTGCTAACACCGCACTTTGGTTCCATTCTTCAAATTCATAGGCGCTCATTTGCATAAAACGAGCCAGAGAATAGGTATCGCGTGGGCCGGCAATGCTATAAAAGGCGAAATCCCCTAATGCACCGATAAAAATCAAAATAAAGGAAACTTGCACCGCCCCAAGTGTGAGAGGGAAAATCACATAAATAAAACGCTGCCAACTGTTTGAACCCAGATTTGACGCCGCATCAAAGAGATCGCTTTTTAGTGAATTCACTGCACCGCCAACAAGAATTAAGGCGAAAGGAATATTTTTCCACATTTGCAAAATCACAATGCCCCAGCCAAAGCTGTCATTTTGTAGGGATTTTGGCTGCTCCCAAATACCGAGCCAAACTAAGGTTTCATTGAGAATGCCGTGGTAGGAAATCATATTCATAAATAAGAATGCAGCAACCAATCCCGGCACCAGCATCGGCATACGGAAAAAGGTAACAATAAATTCTTTGCCTTTAATTGGATTACGCAACCACAGCGCAATAGGGTAAGCCACTAAAATGGAAAATACCGCGCCAAGAAAGGAAACGCGTACCGAATACCAAAAAGACTTATGAAAGATAGGATTGCTAAGCACTTCTTGCCAATAATCCAAGGTGAAATGGGACGGTTCGCCATACATATTTTGCAAGCCGAAACTTTGCGCCACCACTAAATAAAAGGTTGAACCCATTAATAATAAAATAGTGCCAAGCCCTGTTCCTAACAGAAGCCAGGCTTTGAGATCTTGTTTTAAGGATTTCATACCGCCTCCAAGAAACGAATGGCATCACGCGCGAGGGTGAAAAATAATTCTTCTGATTGATTTAACAACGGCGAAAATTTGGTTAATTGCAACCGCACTTTCTCATTGGGCAAACCTGAAGTTACCAAGCCTTGCACTTCAGTCATATTGCCCATAAAGGCGGTTTGCAGCACTTTGACGCTAAATTTATTTTCCACGTTGCTATTTGGCTCACAAGGGATTGCATCTTCAGGGCGGAAACAAATATAAATATTCTCAGCCACAGGCTTGTGGGCTGATTGCACAATGAATTTGCCCCATAAGGAATCCACTTGATAGAGATCACCTTGCCAATGTTTGACATTCGCTTTAGTAATGTTTGCCACGCCAATAAAATCGGCAATAAAGCGATTTTTCGGTTGATAATAAATTTCTTGCGGCGTACCTACTTGCTCAATCGACCCCTTGTTTAGCACGATGATCTTATCTGACATTGATAAGGCTTCTGCTTGATCGTGGGTAACATAAATACTGGTAAGATTGTATTGATGAGAAAGTTGCTTAATTTCAAAACGTACACTTTCGCGTAATTTCGCATCAAGATTTGAGAGCGGCTCATCAAATAAAATCACATCAGGACGCGTTACCATTGCGCGTGCAAGGGCGACACGTTGTTGCTGACCGCCCGAAAGCTCAGAAGGTAATTTTAGCTTTTGGGTTTCTAAATCCATTTGTTTTAACGCCACATTCAAGCGTGCAATTTGTTCATCAATAGGAATTTTCTTTTGCTTTAGCCCATAACAAATATTGTGTGAAACATTCAAATGAGGGAACAACGCATAAGATTGGAAACACATCGCCGTGTTACGCTTTTCTGGTGGAATGTCATTCACTTGGCGATCGCCAATCACAATCTCCCCTTCATCGGCACGATGAAAGCCTGCGATCAATTTCAGTAATGAGGTTTTTCCGCAACCACTCGGGCCGAGCAAGGTAACAAATTCCCCTTCTTCAGCACTAAACGAAATATTATTTGCTGCATAAAAATCACCAAATTTTTTGGTGATATTGCGTAATTCTAGTTTTGCCATAATCGATTCCTCCTCGATGATAATTTTGTGGATACTCTAAACTAGAAGATAAAGCGCGATCAATTACAATATAAAAAATAAACTCATTTAAGTTTGTTTTTGTGAGTTCGATCACGAAAATTAGATATTTATCCCTGTTATTTGCGATAGTATTTGCGCGATGTTTCTATTATCTCTAAAATGAATTTAGTTTTTAAAATGAATTAAAAGAGAGGTTGAAAATGGCATTTGAATTTAACGTTACAGAAAAAGGTTTGATTTTGGCAAACAGCCATCGCGGTTACAGTGCCAAGTATCCAGAAAACACAATGCCTGCTTTTATCGGCGCATTAGAGGCGGGAACACATAGCATTGAACTTGATATTGCAATGACAAAAGATGAAAAAATGGTGGTTATCCACGATTTTTCTATCGAACGCGTTTCTAACGGTGAAGGTTATGTGGAACAAATGACGCTTGCTGAACTACAACGCTATGATTTTGGTGAAAAGTTCTCACCTGAATTCAAAGGTACGCACATTGTGGAATTAGAAACCGTGTTAAAATGGGCATTAGAAAATAATGTTGGTTTGATTGTAGAAGCCAAACAACGCCGTAATCATCAGCGTTTTGCCGAAGTGCTGGCGGAGATTTTGCAACGCACCAACACGGTAGATCAAATTTTATTATTGGGTTTTGATCACGTTTTAATTAATAAAGTCAAAGCATTATTACCAGCATTGCGTTTACAAGTGGTTACCCTCGCACGCTATAACGATCAGCTCAGTGCAGTGTTGGGATCAAACGCCAGCAGTGTTTGCGTGGAATACCACTATGTTGGCAAAGAAGATTTAATTGCTTACAAAAAAGCAGGGTTATCAGTGAGAATGTATCTGCACGAATCCAAAGAAATCCCTGTGCTAGAAATGTACAACCAAAAATATGGTTACGATACAGAAAGTGAAATCATTCAATGGCTAAGCGAAGGCTTGATCGATATGCTAAGCCACGATGATATTCCCTATCTCAAATCATTAATTGAAAAAGCAGGCAAAATGCCTTATTGATGTTCTGAATTATAAGAAAAAGTGCGGTGCAAATTCTTCAAAATTTTCCACCGCACTTTTTTCAAGGCTTTGTTTTGCTATTAGCCGAGTTAAGCATTAGTAATTGCTACGGCTTCACGAACTAAACGGCCGATTTCTTCCCAATTATGGCTGTTGATAAGGGATTTTTCTACGAACCACGAGCCGCCGCACGCCACGACATTTGGAATGGCGAGATAGTCTTTAATGTTGTTTACGCTGATTCCGCCCGTTGGCATAATTTGTAATTGTGCATAAGGGCCGAGTAAGGCTTTGATCATTTTCACGCCACCTGAAGCTTCGGCAGGGAAGAATTTCACTGCGGTTACGCCTAATTCTAATGCCGCTTCAATGGACATTGGGTTATTCACTCCCGGCATAACAGGAATATCCAATTCTTGGCAAAGTTTTACGATTTTTGGGTTAAAGCCTGGGGTAACAATGCAATCTGCGCCTGCATTTTTCGCTTGTACCACTTGTTCGCTGGTTAGCACCGTGCCAGCAGCGATTAAGATAGAAGGGTTATGCTGGCGGATTAAGCGGATTGCTTCTTCCGCTGCGGCTGAGCGGAAAGTGATTTCCACCACTGGTAAGCCGTTGCTGGCTAAGGTTTCCGCAAGGGGAAGAATATCCTGTGCGTTATCTAGGGCGATCACGGGGATCACTTTTAATTGGCGAAGTTTTTCAATAATTTGCGCTGTGTTCATTGCGTATTCCTCAGTTAAATTGATCAATTAGGTGTGCGGTGGCGTTTTTGTCAATAATCGCCCCTTTATGCTGAATGACGATGCCTGCGACTTGGTTGCCTTGTTGGCAGCATTGTTGCGGTAATTTATCACGCAAATAGCCGTTTAAAAAGCCAGCGTTGAAGGCATCGCCTGCAGAGGTGGTATCCACCACGTTGGTTACAGGCGTGGTGGCAACATTTTGCTGGTTGCCTTGCTCATCGCAGAATAATGCCCCTTCTTTACCTTGTTTCAACACGATATTTTTTACCCCAAGTTCTCTTAAGCGTTGCACAGATTGTGCAGGATCGTTGTCGCCCCAGAGCGCTTGTTCATCATCAAAGGTGACTAAAGCAAGGTGAACCAGTGGATAAAGTGCAGTGTAAATTTCTTGCGTTTTTGCGGCAGATTCCCAGAGTTTCGGGCGATAGTTGCTATCAAAGGTAATTTTTACGCCTTGCGCGGCAAGCTGTTTGAGCTGTTCGATAAGCGCATAGCGATCGGCATCAGGCAAAATGGCAAGGGAAATGCCACTGAGATAAATCATATCCATTTCTGCTAATTTATCTTGCACTTGCGGATAATCGGGGTGTTGCAGTAAGTAACGCGCGGCAGATTCTGAACGCCAATAAAGAAAGGTGCGTTCGCCAAATTTATCGAGTTGGATTAAATAAAGCCCTGCTTGGCGATTGGGATCGATAAGTACGCTGTCGGTGTGAATCTGATCTTGTTGCCAGTGTTGAATCATCTGTTGGCTGAGTTTGTCCGCCCCCATTGCGGTAATATAATGCACACCAATATCTTGTGGATTACTTACTCGGGCAAGATAGGTAGCGGTGTTAAGCGTGTCCCCGCCGTAAGTTTGCCACATATTGCCAAATGGCTCACCGTTTAATTCGATCATACATTCGCCAATAATTGCAATTTTTTTCACTTTTTCCCCCTTAATAAAGTGAGTGAAATAATGCCGATTATAAATTTATTAATGCTTTTGTTCAATAAAAATGAAATATGATTTTAATTTTTCCGCTTTTCAAAAATATTGCTTGTGTTAATATGCACAGGCAATTCTTTTATGATATTTAGAGGCACTATGGAAAAAGATACTCAACCCGATGTCGTATCATCAGTATTGAAAGTATTCGGTATTGTTGATGCGTTAAGTGAACAAAAGGAAATTGGTGTAACGGATCTTGCTCAGCGTTTAATGATGTCGAAAAGCACGATCTATCGTTTTTTGCAAACGATGAAAGGCCTAGGGATTGTGGCTCAAGAAGGTGAAACGGATAAATATCGCTTAACCTTAAAATTATTTGAACTCAGCGCAAGGGCATTGGAATATGTAGATTTGATTGAGTTGGCAAATAAAGAAATGGAAGAAATCTCAAAACAAACAGGGGAAACCCTGCATTTAGGCACCCTTGATGGCAATGAGATTGTGTATTTGCATAAAATTGATTCCACTTACAATTTAAGAATGTATTCTCGCGTGGGGCGGCGAAATCCTTCGTACAGCACGGCGATTGGGAAAGTGTTGCTTTCCGCACATACTGATGACGAAGTGGAAACCTTGTTGAAAGAGGTGGAATTTATCCCGCACACGGCGAACACGCTTAAAAATATCGAAGAACTCAAGCAAGAATTAGCATTGGTGCGTGAACAGCATTATGCTGAAGATAAAGAAGAACAAGAGGTCGGACTACATTGTGTCGCCGCACCGATTTACGACCGCTTTGGACATTGCATTGCCGCCATTTCGATTTCATTGCCGTTAGTGCGTTTTGAAAAAGAAAACCTCACTCACCTTGTGGACTTGCTTCACCAAGCAGGACGTAATGTGTCGAAACAGCTGGGCTATCAGCATTATCCTGTGGCGGAATAACACATATTCACTAAAAATAAGGCGTGGAATAACGCCTTATTTTTTCGCAAATAGGCATAAAATCACCTTATTTTTCAGTATGGTATTGCCAACTTAAGTTTGAAAGTGCGGTAGATTTTCAATTAATTTTTCTCTTTATCAGCAAGATAAAGAGAGAGTTTCGATGAAAATGAGATAACCCCTTTGCGCAATAGATTATTTTTTCCCCTGGTTGAGCGTCCACAAAGCCATTCTAAGCCCCGTTTTAATATATTTTGTTGTTGCAGGCACGCTTGGCTGAATGGGGCGTTGGGGTATTGTTGATGTTGGAATAACGCCACAATTTCTTGCGTTGCTTGTGTGCCAATGATTCTTAAATTAATCGCGGGTATGCTGATGTCGTAGTCTTGCTGTTCGAGGGCAAGGGGCTGTTCTTCAGTTTGCCAGAAATGGATTTTTTGGCTGCCATAAAGTAACAAAATGAAAGGACGTAATGACCACAAACCACTTGCCGCACCACTATAAGGATCAACCAGCCGTCTGTCTTTTTGCAATAAGCCTTGTGTTACATTGCCGTGCGCAATGGCATCTTGTTGAATAAAAAAATGCGTTAGGCAAGATAAAATACGCTTACCTTGTCCATTACTTTTTTGTTGTTGGATCATTGTGCTAATTAAAGCACTTGGTGCGGCGAAGCGGTAAGGGAGGCTGCGTCCAAAAAAGGCAAAGCCTTGTGGCGCGAATAAATAATGAAATTTATCGCAAAATTGCACCGCACTTTGCTGAATAAAAGTGCGGTCAAAATTTGGGTCAATTTGGTCTAACCAAAACAGCCCATAGTGGAAACCCCATGAATTGTAATAGTCAAAATTCCCTTTTTCGCCATCACGAAACCAACCCTCGCCCACATAAAATTCTTTGATGCGTTGATAACGCTCGTGGCAGATTTCATCAATGCCACTGAGATCTTTCACCACAAATTGCACCAGTAAAACAAACAGATGCCAATTATTATCCACCGTTTGAACTTGATTAATTTGCCGTAGCCAAGTGAGAATTTGTTGCTGTTGTTCATCGTTATATTGCTGCCAAATCCATTTTTTACTCAGCCATAAGGCAAGGGCAAAATCAGCAGTTTCGCAAATGGTTTGCTGAAAGCTGGCTAAATCTCCCCAATAGCCTGAATGTTGGGGATTGGTGGCATTCAGAAAACCTTGTGCAAGCCGTTCTCGAATTTGAATGAAAAGTGGCTCGCTGGAATGAGTTTGATAATGTAAATAGGCAGCAAGCAGGGGATAATTCCGCGCTGCTCCCTCAATGGAATCCGATACCATTCCTTGTTCGGAAGGATAGCCGTGATAATCGGCACGAGCATAGCCATCATTGGCATAATGAAGAAAGGAGCGGATAAAATAACTCACCAATAATTCAAGCTTTTCTTGCGAAAAGGAGGAATCTTTTGTAAATGCCTGTTTGAGCTGTTTATCAATAAGAGGATCAGTATTGCCAAACAAGGCTTTTCGTTTGAGTGAACGCTGCAATCTTTCCTTAAATGCCCGCCAATAATCCCGTAAGCGAGGATGTTCGTGAGCTAAATAAGGTCGTTCAGTAAAACGAATTTGAGGTTGGGTTGGCATTTATCCGCTCCTAGTTACACTCACTGAACATTCAGTGAGTGTGTGCTGTTAGGCTTTTGGTGCCGCACAGCTTTCCAGTTGTTTTTTCATTTTTTTCGTTGGGCCAGTAATGAATTCCACTGGACGCCAAGAATCACCGGTTTTTTCTAACCAAGGTAATAATTCTTCTTTGATTAGTTTTTGTACCAATTCAGGATTGCTATCTGCAATATTCTTCATTTGGTATGGATCTGCCACATTATCAAAGAGTTTATATTTCAATGGTTCGCCATCTTGACGATCAACTTCTAATGTGTGAGTTTTAGTGCGCACGCCACGTCTGCCGAAAGAAGGCTGACCGTAAGGTACAAAGAGATAGAGCTGAGAAGTTGGGCTAACCCCTTTATCGTGTAATACTTGTTCCGCTAAGCTCACCCCTTCCACGCTATCTGGAATGCTATCTTTGAAACCAAGAAGATCTAAGATGGTTGGATAAATATCTGGCGCAGACATCAAGCTCTCATTTACACCTGCAGGGATTTTGCCCGGTAAGCGGAACATCATTGGCACGCGCATTGATTCTTCATAAATATTATTTTTGGTTGGCGCACCGTGAGAACCCATACAACAACCGTGGTCAGAGAAGAACACCACTAAGGTGTTGTCTGCCAAGCCTTGTTTGTCAAGTTCGGCAAGAATGCGGCCAAATTGGTCATCAACCCCTGAAACCATCGCCAAGTATTCTTTGAAATATTGCGGGCCGTAGCCTTCTTGATATTTTTTATCCCAATCTACATTTGGACGTGTGTTGAGTTCTTTAGAACTTTGCGGATACATATCAAGATATTTTTGTGGCACTTGATCATAAGGGGAATGAGGTGGGTTCATTGAAACTACTAAGGCGAACGGTTTGCTTGGATCGCGATATTTGTTTTCTTCATTACGAAGATATTTAATCGCCATATCCGCTTCGTGTTCAGGTCCCCATTGATCCACGTATTCTGGGTATTCGCGTGGTGTGTCATTGCCCCAGTACATTGGTTTTAAGTGTAAATCATAAGTACCGTAAGAATACCAGAAATCAAAACCGTGGCGACGATCTGGTGGTGTCCAATCATTCCAATAGCGTCCTTCCATTGGGTTGTTGTAGCTCTTAATGTACGGCTTTTGCGGCACGTCCAAATGCCATTTACCAATGTAACCTAATGAATAGCCTTCATCTTTTAATACATCAGACCAACATTTCGCATAAGGGGAGAGTTCAATCCCTACTTTACCGCCGTAATCGTGGGTATTTCCTGTTACACCGCTGTGTTGTGGATATTTCCCTGTCATAAACATTCCGCGAAATGGCGAACAAAGTGGGTAATTGGACACCATTTGATCCATCACTTTTGCGGTTTTAGCAAAGGCATCTAAATGTGGAGTGATGGCGGGATCTTGATGTTTGAAGCCCTGTACCATAGCTCGCATTTCATCTGGAAATACGATTAATAGGTTCAGTGGTGGATTGTTAGATTTTTTGGCTGAATCTTTAGCATTATTATTGGCGACTGCATTCACCGCAGTGGTTGACAGCGCCGCTGCCGCACCGGTTGTCGCAACACCTTTAATAAAATTACGACGTGAAATACTCATCTGATTACTCCTTATCTTTGACTTAGTTGCACTTTGCGCTACTTCTTAATAAACAAAGTGCGGTTATTTTTTCATAAAAAAACGGTTTTCTCTATATTTCGAAACAATGTTTTAGAAAAAATATTTTATTTTGTGAGTTAGATCACATATTTCGATTTTTGTGTTTTTTTGCTTTGATTACTTTCGTTATAATTTTTTTAAAGTAATGTGAAAGGTTAATTTCTTTCATATATACAAAATGAAATTCAATATTTCAATATAAAGAAAGGATGAAATAACAATGAGTATTTTATTAGACCTCATTAAAAAGCATAAAACAGGGCAAGCAATCGGGATTTATTCGGTTTGTTCAGCCCATCCGCTTGTATTAGAAGCATCATTGTTACAAGCAAAACAAGATCAAACGCCATTACTTATTGAAGCAACCTCTAACCAAGTGGATCAATTTGGTGGTTATACAGGAATGACGCCAGCGGATTTTCGTCATTTCGTTGAACAGCTTGCTGACCAAGTGGGTTTTCCGCGTGATCAATTAATTTTAGGGGGCGATCATTTAGGGCCTAATCGTTGGCAAGGATTAACAGCTGATGAAGCAATGGCCAATGCCGAGAAACTGATTGAAGCTTATGTGGCAGCAGGATTTGAAAAAATTCACTTAGATTGCAGTATGTCTTGCAAAGGCGATCCTGTGCCATTGTCTGATGAAATTGTGGCAGAGCGTGCCGCTCGTCTTGCGGTGATTGCAGAACAAACCGCGTCAAAAAATGGTTTGGCGGATCGTATCGTTTACATTGTTGGCACAGAAGTTCCTGTACCAGGCGGTGAAGCAGAAGAAATTGCCGAATTAGAAGTAACTTCACCAAGTGCCGCGAAAGCCACCATTAATGCTCATCAACAAGCCTTTGCTCGCGTTGGGTTAGAACATATTTGGCCACGCGTAATTGGTTTGGTGGTGCAGCCAGGGGTAGAGTTTGATCATACAAAAGTGATTGATTTTATTCCTGAGAAAGCACAATCCTTAAGCCAAGTGGTGAATGATTATGAAAATTTAGTGTTTGAAGCACATTCTACTGATTATCAAACGGAAGAAGCTTACAAAGCCTTAGTAAAAAACCACTTTGCGATTTTGAAAGTGGGGCCGGCATTAACGTTTGCATTGCGTGAAGGCTTATATGCTTTATGTGCAATGGAAGACTATTTGTTCCCGGCAGAACAACGCTCCAACTTACTCGCTGTGCTTGAAGAGCAAATGTTAGCACACCCAGAAAACTGGCAAAAATACTACCACGGTACCGAGTTAGAGCAACGTTTTGCGAGAAGTTTTAGTTTTAGTGATCGTATCCGTTATTACTGGACTAATCCTGAAATTGCAGCCGCAGTAGAAAAATTATTTGTCAATTTTGAGAACGTAGATATTCCATTACCACTATTAAGCCAATATTTACCAGAACAATATGCCGCCGTGCGTGCAGGTACATTAGCCCCTCGTGGTAAAGACGTAGTGTTAGATAAAGTGCGTGCGGTGGTTCGTCAATACGCCTTAGCAAGTTTTTTCAATAAATAATTGGGGATAGATAAGATGACAAATTATTTAGGGTTTTCAGAAAGCGAATTAGTGGCGGGTAAAGCCATTATGACCGCAAAAGAAATTGAACATCAGCCTCAAGCTTGGTTGCAAGCATTGCATACGGTAGATACACAGCGTCAGCAAATCTTAGATTTCATCGCACCTGTAATGAATGCAGCAAATGGACGTGTGATTTTCACCGGCGCAGGAACTTCCGCTTTTGTGGGGCATTCCTTACAGCCTTTCGTTTTAACCTTAACGGATAAACGTGTGGAATCTATTGCCACAACAGATATTGTGTCTAATCCTTACCAATATTTTGCACAAGACGTGCCAACCTTATTAATTTCTTTCGCACGTTCAGGTAACAGCCCTGAAAGTGTGGCAGCAGTGGAATTAGCCAATCAGTGTTTAACTAACTGTTATCACTTATTCATTACTTGTAATGAGCAAGGGGCGTTATATAAAAATGCACAAAAAAATGACCGCACTTTAGCCTTATTAATGCCTCCACAAACCAATGACGGCGGTTTTGCAATGACATCTAGCTTTAGCTCAATGATGTTATCAGCGCTTTCTGTATTCTTATTGCCAAAAGGATCAGTAGTTGAACAGCTACAATTTATTTGCGATGCCACAGAAAAATTGATCCCGCGTTATGTGGATTATGCACGTCAACTCTCTCAGGTAGATATGGAACGCATTATCTATTTAGGCAGCGGTGGTTTGCAAGGTTTGGCACAAGAATCTGCATTGAAAATTTTGGAATTAACCGCAGGACGCATTGTGGCAACCTATGATTCACCGTTAGGTTTCCGCCACGGACCAAAATCTATTGTAAATCCTAAAACGGTAGTGGTGGAATTTTTATCAAATCAACCCTATACCCGTTTATATGATCTTGATTTATATAATGAATTACGCCGCGATAATATTGCAAGTCGTGTTGTGTGTTTAACTGCGCAAGCAGGCGTGGAAGGCGAAGATGTGATTGAAGTGGAAGGCTTTAGCAATGCACCAGATTATGCCTTGTTATTCCCATACATTGTTTTTGCGCAAGTGAATTCATTTTA
This sequence comes from Avibacterium volantium, assembly GCF_900635775.1. Lineage (NCBI taxonomy): Bacteria > Pseudomonadati > Pseudomonadota > Gammaproteobacteria > Pasteurellales > Pasteurellaceae > Avibacterium > Avibacterium volantium. Next base: position 1,980,204 of record NZ_LR134167.1, on the reverse strand, counting down.
TAGTTCTTTCAGTCGTGGTATCACCACTGACAATCCTTGCCCAACAGGTGAAGTAAACCGAGTGGTTCAAGGCGTTATTATTCACCCATTTCATTCGTAATTAAGGAGTTTTTTATGGCTACACCTAATATTGTATGGACACGAATTGACGAGCGTTTATTACACGGACAAATCCGTATTACTTGGGGTAAACACTCAGAAGCCAATTTGATTTTAGTGGCAAACGATGAAGCGGCAGAAGGCCCAAATGCGGCATTTATGCAAGCCGGAATGAAAGCTTCAGCGGGGGGGGAATATGCGGTACGTTTCTTTACAATTCAGAAAACGATTGATGTGATTCATAAAGCCTCGCCACAGCAAAAAATCTTTATTTTATGTAATAACCCAACAGATGTCGCACGCTTAGTTGAAGGTGGTGTGCCTATCAAACATTGCAATATCGGTAATATGCATTTCCACGAAGGCAAAACGCAATTAACCAAAACGGTTTCTGTTGATGAAAAGGATCTTGATGCATTCCGCCGTATGGTGAACGCAGGGGTAACTTGCACAATTCAAAATACGCCAGATGCACAAGAAATCGATATTAAACAATATCTTTAATACTCAATAAGGAGCGTTTATGTTAACTGAAGCATTATTAGTCGCCGTTTGGGCGTTCTTCTGTGGTATCGATAAATACGATGTCGCATTAAATATCCACCGTCCGTTAATCACAGGGCCTATTGTGGGCTTGATTATGGGGGATTTGCAATTAGGCTTAATCACAGGTGCAACACTTGAATTAGCTTGGTTAGGTTTAGTGCCTAATGCTGGGGCTCAGCCACCAGATGTAACAATGGGTACTATCGCCGCAGTGGCTTTCGCCGCAATGACAGGTCAAAGCGCGGAAGTGGCAATGGGTGTAGGTATGCCAATTGCTGTATTAATGCAAATGTTGGTGATTGGTTTCTTCGCATTAACTTCATTCACAATGGGTAAAGCCGATGAGTATGCAGAACAAGCGAATCCAAATGGTATTGATTTCTTATTGATTTCGACGATTTCATTACGTTCATTAATGTATGCAATCGTTGCCTTTATTACCGTGTACTTCGGTGAACACGCAGCAGATTGGATCAACAATAACTCACCAAAAGCATTATTAGAAGGCTTAGGCTTAGGTGCGCGTTTAGTTCCAGCAATCGGTTTTGCAATGTTATTAAAAATTATGTGGTCAAAACAAGTTGCGGGTGTGTTCTTCATCGGTTTCGTTGCAACCACTTACTTAAAACTACCAATTATGGCCGTTGCAATCATCGGTGGTTCAATCGCAGTACTTTATTTCTACTTCTCAGGTAACAGCAATAACAACAACCAATCACAAGCACAGGAGTTCGAAGATGGAATCTAAAAACGTAAATAATCAAGTAAATCTTGTTGATGATATCGATGCGTATCAAGATCAAACCGTTCGCAAAGTGATTACAAAAGGTGATCTTTGGAAATGTGCGATTCGTGGTTTGTTTATGGAAGGGAACTTCAACTTTGAACGTATGCAGGCAGGTGGTTGGGCATATTCAATTATCCCAGCGTTGAAAAAAATTCACGGTAACAATAAATATGATTTAGCGAAATCATTGAAAAACCACCTACAATTCTTCAATGCAAGTCCAAAACTCTTTACTTTCTTGCTTGGTACAGCCATTGCGATGGAAGAAAATAAAGAAAAACCATCTACTATCAACGTAATGAAAGTAGCGGGTATGGGCCCAACTGGGGGGATCGGTGATGGTATCGACCATATGACCATTATGCCATTAACCCTTGCATTAGGTTCATCTATTGCGATTGAAGGATCGATTGCGGGGCCGTTCGTGTTCTTTATCCTATATCAAATTTTACACTTCTTTGTGTACTTCAGCTTGATGTTTATGGGATATAAAGCCGGTACAGCTGCGATGGTAAATATGAGTGATTCTACCGAGCGTTTAGCTAAAGCAGCGAACATTATGGGTATTTTCGTTATCGGGGCATTGTGTGCGACCTTTATACGCTTTAAAACCACGGCAACCATAGAAATGGGTGGAAAAGTGGTGGAATTACAGACCGCACTTTTCGATAAGATTATGCCAAACTTGTTACCATTAGCCTTAGTTTTCCTAATGTTTAAATTAGTAAAAGGTACAGGCTTCTGGGCGAAACCACCAGTACTTATTTTTAGTACGCTTGCTTTTGGTGTGGTTGGACATTTAATCGGCATTATCTAATGCTCTGTTGAGTAATCAACGAAATCAGGGAATGAGAGCTATCTCATTCCCTCCACAATAACAAGAAAAACAAGGACAGCTTATGTTAGGTATCGTGGTATCAGGTCATATTAATTTTGCTTCGGGTATGCGTTCAGCCGTACAAGCTATTGTTGGCGAACAACCGCAATTAGAATTTGTTGATTTCTTAGAATCTATGTCCACTGATGAGCTAGAAGCCCAATTATTAGCGGCGAAAGAGCGTGTAAACTCAGGGGACGGTGTTTTATTTTTAGTGGATCTTTATGGTGGTTCTCCTTGTAATCGTGCAATCAATCTCTTATTGCAAGATCCTAATGTCGAAGTAGTGGCTGGCACCAATTTATCAATGATCGTCAATGCGGCATTAGAACGTGAGGAATTCACCCTGCGTGAATTAACGGATTGTCTTGCCAATGGCGAATTTAGCCAAATCAAAGATTTACGCCAAGATCTTGCCGCACTTTCGCAAGATGATGAAGACGAAACAGACGGACTATAAGCATTCTGGCTTACAATAAAGAGGAAAAATTATGAACCCTCAACAACAGCAAACCCTTGAGTTAATGAAACGCGTGTATCATTGGCAAAAAGATCATCAAACACGCACGGTGATTAGACGCACAGGACGAGTGCGTTTTATTAAAGACACAGACTGGGATCGCGCGGTGTTTTGGGCAAGTGTGTCCAATGCGTGGAAAGTAACGGGTGAACAAAGCTTTTTAGATGGGGCATTAGATTATACCTTGCACACGGGGTTCCGCACAGGACCACATTTACGCTTTGCTGATGATTTGGTTTGTGCACAATCCTATCTTGATGTGTATCCGTTATTTAATCAACCAGAAGCCTTAGAGCCAACCATCAACTTTGTAGAAGATATGCTGGCAAATCCAAAACCAGGGCGTGAAGATTGGTGGTGGTGTGATTCACTCTTTATGGCACCACAAGTGTTCTTTACCCTCTCCACCTTAACGGGCGAAAGCAAATACCGTGATTACGCAAACCAAGCGTGGTGGGATTCTGTCGATCATCTACAAGATAAAGAAACGGGCTTGTTCTATCGTGATTACCGTTATATTCCAGATGGCAAAGGCGGTGAATTGCGTGAAGCCAATGGTGAAAAAGTCTTTTGGGGACGTGGCGTAGGTTGGGTGATTGCCGCCATTCCACGCTTGTTCCGTGATATGCCAGAAGATTTCCCAGATCGCGAACGTTATTTAGCGCTTTATTGTCATCTTGCAGAAACCATCTTACCGTTCCAACAAGAAGACGGTTTCTGGCGTGCAAGTTTACTTGATCCTCAAACTTTCCCAGCCAAAGAAAGTAGCGCAACAGCATTATTCTGCTACGCATTAGCTTGGGGGATCAATCAAGGCATTTTAGATCGTGCAACTTATTTGCCAGTGGTTGAAAAAGCGTGGGCTGCATTAGAAAGTGCGGTCAATTCTGAGGGCAAATTAGGCTGGATTCAGCTTCCTGCTTTCAATCCGCGTGAAGTGAAAGAAGAAGACAACATCGATTACGGTGTGGGTGCTTTCTTACTTGCAGGAGCAGAAATTTATCAATTACAAGCCGAATAACGGTAACTTTTAATTATTGAATTAAGGAAAGAAAAATGAAAATTGCATTAATGATGGAAAACAGCCAAGCGGCGAAAAACCCAATTATCTTAAATGAGTTAAAAAACGTGGTTGAGCCAAAAGGGCATAGCGTTTATAACGTGGGAATGAACAGCGAGCAAGATCACCACTTAACTTATATCCACTTAGGGATTATGGCGAGCATTTTATTGAACTCTAAAGCGGTGGATTTCGTTGTAGCGGGTTGTGGAACAGGGCAAGGTGCATTAATGTCATTAAACCTGCACCCAGGTGTGGTGTGTGGTTACTGCTTAGAACCTGCTGACGCGTTCTTATTCGCACAAATCAACAATGGTAACGCATTATCTTTAGCCTTTGCTAAAGGATTCGGCTGGGGGGCAGAATTAAACGTGCGTTATATGTTTGAAAAAGCCTTTGAAGGTGAGCGTGGTCAAGGCTATCCAGTTGAACGTCGTGAACCTCAAGTTCGCAATGCTGGCATTCTCAATCAAGTGAAAACGGCGGTGGCGAAAGACTATTTAGACACCTTGCGTTCAATTGATCCAGAATTGGTGAAAACCGCAGTGAGTGGTGAACGCTTCCAACAATGCTTCTTCGATAACTGCCAAGACGATGAAATCCGAGCTTATGTTACAGAAGTATTGAATAGCTAATTTCGTTTTTGCTTTTTATGCAATGTAAGAGGGAAAAGGAAATTTCCCTCTTATCAGATAATTTTAGTTAAATTGAATTATCGTTTCCCTAACCTAACATTTCTTTCACATTAGGAGTTGTTTATGTGTCAATCTCAACCCGCTTATTTTCATATGATGGCAAAACCAAGTAGTTTCCATTGCAATATCAAATGTGAATACTGTTTTTATTTGGAAAAAGAGCAAGTCCTAACACATAACGTTCGCCTAATGTCTGACGATACTTTACGTCAATATACCAAAAATTACATTGAATCCCACGCAGGCGATCACGTTGATTTCGCGTGGCAAGGCGGTGAACCCACCTTACTCGGTTTGGATTTTTTTAAAAGAGCGGTGCAATTTCAGAAAGAATTTGCTAACGGCAAAACGATTACCAATGGTTTTCAAACCAATGGCATTGCGATTAATCGTCAATGGGCAGAATTTTTCAAAGAAAATAATTTTCTTATAGGGATTTCTGTGGATGGTTTAAGTGAGGTTCACGACCGCTATCGTATTTCTGTCAATGGGCAGCCCACATTTGAACGGGTGAAAAAAGCCATTGATCTATTAAAAGAATATGAAGTGGATTTTAATACGCTCACTGTAATTAATGATAAAAACTGGGATAAAGGACGGGAAACTTACCAAGCGTTGAAAGAGTTAGGCTCGACTTTTATGCAGTTTATTCCTATTGTTGAAGTGGCGAATTATTCCTTACAACGCTGTGATTATAGTCCTGGAAAAAATTATCGAATGGCTCCCTTTTCTGTACCAGCCGATGGCTACGGGCATTTCCTATTAGACGTGTTTACCGAATGGGTTCGACAAGATGTGGGGCGTATTTTCGTGCGTGAATTTGATAACTTACTTGGGCAATGGTTGGGCTATCCTTCCACCAGCTGTATTCATACGGAAACTTGTGGCACCGCAATGATCGTAGAAGCCAATGGAGATGTTTATTCTTGCGATCACTATGTTTATCCTGATTATCGTTTAGGTAATGTGAATAAACAGCCTCTCAATCAAATTGCACTTTCAACCAAGCAACAAAAATTTGGTAAGGCGAAAAAAGAAACGCTCACTAAAGCCTGCGAAAAATGTGATGTGAGAATGATTTGTCAAGGCGGGTGTCCGAAGCATCGTATTGTGAATTTGAAAGGGGAAAAATTTAAACAAAATTATCTTTGTCCTTCTTACCAACTCTTCTTTCGTCAAACCGCACCTTTGATGCACCGTATGCGAGAAATTATTCAGCGTGGCGGGTTGGCTGAAGATATTATGAAAATAATCAACTAAAATCAAAGGAGATCATAATGAAACGCTCGTTACTTAGTCAGTGTTTATTATCCGCATTGGTTGTTGGTGCTGCGGCTCAGCCTGTTTACGCACACAGCCAAGATCCTCAAAAACCGAACGTGCTGGTTATTGTAATGGACGATTTAGGCACAGGCCAGCTTGATTTCGCCATTGACAGTTTAGACAAGAACGAATTAAGCAAACGCCCTGTTGCTGCTCGTTATCAAGGTGATTTAGATAAAATGATTGATGCCGCACAGCGTGCAATGCCGAATGTGTCTAAATTAGCCGCAACTGGGGTAAAAATGACCAATGCGTTCGTTGCTCACCCTGTTTGTGGCCCATCTCGTGCAGGGATTTTGACAGGACGTTATCCAGCGTCATTTGGTATTTATAGTAATGATGATTCTTTCAACGGTATTCCACTTGATGTGAAACTGTTGCCAGCGTTATTCCAAGAAAATGGCTATGCCACGGCGAATATTGGTAAATACCATAATGCTCGAGTGAATAAAGACAGAAAAATTGGACGTATCACTAAGCCTGATGATGTAAAAACCCGTGATTACCACGATAACTTCTCATCTGTACCAGATAAAGGTTATTTCCCAACCGATCGCGGTTTTGATTATTCTTACAGCTACTTTGTATCAGGGGCGGCATTGTGGAATTCCCCGGCACTATGGCGTAATGACAAACCGATTGAAGCACCGGGCTATTTAACCCATAATTTAACCAATGAAGCACTTCAATTTATTGATAAAACAGGCGATAAACCGTTTTTCTTAAATCTCGCTTATAGCGTACCACACATTCCATTGGAAGAGGCATCACCTGCCAAATATATGGATCGTTTTAATACAGGGAATGTGGAAGCCGATAAATATTTTGCGGCGATCAATGCGGCTGATGAGGGCATTGGTAAAATCATCGACAAATTAAAAGCTGACGGCAAATTAGATAACACCATTATTTTCTTCTTATCCGACAATGGTTCGGTTCACGAAGCGCCAATGCCATTAAATGGAATGGATCGTGGCTTTAAAGGACAAATGTATAACGGTGGTGTGCGAGTGCCATTCATCGTTTCTTGGCCGGGACACATTCCAGCGGATACTAAAAATGACAGCTTAATTTCTGCGGTAGATATTCTGCCAACAGCACTGAAAGCTGCGAATATTAAAGTGCCAGCTTCTTTAAAACTGGACGGACGTGATATTTTGCCAGTGTTAGAAGGCAAAGAAAAAGTTTCACCGCACAAATATCTCTATTGGGCGGGACCAGGTGCGAAACATTATAGTGAGGATAACCAAAAATTCTGGGCGGATTATTGGAAATATATCACCTATAACACTAATGATGCACCGAAAAATCCAAACTTAGAAAAACTCTCGAAAAGCTCGTGGGCAATTCGCGATCAAGATTGGGCGTTATATTTCTACAATGATGGAAGTAACAAACTTCATCTTTATCACGACAAAGTTGACCCAGCAGAGAGCCAAGATGTGGCAGATAAATATCCAGAAAAAGTAAAAGAATTGCAAAAAGCATTTTACGACTGGATCAGCACACAACCAAAACCAATGGCGTGGAATCCTGAAGAATTCCAAGCGATTGAGGCTTCAGCAAAAGCAAAATAATCTGATGAATCAGCCACTGTTATGGTGGCTGATTTTTTTGAGGAAGAATGATGACAAAAATTACGCTCAGTGTTTTAGATCAAAATAGCAACATCAAAATTTGCAAAAGTGCTTTTGACTTTTTAATGCTCACTTATAAAGGTGAATATCAAGCGGGCGATGTGATCCGTATTGAGGTAGATAATCCCCCTTGTTATTTAAAGTTGCGTTTAGAGGATAGCTTAGAAAGTTGCCTTATTTATGTAACGGAAAACCTTTTTGAGTTTCAAATTCCGTTTGGTGATCAAACACGCTTATACAATAGTGATAAAGCATTCCAAGGCGGGCTGCATTTCCTCTGGGTTCGCAGTGCGAGAGAGTATGAAATTAACCAATATGGCAATCTAGCGTTTAACCCTTATTGCCAACCTCAGCAAAAAGGTGTGTATCCACAAATTAGTAGTAATATTGTGCCAAGCAATATTCGCTTTGCCCCTTATAATGTGATTGATGGCATTTTTGATAGTAATGCACACGGTTCTTATCCTTTTACCTCTTGGAGCAACGCCCAATCCCCTAATGCACAATTAAAAATCGATTTTGGACGAACAGTAGAAATTGACGGCTTGATTTTGATGTTAAGAGCGGATTTTCCTCACGATGCGTGGTGGGAAAGTTTGAGTGTACATTTTTCTGATGGTAGCGAAGAAATCTTGCATTTAAGCCGAACAGGGCAACCGCAGACATTTTCTTTCAAGCAACGACAAAGTGATTTTATTTTGCTGACTAATTTTATAAAAGGTGAAGACAAATCCCCTTTTACTGCTCTAACGCAAATTGAGGTATTAGGGCAGAATATTAGAATACAGCATAGCGAGAAATAAGAAAATGAAAGTAGGAGGAGGCTTCTAACATATTATATTCCTATTTTTGTAATATATCATTTCGTTTTCTTTCATTTATCTTTGTTTAAGGCTATAATTGATACAATATAAAACCGGTCAAAGGAAAAAAGATGAAAAGTGCAATTGAAAGACGAATGGAGATTGTCGCAATAGTCAATAAAAATTCTTCTGCCCGTGTGGAAGATTTGGCTGAAACCTTTTCTGTTTCTACCGTTACTATTCGGCAAGATCTCAATTTTTTAGAAAAAAATGGCTATATTGTGCGTTCACACGGTGGTGCTGTACCAAATAAAGGAATGATCGCAGAATTAAGCAATGCCGAAAAAAGACATCGTAATTTAGGGGCAAAAAATAAGATTGCGGAAGCCGCGCTAAAACTGATTAATGACGATGATATTATTATTTTAGATTCAGGCACGACCACGCGAGAAATTGCTGCTGCGTTGAAAAAATCCACAGTGAAAAATGTGCTGGTAATGACAAATGGGCTGGATATTGCTTCTGAATTAGCCGATGCGGAAAATGTGGAAGTGCTCATGACAGGCGGTAAATTACGCAAAAATGCGATGTCTTTCTCTGGACCACAAGCAGATGCGAGTTTAGCAAATTACTGCTTCAGCAAAGTATTTTTGGGCGTTGATGGATTTGATATTCAAGCAGGTATTACCACGCATAATGAGCAAGAGGCGAATCTCAACCGCATTATGTGCGAGATTTCTAATCAAGTGATTGCGGTAACGGATTCCAGTAAATTTGGTAAAAAAAGTTGCCACGTTATCCGCAAATTTGCCGATATTGACGTATTAATTACCGATTCTGGCATTTCTCCTGAATATTTGACCGCACTTCAGGAAAATAATATTGAAGTGATTATTGTAGATTAAGAGGAAAAAACAATGCGTTATGCCATTAAACCTGAAAAAGTGATGACTTCATCAGGGGAGTTACTGAATAAATATGTGGTGATAAATCAAGGTAAAATCGAACGTATCCAAGTAGAAAAGCCCACTGATTGCGATGTACATTATTATCCTGACAGCTATCTTTCTGCGGGGTTCATTGATGTGCATATTCACGGCCGCGCAGGGGCAGATGTGATGGACGAAAACGACACCGCACTGGCTACCATTGCACAAGCGCTACCACAAACAGGGGTTACCGCGTGGGTGGGAACGACAGTTTCAGCGCCTTGGCAAAATATTCTTTCCTCAATGCAACGAATGAAAGATTACATTCAACAAGGCAAGCAATCGGGCGCTGAATTATTGGGTAGCTTTATGGAAGGGCCCTATTTCACCGAGCGTCATCGAGGCTCGCACCCAACCGAATATTTAATGCCACCAACGATTCCACAGCTAGAAGAATTATTGCAAATTTCCGACCGCACTTTATTACGTGTCGCTATTGCGCCTGAAATTGAAAATGCAGAACCCGCCATTAAATGGTTGGTAGAAAATGGCGTGAAGGTGTCTGTGGCACACACTAACGCCACCTTTGAGCAAGTGACCAAAGCTTATTATTTAGGGGCGGATTGTGGTGTACATTTATTCAACGGAATGAGCGCTTTGCATCACCGTGAGCCGGGTTGTACGGGGGCAGTGTTATATCACGATATGCTGGCGGAAATTATTGCAGACGGCATTCACGTTCACCCAGCCGTATTAAATCTAGCTTATAAATTAAAAACTTACCGCAGAATGGTGTTGATCACAGATTGTATGCGCGCAGGCGGCTTGCCAGATGGTGAGTACATGCTAGGCGTGCAAACCGTGCGTGTAGAAAACGGGCAAGCGAGAACCTTTGACGGCTCCCTTGCAGGCAGCACTTGCAGTCTAGATCAAGCCTTGCGCAATATGGTATTTAAAGCTGATGTGCCAGTTTGGGAAGCCATTCAAATGGTTACCACCATTCCCGCCACTTATTTAGGTGTGGCAGATCGCATTGGTGATATTGCTGTCGGCAAAGAAGCAAATTTCACCTTATTAAACAAAGAATTACAAGTTCAAGCCACTTATATTCAAGGCGAACAAGTTTATAAGTGCGGTGAAAAATTTTAAGATTTTTATATTTACAAAGATGGAGAGAAAACAATGTCAAAGTTAAGAACTGAACGTTTAAAAAAATTATGTAGCCAAGACAATTTAATCGCGGCGCTCGCCATTGACCAGCGTGGCGCATTACGCCGTATGCTTGGTGAATCTGCAAGCAATGAACAACTTGCAGAGTTTAAAGTATTGGTGTCTGAATACTTAACCCCTTATGCCTCATCTATTTTGCTTGACCCAGAAGTGGGCTGGAAAGCGGCTGAAAAACGTGCTGCCAGTGCGGGTTTATTAATGGCTTATGAAAAAACAGGTTACGACAAAACCCAACCGGGTCGCTATCCCGATTTAATTGACGATGTTTCCGTGCAACGTTTAAAAGCCAAAGGTGCAGATGGCATCAAATTATTGCTTTATATCGACATTGACGAAGGCAAAGAAGTCAATGATCGCAAAGAAGCCTTTGTAGAACGGGTGGCTTCAGAATGTAAAGCGGAAGAAATGCCATTCTTCCTAGAGCTTGTGAGCTATGATGCGAATATTTCTGATCCAAAAGAATATGCGAAAATCAAACCGCGTAAAGTGATCGAAGCAATGAAATTATTCTCCGAGCCACGTTTTGGCGTTGATGTGCTAAAAGTGGAAGTGCCAGTAGATATGAAATTTGTCGAAGGTTTTGCAGAGCAAGATGCGGTATATAGCCAAGCACAAGCGAAAGCGTACTTCAAAGAACAAAGCGATGCCACCGAAATTCCATTTATCTTCTTAAGTGCAGGTGTGAGCGCACAATTATTCTTAGACACATTACGTTTTGCCAAAGATGCAGGTTGTGATTTCAACGGCGTATTATGCGGACGTGCTACTTGGGCAGGTGCTGCGGAAATCTTTAAAGCAGAAGGTGCTGAAGCAGCAAAACAATGGTTACTCAACGAAGGCAAAGCCAATATTGAAGCATTAAATGCCGTATTAAAAGAAACCGCACAGCCATTAAACATTTAATCTGATGGCGTGATGCGGAGAAGATACATAGAAAAGGAGCGGTCTATTTTAGACCGCTTTTCTTATTTGAAACATTGTTTTGAAAAATTTTAGATCAAGATCACAAAATCAAAACTTATTCATAGACGAAACGCACATTCTGGTCTAGATTTAGCTTGAATTCTGTTTGAACAGGAGAAATGGAATGAAAGTTTTGCATAATATGCATCCAGAAGATGCTAAACATTATGACTCTAAGAGATTACGTGATTCGTTTCTTTGTGAGGACTTATTTCAACTCAATAAGATTAATGTAGTATATAGCCATATCGATCGTTTGGTTGCTTTAGGCATAATGCCAAATGGTGTAGAGAAATTATTTTTGGATCAAGTGATTGATAAAAAATCTTTTGGTACGGATTTCTTTTTGCAACGTCGTGAGTTAGGTATTATTAATCTAGGTGGCCCAGCACTAATTGAAACAGAGCAAGAGAGCTACACCTTAGCGCATTTCGATGCACTGTATTTAGGTAAAGAAACGGAAAATATCGTTTTTTCTTCTCTTGATACAAAACAACCAGCAGTTTTATACGGATTAAGCGTTCCCGCCCATCATCAATTCCCAAATAAACTTATCAAATATGCCGAAGCACGGAAAGTTAAACTCGGCTCCTTAGACAATGCAAATGCTAGGACGATTAATCAATATTTGCATCCCGATATTCTGCCAACTTGCCAACTTTGTATGGGAATGACGGAATTAGAGACTGGTAGTGTATGGAATACAATGCCAGCGCATACTCACGAACGTCGTATGGAAGCTTATCTTTATTTTGATATTGCACCAGATCAAGTGGTTTTTCATTTCTTAGGAGAGCCACAAGAAACTCGCCATATTGTAGTGCGAGATAAACAATTAATTATTTCACCAAGCTGGTCAATTCACTCAGGCTGCGGTACAAAAAATTATCGTTTTGTGTGGGGAATGGCAGGTGAAAATCAAACATTTGATGATATGGATTTCATTGAGATGAATGATTTACGTTAAATGCTTATGACCATAAATATCACTCTTTTTACTACTAATCTATGAGGAGTTAAGTATGAAATTATTCAAATTATCTAAGAAAGCATTGTTATTGGTTACTGCGATGGGAGCAATGTGTTCATCTTATACCCTAGCAGCGACTGAGATTAAAGTTTCTTTTAATCAATCAGATAAACACCCTCAGTATCAGGCCCTGCAACAATTTGGTGAGCAGCTCACTAAAGCGACAGATGGACGTTATAAAGTGAGTGTTTTTCCAAATGAATTATTAGGTGATCAGCGAGCATCATTAGAACTAGTACAAAATGGTGCGATTCAAATGGCGGTGGTAGCAAATCCATTAGTTGAAAATTACGATAAAACCTTTGCTGTATTAGGTATTCCATATGTATATGCGAATACAGCACACCAAAAGAAAGTATTTACTTCTGGTATTTTAGATGATTTGTTTGCGTCAACACAGAAATTTGGTTTTGAAGTGCTTACTGCCTATACAGCTGGTGCGAGAAGCCTTTACACCAAAGATGCGCCAATTAAAACCAAAGCTGAATTAAAAGGCAAAAAAATCCGTGTTTTACAATCTGATACTATGATTAAAATGCTTTCTTGTATGGGGGGAACGGGGGTTCCAATGAACCAAGGTGAAGTTTATACCGCAATTCAGCAAGGTGTGTTAGATGGTGCAGAAAATAATGAGATTACTTATGCAGATCTAAAACAATATGAAGTCGCCCCTTATTTTTCTCGTACAGGGCATTTACGAGTGGCTGATTTATTAGTTGTGAGCGATATGTTCTTATCTACAATGACACCACAAGATCAAGCGACATTGAAAAAGCTAGCAAAAGAGAGTACAAAAACTGAATTTGAACTTTGGAATGCTCAAATTAAAAAAGCAGAAGAGTTAGCGAAAGAAAAAGGAGCAACTTTTGTGGAAGTGGATACCACCGAATTCCAACAAAGTTGCCAATCATTGCAAGAAGAGCTAATTAAAACACCAGCTCAGAAAGCACTCTATGAAAAAATTATTGCATTGAAATAAAACATTATGGGATAGATAGTTGATATCTATCCCTTATTTATTGGGAGAGAATAGCATGTATATTCTGTTTGGAATTAAAAAAATTATTGATCGCCTACTCGAAGGTATTTGTATTTTTATTGTTGCGTTAATGACAATCTTAATTACTTATCAAGTAGTTTCGAGATATGTATTTAATAGCCCAAGTGCAGTGAGTGAAATTCTCTCTCGATATCTTTTTGTTTGGCTTATTCTTTTTGCTGGAGCTTATGTTTTTGGACTAAGAGAGCATATGGAGATTGCTTTTCTAAAAAATAAACTTTCAGCGAAAGGACAAATTATTGCTAATACCATAGCTGAATTAGCAATTGCGGCTTTTGCTATTGGTGTGATGATTTTTGGTGGTTATAGTGCAACCTTACGTCAGATGTTTCAATTGGATTCAGCATTACAAATTCCAATGGGATTTATTTATTCTGCGATCCCAATTAGCGGGATATTGATTGTGTTTTATGTTATTTGTAATTTAATAAAATTTTATCAGCCTAATGAAAAATAGATTATAGAGAGGAAATGATTATGGATCTTGCCACAACAGCAGCATTAGTAATGTTAATCGGTACGGTATTTTTCCTCGTGATTGGCACGCCAATCAGTATTAGTGTTGGAATTTCATCTGTTGCCGCAATGTTGGTTATTCTCCCATTTAATGGTGGAATGGTAACTTCTGCTCAGCGAATTTTCGTAGGTTTGGATTCTTTCGCATTATTAGCCATTCCCTTTTTCATTTTGGCTGGAAATATAATGAATAGTGGGGGTATTGCTATTCGTTTAATTAACTTTGCGAAATTATTTAGTCGCTTTCTGCCAGGATCGCTTGCTCAAACGAATATTATTTCCAATATGTTATTTGGCTCTATTAGTGGATCTGGAGTAGCCTCAGCAGCTGCGGTTGGGGGAATAATGTCGCCAATAGAGAAAAAAGAAGGGTATGATCCTCGTTACAGCGCTGCTGTGAATATTGCTTCAGCTCCTACTGGAATGCTAATTCCACCAAGTAATACGATTATTGTTTATGCCACTGTTGCAGGCAGTGTATCTGTTTCTGCCTTATTTATGGCTGGTTATTTACCTGGAATTTTATGGGGTGTTGCGGTAATGATTATTGCAGCACTAATGGCAAAGAAGAGAGGATATATTAGTCATGAAAAGATGAGTTTTACTCAAAGTATTCCCGTAATTTTTGCAGCACTTCCTAGTCTTTCTTTAGTATTTATTGTTATTGGAGGGATTCTTGCAGGGATATTTACTGCGACAGAAGCTTCAGCCATTGCTGTTGTGTATTCATTAATTTTAAGTATTTGTTACCGCACTTTATCTTTTAAAGCATTGCCGCAAATCTTTTTGCAAACAGCAAAAATGTCTGCCATCGTGATTTTTATGTTGGCAACTTCATCTGTGATGTCGTGGGTGATGGCATTCACACAGATTCCAAATATGATAGCCTCTGGATTACTGTCTATTACAGATAACCCAATTCTCATTCTGTTAATTATTAACTTAATTTTATTAGTGATTGGAACCTTTATGGATCCAACGCCAGCTGTTCTTATTTTTACACCTATCTTCTTACCGATTTGTACTTCTCTTGGAATGAGTCCAATTCAATTTGGTATTTTGTTGGTTTTTAATCTTTCACTAGGTACAATAACCCCTCCAGTTGGCCCAATTTTGTTCACTGGCTGTAAGGTGGGGAATATTGAAATTGAACAAGTAATAAAAACGCTACTTCCATTTTTTGTAGCCATTTTTATTACGTTAATGTTGGTAACTTATATTCCTGCAATTTCAATGTCAATTCCTGAATTAATGGGATTAGTGAAGTAGTAAATTTTATGTTTAATGATATTATAAACATTCCACAATTACTCGGTATTTTAGCTTTTATATTAGGAGTAATTTGTTTTTATCAAAAGAATGATAAAAAGCTCAAAATTGTGATGTTGATTCAAAATATCACTTATATGAGCCATTTTATTTTATTAGGTGCAAATGTAGCGGCATTAAGTTCGTTACTTTCCACCTTAAGAACGGCAACGTCCATTTATGTTTCATCAAAATATATTGCCTTCTTTTTTGTTTTATTAGGGATTATTTTTGGCTATGTCATTGCAGATTCCGTTTGGCAGGTTTTTCCGATTATTGCTTCAACTATTGGAACGATTTCATTATTTTTATTAAAAGGCATTCCAATGCGTTTATTTATGTTAGTCGGCTCAGCTTGTTGGCTAACAAATAATATTTTAGTGGGATCTTTAGGTGGCGTGTTATTAGAAAGTACTGTTATGGCGGTAAATACCATCACCATTATTCGTTTAATGCGTCAAACTCATAGATAATGATTCATTTCATCTTTAATTCATAGGAGAATTTTTATGAAGAAATTATTAATTGCAACACTTTTCGGTGCATTATTTTCAATGAATGCGGCAGCAGAAGCTTCAGCTAAGAGCTATAACGTGGCATTTGAATCACAAGCGCCAGTATTAGATGGTAAGCTTGATGAAGCCGTGTGGGGCAAAGTGCAAGGAGTAACGGATTTTGTTAATCCTTGGGAACAAGCACAAATGCCAAAAACAGAATTTAAGGCGTTTCACGATGATCAAAATTTTTATTTCTCTTTTGATGTAGAAGATCCGAATGTTTTAATTTATGACACCACCGATCACGAATGGATGGTTGCGCGTGAAGACCGTGTAGAATTATTTATGGCACCGGGCGAAATTGATAAACAGCAAGCAGATGGAAAATATCCAAAATATGTTGCCTTGGAAATGGATTACAAAGGCCGCACCTTATCAATGTTGCGTGATGTTGAAAAAAATATTAATGCAGAATGGGATCCAAAAACCTTAGAAACTGTGGGCGTTCGCACAGAAAAAGGTTATACCCTTGAGGGTAAAATTGCGCTTAGTGAATTAAAAGAACATAATTTAATTCAAGGCAATAAAATCCGCGCAGGGGCTTATCGTGCGGAATTTTCTATTATTAAAGGAAAAGGCAAAGAACAAGCAAATTGGATTACTTGGGTTGATCCAAAAACAGAAAAACCAAATTTCCATATTAATTCTTCATTCGGTGAATTTGTGTTAGAGCCGAAGAAATAAAATATAAAAAATAAGCCTCTGTTTATAGACAGAGGCTTATTAGTTTTATTCAGCAAACGGATCGCGTAAAATCATTGTTTCAATGCGATCTGGGCCAGTTGAAAGAATATCCACCGGTACACCTGTTACTTCCTCAATGCGTTTAATATACTTGCGCGTGTTTTCTGGCAATTTATTCACATCGGTTACGCCAAAAGTGCTTTCTTTCCAGCCAGGGAGGGTTTCATAAATAGGCTCAACGCCTTCCCAATCTTTTGCCGCGAGCGGAGCAAATTCAGCGATTTCACCATTTGGCATTTTGTAACCAACACAGATTTTGATTTCATCAAAACCATCTAGCACATCAAGTTTAGTTATACAAAAACCTGAAATGGAATTCACTTGAATAGCACGGCGCATTGCCACAGCATCAAACCAACCACAACGGCGTGGACGACCAGTTACTGCGCCAAATTCATTCCCTTTACGTGCAATTTCAGCACCCACATCGTCAAATAATTCTGTTGCAAATGGGCCACCGCCAACGCGGGTGCAATAGGCTTTGATAATCCCTAACACATAATCAATATGGCGTGGGCCAAAGCCAGAACCTGTGGAAACCCCACCAGCTGTAGTGTTTGAACTAGTTACATAAGGGTAGGTGCCTTGGTCAATATCAAGCATTGTGCCTTGTGCGCCTTCAAACAGAATGTTATCGCCATTTTTGCGCGCAATATCAAGAATTGCAGTAACATCAGCAACCATTCCAGTAATAATTGGCGCAACTTCTTTGATTGCTGCCAAGGTTTTTTCGTAATCAACTGGCTCAACTTTATAATAATGTTCAAGTTGGAAGTTGTAGTAATCTAAAATATTTTTGAGTTTTTCAGCGAAACTTTCAAGATCGAAAAGATCGCCAACACGCAATCCACGGCGCGCCACTTTATCTTCATAGGCAGGGCCAATACCACGGCCGGTTGTACCAATGGCTTTTTTGCCCAATGCAGCTTCACGAGCGTGATCCATTGCAACGTGATAAGGCAAAATTAATGGACAAGCTTCTGAAATTAGCAAGCGATCGCGCACATTGATGCCACGCCCTTCTAATTCGCCCATTTCTTGCATTAAGGCTTCTGGTGAAAGCACAACACCATTACCGATTAAACAGGTGACGTTTTCACGCAAAATACCCGATGGAATCAGACGTAACACGGTTTTTTCACCGTTAATAATCAGGGTATGCCCTGCATTGTGTCCGCCTTGATAACGCACCACATATTTTACGCGATCCGTTAATAGATCAACGATTTTCCCCTTACCTTCATCGCCCCATTGAGCGCCTAAGATAACAACACTTTTTCCCATAAATTCCGCCTTGTATGCTGAGTTGTAATGAATGAAGAAACAGTGGGTTACTTTACTATTTTATGTGTGTAATCTCAATGGAAAATCTGTTTTTCTTTTTGATCTTCCTCATTGAAAGTGCGGTTAAAAATGGGGAATTTTTTGTGATCTCGCACAGAAAATCAGATTTAATAAATTGAAAATTTTCGTAGGCTATGCTTTAATTCAGGCACTTCCCAAATAATCGTATTAAGGTTTAATCGATGTATTCAGGTTTTCTTATTGGCCTATTGTTTGGCTTTTTGTTACAACGTGGGCAATTCTGTTTTGTGTCTGGCTTTCGGACGCTTTATACGCAAAAAAATATCCGTTTTTTGACCGCACTTTTTATTGCCATATCTATCCAATCGGTGGGATTTTTTACCCTTGCGCAGTTTAATCTCATCACCATTCCCACAAGCCAGTTACCTATTTTCGCCACGCTGTTAGGGGGATTGCTGTTTGGTATCGGAATGAGTTTGGCGAATTGCTGTGGTAGCGGGGCCTGGTTTCGTAGTGCTGAAGGAGCAGTGGGGAGTTATTTGGCGTTGCTGAGTTTTGCCCTTACAATGGCAGCCACGCAATCAGGGATTTTAAAATATCAAATTAATGCCCTGTTAGAAAATCCTACCCCGCTGGATAATATTTATCTCACCTTTAATCTTTCCCCTTGGATTTGCGTGATTTTGCTGATTTTTATTACCGCACTTTTGCTTTATTACTATATCAAACATCCGCGTTATCAATTTCCGCAAGAGCCTAGCGCAGCGTTGATTTTGCCTAAAATTTTTGCTCGCACTTGGCACCCTTTTCTCACCGCCGTTGCCATTGGGTTGTTAGGTGTTGTGGCGTGGTGGTTGAGTGCGAAAGCTGGGCGAAATTTCGGCTTTGGCATTTCTGTGCCTTCTGCCAATGTGGTGCAATATGTGGTAACTGGACAGCAGCGTTACTGGAATTGGGGTACGCTTTTTGTGCTAGGCATTCCACTGGGGGCGTTGCTGAGCGCTAAATTAGCAGGCGAATTGCATTGGCGTTTCCCTGAGCCGAAAGGCGTGTTGCAACGTATTTTGGGCGGTGCCGTAATGGGCATTGGCGCCGCTTTAGCAGGCGGTTGTACCGTAACCAATGCGTTAGTTTCCACCGCCTATTTTTCTTGGCAAGGCTGGCTGGCAACTTTGATGATTATGCTGGGTTGTTGGCTCACTTCTGCTTTTATCAAGCCCACAAAATGTGGCGTTTAATTCTAATCAAAAGGAAATCTTATGAAAATGAAACCCATCTTATTGGCGGTCGCTGTGAGCGTGGCGTTGTCTGCTTGTGATGATCGCACGGTGAAAGTGATTGATACCCCTGAATTGCTCAAGCAGCTTGAGAATCCTGATTTTGTTATTGTGGATACAAGGCAAGACAGTTTATATAACGGTTTCAAAGATAAAAACGCCACAAGGGGCGGACACATCAAAGGGGCAGTGCAATTTAGCTGTGATTGGATTGGCAATATTCAACCTGAAAAATTTAAATCTTTTGTCGAAGGGAAGGGGATTACCAAAGAAAAGAATCTGGTTTTTTATGATAGCAATGCCGACAATTTAGATTGCGTTACCGCCGAGTTCGCCGCAAAAGGCTACAAAGTTCATCGTTTTAACGATTTTATCAGCTATGTCAATGCGGATTATCCGCTGGAATCCTTTGCGAATTTCCAATATAGCGTTTCGCCACAATGGGTGAATTCAGCATTAAAAGGTGAAAAACCAGAAACCTTAACCAATGACAAGGTAATGCTGTTTGAAGTGTCTTGGGGCAGTTTGGAAAATGCTAAATCTTACACCCAGCACATTGTGGGCGCTTACCATTTTAATACGGATTGGGTGGAAAACGATCCCGTATGGAATTTGTCTTTCCCTGATGTGATTGAGCAGAACTTGCTAAAAAATGGCATCACAAAAGACAAAACAGTGATTTTATATTCTGACAACCAGCTCGCCGCCTACCGCATTTTCTGGGCGTTGAAATGGGCTGGCGTGGAAGATGTTCGCGTGCTAAACGGCAATCTTGGCACCTGGGTGGACGCAGGTTTACCAACGGAAACACAGGTCAATATTCCGCAGCCTGAACGCCAATTTGGCACAAAAATTCCTGCCAATCCACACATTGATATTGCCACGCCACAGCAGGTTATCGATGCACAAAAACAAGGCTTAAAGCTGATCAG
Organism: Avibacterium volantium; assembly: GCF_900635775.1. Lineage (NCBI taxonomy): Bacteria > Pseudomonadati > Pseudomonadota > Gammaproteobacteria > Pasteurellales > Pasteurellaceae > Avibacterium > Avibacterium volantium. Next base: position 1,960,006 of record NZ_LR134167.1, on the reverse strand, counting down.
TAACCGAGCGTGGGACGAATACACAGGCAAGATCAGCGGCTATGATTATATCCCCGGCAAAGGCGAACCGCAGGGCGCAATTTGGGGATTTGCTGGTACGGATTCTTCCAACTTAGCGGATTATTACGATCCCGATAACACCTTACGCAATCCAAATGAGATCTTTGCCTTATGGCAAACACAAGGCATTCACAAAGGGGATAAATTGGCGTTTTATTGCGGCACGGGCTGGCGTGCAGGCGTTTCTTGGTTTATCACCCAACTGGCAGGCTGGCAAGATACGGCAATTTATGACGGCGGTTGGAATGCATGGCAAATGGACAGCAAATACCCTGTACAAAAAGGTGCTCCCAATAACCAAAGCAAGCCAGATAGCCAAAATGATTTCGGCAAAGTGATGAAGAAAGGGAATTCTTGCAAAAGCTAGCCATAAAAAAATGGAAAATCTGAAATAAAAAATGTGCGAAAAAACCACCGCACTTTTAATTTCATACGAAAAATAAACCCCAAGGCAAATACCTTGGGGCTTTTTTTATCTAGGATATAAAAACATCATTTGGCAATTTTCCCAAACTCCGCAAAAAACGTTGGGAACGTTTTAGCGGTGCATTTAGGATCGAGAATGGTTACCGGGGTGTTGGAAAGTGCTACAAGGGCGAAGCACATTGCCATTCGGTGATCGTTATAGGTTTCGATTTCCGCTGGTTGGAATTGATCTAACGGTAGCGGTTGAATACGAATGTAATCTTCGCCTTCTTCCACTTCTGCACCGATTTTGCGTAGCTCGGTGGCCATTGCGCTAAGGCGGTCGGTTTCTTTTACGCGCCAGTTATAAATATTGCGGATCACGGTTTCCCCATCGGCAAAAAGCGCGGTGGTGGCAATGGTCATTGCGGCATCGGGGATATGGTTCATATCCATATCAATGCCTTTGAGATTGCCTTTTTCCGCTTGAATGAAATCTTCTCCCCAAGTGATTTTCGCACCCATTTTATCTAACACATCGGCAAATAAGCGATCCCCTTGAATGGAATTTTTGCCGATTCCGGTAACTTTCACTTTTCCTTTAATGGCGCCTGCAGCAAGGAAATAAGAAGCGGAAGAGGCATCGCCCTCCACTAAATAGCGTTTTGGTGAAATGTAACTTTGGTTGCCTTGTACAAAGAACGTGCGGTAGCCATCATTACGCACGGTGACGCCGAAATCTTTCATCATTGCAAGGGTGATGTCAATGTAAGGTTTGGAAACCAGATCACCGATGATTTCAATTTCCATATCCCCTTCTGCAAGTGGCGCGGCCATTAAAAGTGCGGTCAAAAATTGCGAAGAAATTGAGCCGTCAATTTGCACTTTTCCGCCTTTTAAACCGCTATTTTGAATGGCAATGGGCGGGTAGCCTTCATTTTCTAAATAGCTAATATTCGCGCCAACTTGACATAATGCGTCCACCAAATGCTTAATTGGACGCTCTTTCATTCGCGGTTCACCCGTTAAAATGATTTCCGCAGGCACTTCCCCTTTTAAGCATAATGCGGCACTCAAAGGTCGCATCGCCGTTCCCGCGTTGCCAAGATAAAGGGATAAACCACCTTGCCATTGAAATGCCCCGCCCACGCCTTCAATTTTGCATTCACGCTTATCTTGTGAAAGCTGATACTTTACGCCTAAGGCTTGTAAAGCGTTGAGCATATGGCGAATGTCATCGCTGTCGAGCAAATTTCGCACCTGTGTTGTGCCTTTGGCAAGCGCGGCTAATAACAAGGCGCGGTTGGATAAACTCTTTGAACCGGGGAGATTAATTTCCCCTTCCACAAACGAAATAGGTTGTAGCGTTAATTTTTCCATATTCCCTTTAGCCCTTATTTAATAGATTCAAAAGTGCGGTGAAAAATTTGTCATTTTCTTCTGGCAGCCCAATGCTTACGCGTAAATGATTCGGCATTCCATAACCTGCGATGGGACGCACAATCACGCCCTCGCGCAATAATTGTTCATAAATAGGTTGTGCTGGACGTTTAAAATCAATGGTGATGAAATTGCCTTTGGACGGAATATATTCCAGCTGATGTTGCTGGCAAAATTGTTCATAGCGTTGCATTTCAGTGCGGTTGTTTTCTGCCACTTTTTCGACGAAAGCATAGTCTTTCAGCACTGCCACAGCTGCGGAAAGTGCCAGTACGTTGCAGTTAAACGGCTGACGCACACGGTTTAATAAATCCGCAATTTCAGGGTTAGACACCGCATAGCCAATGCGTAATCCTGCCAATCCGTAAGCTTTGGAAAGGGAACGAGAAATAATTAGATTTGGATATTTTTTCGCAAGGGCAAAGGAATCAATGCGTTCTTCTGGGCGAGTAAATTCTGTATAGGCTTCATCAAGCACCACAATGATATGGGCTGGCACTTGTGCTAAAAATTGTTCAATTTCTTGCTGGGAAAGGAAATTTCCTGTTGGATTATTCGGGTTCGCAATGAAAATGAGCTTGGTTTTGTCATTGATCGCTTGCAAAAAGCCGTCTAAATCGTGTCCCCAATTTTTGGCAGGGATTTCTCTTGCCACCGCATTAATGGCTTTGGTAACCAGCGGGTACACAATAAAGGCGTATTGCGAATAAATAATTTCATCTTTTTCACTTGCAAAGGTGTGAGCAAACAATTCCAAAAGATCATTTGAGCCATTGCCAAGGGTGATTTGCTCTGGTTGCACACCAAATTTCTCGGCGATTACGGCTTTTAACTCAAAACCGTTGGCATCGGGGTAACGGGTTAAATGGAGCAACTGTGCTTGGATCGCTTCAATGGCACTTTGCGGAAAGCCAAAAGGGTTTTCATTTGAAGCGAGTTTTACAATATTTTGAATGCCCAACTCACGTTCTAATTCTTCAATGGGTTTTCCCGCTTGATAAGGGGAGAGGGATTTCACGCCCTCATTTGCAACATCAATAAATTGCATTGTAATTCCTTGTGTTGATATTTCAGTTTATTTGCTTGCGATTACATTCATAATCAAACGTGTTATAAAAAAGATCAGCGATTTTCGGCAGCAAATTTTTCCATAAACGCAATTAAGGCTTTTACTCCTTCAATCGGCATTGCGTTATAAATAGACGCACGCATTCCGCCAATCACCTTATGGCCTTTTAAGGCTTGCAAGCCTGCTTCAGTGGCTTGGCTAACAAACTTCATATTCAGTTCATCGTTGCCCGTGGTAAAAGTAACGTTCATTAAAGAGCGGTTGTTTTTCGCCACAAAATTATGATAGAAATCGCTTTGATCTAAATAATCGTAAAGCAGCTGTGCTTTTTCTTGATTGCGTTTTTCCGCCGCTTTTACGCCACCGCGTTCGAGCAAATATTTGAACACCAAAGAACACAAATACCACGCAAAAGTTGGTGGCGTGTTGATCATAGAATCGCTATTGGCTTGCACTTCATAATTCCAAATAGATGGCGTGGCTTTGCGTGCTTTGCCGATTAAATCTTCGCGCACGATCACAATGGTGATGCCCGCTGGGCCAAGATTTTTCTGCGCGCCTGCATAAATAATGCCAAACTGGTTAATATCCACTTCGCGCGAAAGAATATTGGAAGACATATCCGCCACTAATACTGCATTGCCCACCTTTGGCACATCAAAAATTTCCACGCCACTAATGGTTTCATTCGGGCAATAATGCACATAATCATACTGATCGGCAATATCGCTGAAATCAAGGCGATCCACTTTTAATTCGGCACCTTCGGATAAAATATTGATCTCATCGACTTCACAGAATAAACGGGCTTCTTTGGCTGCTGTCGCCGACCAATGACCACTGGTTAAATATAACGCCTTGCCTTTTTCGCCAATTAAATTCATCGGCACTGCGGCAAATTGTCCGCGCGCTCCACCTTGTAAAAAGAGAATTTTGTAATTATCAGGAATATGATAAAGCGTGCGGAAATCTTTTTCTGCTTGGGTAATCAGTTCCATAAACAGCTTACCGCGGTGGCTCACTTCCATAACTGAAGTGTGCTGACCTTGCCAGTTTAATAATTCCTCTTGCGCTTGTTCTAACACTTCGCGCGGCATCATTGCAGGGCCTGCGCTAAAATTAAATACCTGTGTCATTTTTCGTTCCTAATTATGATGGTTGTGTAAAAAGAATTTGTTAGTTTTATCACCTCAAGGGAGGCGGATCAACCGCTTTTATTTAATTCAGAAAAATTTTTGATTTTCCCCACAAAAAATGGCGGAATACTTTGACGAAAAAAGCAAAAAAGACTACATTAACCCACGCAATGGCGTTTTCGCCCACTGAATTTATATTAATCCCACTAGAGAGTTAAATTATGGAAACTGTGAATAAACAATCTTTCCAAGATGTCTTGGAGTATGTGCGTATGTATCGTTTAAAAAACAAACTATTGCGTGATATTGATGACAATAACCGCAAAATCCGTGACAACCAAAAACGTGTACTTTTATTAGACAATTTAAACCAATATATCCGCGATGATATGAGCGTGGAAGACATTCGCGTAATTATCGAAAATATGCGTGATGACTATGGTACGCGCGTGGACGAATACCGTATCCGCAACGCGGAACTCGCCACCCAACGCCGTGAAATCAGCGCAAAAATGAAAGAGCAGAAAAAAGCGCACGCTGAACAACGTGCGAAAAAATAACCATATTGAACAAAAAGGGAATGATAAATCATTCCCTTTTTACTTATGTGTTCAATTACTCATTGGTGTAATACAATTTACCAATTTCGATTTTTTGTCTGCCGTTGGCTTCGCGCCATTTGTTGGTATCACGTAAGGAATAAACGCAGCCGCAATATTCTTGTTGGTAGAAACGTTCGCGTTTGCTGATTTCGATCATTCGTTGTGAGCCACCGCCTTTACGCCAGTTGTAATCCCAATATTCCACATCATCATATTTTGATGCCGCGCGATGTCCGCAGCCGTTAATTTGGTTCATATCTTTCCAGCGAGAAATACCTAAACAGCTCGTGAACACGGGGAAACCATTTTCGTGCGCATATTGTGCGGCTTTTTCAAAACGCATATCAAAGCACATTGTGCAGCGAATGCCACGCTCTGGCTCGTTTTCCATTCCTTTCGCACGATCGAACCAGTTTTGCCGATCGTAATCGGCGTCAATAAAAGGAATACCAAATTTTTCTGCAAAGCGGATATTTTCTTCTTTACGGATTAAATATTCTTTTAACGGGTGAATATTCGGGTTGTAGAAATAAATGGTAAATTCAATGCCAGAGGCCAAAATGGCTTCCATCACTTCACCCGAGCAAGGGGCGCAGCAAGAATGGAGCAGCAATTTTTGGTGTCCATTTGGCAAGGTTAATTTTTCACGCACAAAAGGCGCGTTCGGATCTTTTTTCGCTTTACGCGAAGTGCGGTGCGATTTTTGTGAAAATTCCACCGCACTTTTGTTTGTTTCGTGATTGGTTTGTTGTTCCATAATCAATAATAGCTAAAAATAAAATTAGGTTGTTCTATCCACTGATAAATAAGCCAAAGAAATCAGTGCTTGTTTATACTCACTTTCAGGCAAAATGGCAATGGCATCAATGGCTTTTTGTGCTTCTTGACGTGCGCTGTCGATGGTGTATTCAATGGAGCCATATTGCGCCATTATGGCAAGCACGTCATTTAAAATTTCACGTTGCCCACCTTGTTCAATGGCATTGCGAATAAGCTGGCGTTGGCTTTCATCACCGCTGTGCATTGCGTGTAATAATGGTAAAGTCGGTTTGCCTTCAGCAAGATCATCACCAATATTTTTGCCTAAGGTTTGCGCGTCTGCTTGATAATCCAACACATCATCAATAAGTTGGAATGCGGTGCCGAGATAGCGTCCGTATTGTTGTAACGCAAGCTCTTGCGCTTCGCTCGCTCCTGCTACAATGGCGGAACACTGCGTTGCGGCCTCAAATAAACGCGCGGTTTTGCTATAAATAACACGCATATAACTTTCTTCTGTGGTATCAGGATCGTTCATATTCATTAATTGTTGAACTTCCCCTTCTGCAATCACATTGGTGGCATCAGACATTATTTTTAGAATTTTCAGCGAATTAGTATCCGTCATTAGCTGAAAAGAACGAGTGTAAATGTAATCGCCCACCAGCACGCTGGCCGCATTGCCGAATTCGCTATTAGCCGTGGGTTTGCCGCGGCGCATTTCCGATTCGTCCACCACGTCATCGTGCAACAAGGTTGCGGTATGAGTAAACTCAATGAAAGTGGCACAATTAATATGCTCTTCCCCTTGATAACCAAGTGCATTAGCAGCCAACACGGCAAGCATTGGGCGAATGCGTTTGCCACCACTTTGAATTAAGTAATAGCCCAGCTGATTAATCAGCGGTACGTCCGAATTAAGCTGCGCCAAAATTTTGGCATTAACTTTCTGCATATCCTCATTGATGAGCATTTGGATTGCATTTATATCCATAAGATTGCGTTTATCTATCATCGTGAATGTTGTTTATCATTGCCTAAAGTGCGGTTGATTTTACCTGATTTTCTTGGCTTTCTGAAATCAAACCAGCGTAAATCTAACTTTTTTTATTTTATTGCAAATAAATTCTTGCTATCGGCTTTGTTTTTCCGTAGAATTTGCGACCTATTTATATGAATTTTGATGTGCTAAATGAATTAAACATTAAAGCACAATGTATAGCGGAGTATTTATGTACGCAGTTTTCCAAAGTGGCGGTAAACAACACCGAGTAAGCGAAGGTCAAGTTGTTCGTTTAGAGAAACTTGAAGTTTCAACTGGCGAAAGCGTTGAATTCGACTCAGTGTTAATGGTCGTTAATGGTGAAGATGTTAAAATTGGTGCGCCAGTTGTTGCTGGTGCAAAAGTAGTGGCTGAAGTGGTTTCACACGGTCGTGGCGATAAAGTTAAAATCGTTAAATTCCGTCGTCGTAAACACAGTCGTAAACAACAAGGTCATCGTCAGTGGTTCACAGAAGTGAAAATCACTGGGATTCAAGCATAATTTCAGAGGAGATCAAGTAGATGGCAACTAAAAAAGCTGGTGGTTCAACTCGTAACGGTCGCGATTCTGAAGCTAAACGCCTTGGTGTTAAACGCTTCGGTGGCGAATCTGTATTAGCAGGTAGTATCATCGTTCGTCAACGTGGTACTAAATTCCACGCAGGTGCTAACGTAGGTATGGGTAGAGATCACACTTTATTCGCAACTGCTGATGGTAAAGTAAAATTTGAAGTTAAAGGCGAGAAAAATCGTAAATACGTTAGTATCGTAGCTGAATAATTTTACAAATAAACAGAATAAAATGCCTCACAGTTTTGTGGGGCTTTTTTGTTATTAGCCTATATAATCCACATCATTTCAAAAAATTTTGCGTGCTAATATAGAAATTGCCAAAGCAGTCTCCATATAGCAATTTCAACCGCGTAAAAGATAAAAAGAGAACATCGCCCAGATTAAGGAGGAAATGTAATGAAACAACAACCCCTATTAGGATTTACATTTGCCTTAATCACCGCAATGGCTTGGGGTTCACTGCCTATTGCTTTAAAGCAAGTGTTAAATGTAATGACACCACAAACGATTGTTTGGTATCGCTTTATTGTAGCTAGTTCTGCCCTATTGCTATTTTTAGGATTAAGCAAAAAATTGCCTAAGCTCTCACAGCTTAACCGCTATTATGTGGGCTTGCTAGTTTTTGGCATTATCGGGCTTTCAGGCAACTTCTCTTTATTTAATACCTCATTGCAATTTATTGAACCCTCGGTAGCACAGATTTTTATCCATCTTTCTTCCTTTGCGATGCTGATTTGTGGTGTGATTATTTTCAAAGAACGGTTAGGTTTGCACCAAAAAATTGGACTGGTGATTTTAATTATTGGTTTAGGGCTATTTTTTAATGACAAGCTCAGCCAATTTACCCAACTAAATGGGTATTTAATCGGGGTATTATTAAGCGTCTGCGCCGCCTTAATTTGGGTCGCTTATGGGTTGGCACAAAAATTGATGCTACGCCAATTCACAGCACAACAAGTGCTATTAATGTTTTATTTTGGTTGTGCAATGGTCTTTACGCCCTTTGCACAGGTTTCACAAGTACAGGGGCTAAGTGGTTTAACCTTAGCTTGTTTTATTTACTGTTGTTTAAATACATTGATCGGCTACGGTGCTTATGCCGAAGCCTTAAACCGCTGGGAAGTAGCAAAAGTGAGCGTGGTTGTAACGCTGGTGCCATTATTTACCATTGCGTTTTCCCATTTGCTCCACGCGATCGATCCGCAAGATTTTTCTGCGCCAGATCTCAACAACCTAAGCTATATTGGCGCGTTCGTGGTGGTGCTTGGTGCAATGTTCTCAGCAATTGGACACAAATTTATAAAGAATAAGAAATAGGAGAAAAAATGAAGTTTATTGATGAAGCCTTGATTCGTGTTGAGGCTGGTGATGGCGGAAATGGCTGTGTGAGTTTCCGCCGCGAAAAATTTATCCCGAAAGGTGGGCCTGATGGCGGTGATGGCGGTGATGGCGGTGATGTGTATCTTGTTGCCGATGAAAACCTTAACACCCTGATCGACTACCGTTTTGAAAAACGTTTTGCCGCAGGACGTGGTGAAAATGGCCGCAGCTCAGACTGCACAGGGCGCCGTGGTAAAGACATCACTCTAAGAGTGCCAGTAGGAACGCGTGCGATTGATAACGACACCAAAGAAATCCTCGGAGATTTAACCAAGCACGGTGCCAAAATGCTGATTGCCAAAGGGGGCTATCACGGTTTAGGCAACACCCGTTTTAAATCTTCAGTAAACCGTGCGCCACGACAAAAAACCAACGGCACGCCAGGGGAAAAACGCGATCTATTATTAGAATTAATGCTACTCGCAGATGTAGGAATGTTAGGCTTACCAAATGCCGGCAAATCCACCTTTATCCGTGCGGTTTCTGCGGCAAAACCAAAAGTGGCTGACTACCCTTTCACCACCTTAGTGCCAAGTTTAGGGGTAGCTCGTGTGGGTGAAAATCGCAGCTTTGTGGTGGCTGATATTCCAGGGTTGATTGAAGGTGCAGCAGAAGGGGCAGGATTAGGTATCCGCTTCTTAAAACACTTGGAGCGTTGCCGAGTGCTGCTTCACCTTGTGGACATCAACCCAATTGATGGTAGCGATCCTGCGGATAACATTGCCATTATTGAAAGCGAGCTTTTCCAATATAGCGAAAAACTTGCCGAGAAAACCCAATGGCTGGTGTTCAACAAAATCGACACGATGTCTGATGAAGAAGCGCACGAACGTGCTAAAGAAATCGTTGAGCGCGTGGGCTGGGAGGGGGATTATTATTTAATTTCCGCCGCTACGGGTAAAAATGTTGAACCGCTTTGCCGTGATATTATGGACTATCTCGATGCCCACCCAAGGGAAGATGAGAAAGAACCTGAAAATCCAGAAGAAGTGAAATTCAAGTGGGACGATTATCACCAAGAACAATTGGCTGAACATCAATTTGATGATGAAGATGACGATTGGGACGATTGGTCAGATGAAGATGATGAAGGCGTAGAAATTATTTATAAACCATAACAATAAGGGCAGAATTTTCTGCCCTATTTTTTATCTTTATCTAGCAATCAAACTAAAATTCGCCCAAATAGGCAAACTCAAAGCGATGAAAAAGAGCAATGATAACGTTGGATAACTCAATTTGGTTTTCGTCAAAATCGGCAATGCAATGATTGCCACTAGCACTAAATGTAGGAAGAAATAAAGCCCCAAGGCAAATTTATTATAAAAAACCACCGCACTTTGGTGTGCAAGGTAAATTAATACCGTGGATAAAATGCCATTCAATAATAAAAAAATCATCATCACAAGTGGCAATAAGGCGATGAAACCTTGCAAGCGGTTTTTCGCAATCACCAAAAAGAGATTTGCCAGAATCACGCCCATAAAGAGTTGCCCGAAGAAATTGTAAGGCAGTAAAGCAAGCCAAGGAAGTTGCATAAAAATCAAGGAATAAACGACCACGCCAAGCACACCTAACAATGCACCCAATAATAAAATAGATTGACGTAATTGCGTATCTGTCGGTTGAAACCAAATTGCCAGTGAAAGCCCAATACCGCACAGGCTCACCATATCCGTCAGCGCATAATGATAATTTGAGAATAAACTTAACAGCAACCAAAATCCCCAATAAACGAACAAATAGCCATTGACTTTGACTAAACGCCCTCGTTGCCCGTTACAAATTTGTCCTTTATGAAACACCAGTACACATAATAATTGCGCTGCAAGCACCGCTAAGCTCAAATGAGAAATGGCTTTGGGTTGCCCTTGTAAATATAATGCAAAGCTATCCACCAAAATTAACAAACAAAGTGGAATGGCGCTTAACATAAAGGTGAAAGATTTAGATTGGCTTTCTGACATAATTTTTCCTTTTTATCCAAATAGGTGGCACATTATGCAGAAATTTAAAAGTGCGGTCAAAAATCTATGAATTTTTCTCCTTGTTATAGGACATATTCCCCCCTAAAATAATAAAAATTTTCACCGCACTTTAATGAAGGGATTTATGCTACTGAGCATTTTGTATATTGTGGGCATCACCGCCGAAGCGATCACGGGGGCATTAGCCGCTGGTCGTGAAAAAATGGATATTTTCGGCGTGATCATCATCGCCTCAATGACTGCCATTGGCGGTGGCTCGGTGCGTGATGTGTTGCTTGGGCATTATCCCCTTGGCTGGGTGAAAAATCCTCATTATTTTATTATTGTTGCCAGCGCTGCGGTGCTAACGGTGGTGATTGCACCGTTCATTCGCCATTTTATGCGCTATTTTCGCACCATTTTCTTAGTGCTAGATGCCTTAGGGCTTATCGTGTTTTCCATTATCGGCACGCAGATTGCATTAGATATGGGGCATAGTTTTATTATTGCGATTATTGCGGCAATTATAACCGGCGCATTTGGTGGCGTGTTGCGGGATTTGCTGTGCAACCGCATTCCCCTTGTCTTCCAAAAAGAGCTGTATGCCAGTGTTGCATTGCTGGCGGCAAGTATTTATATTGGCTTGCTTCAGTTGAATATTAATCACAATATCGTAATCGTGGTAACCCTCGCTTGCGGTTTCACCATTCGCTTGCTCGCCATTCGTTTTGAGTGGCATTTGCCAGTGTTCGATTATCAAGAACAGGAAATCGCCGAAAAGCAAGCCGATGACAAACTGCCGAAAAAAATCAAATAAAAATTAAAATAAGGATAAACAATGACGAATTTAGTAGAAATGGGTAAACAAGCCAAACAAGCGGCTTTTGTGTTGGCGCAATGTAGTGAGAAAGAAAAAAATCACGCGCTTCAATGTATCGCCGATCAATTAGAACAACAAGCTGATCGCATTTTGGCGGAAAATGAAAAAGACATTCAAGCCGCTCAACAAAATGGTTTGTCGGAAGCCTTGATTGATCGTCTATTGCTTACGCCTGAACGGCTACACGCCATTGCCCAAGATGTTCGTCATATTATTTCTCTGCCCGATCCTGTGGGTAAAATCATTGACGGTGGCACCTTAGACAGCGGGCTAAAAATCGAACGCGTGCGCGTGCCTTTAGGGGTGGTGGCAACTATTTATGAAGCGCGACCAAACGTAACCATTGATGTGGCCAGCCTATGCTTAAAAACAGGCAATGCGGTGATTTTACGCGGTGGCAAGGAAACCCAACATTCCAACAAAATTTTAGTCGAAGTGGTGCAACAAGCCTTATTACAAGCCAATTTACCGCAATATGCTGTGCAAGCCATTACTGATCCAAACCGTGATTTAGTGATGCAATTAATGAAGCTGGATCGCTATGTGGATATGCTTATTCCAAGGGGCGGCGCGGGCTTACATCAGCTTTGTAAAGAAAATTCCACCATTCCTGTGATCGTTGGGGGCGTGGGCGTATGCCATATTTTCGTGGAAGAAAGTGCCGATTTAAACCGTGCATTAGCGGTGATCAGCAACGCCAAAACGCAGCGCCCAAGCACTTGTAATACCCTTGAAACCTTGTTAGTGCAAGAAAGCATCGCCGCACAATTTTTGCCAATGTTGGCGGAATTTAGCCAATCGAAAATAAAATTTCACGCAAATTCCACCGCACTTTCTATTTTAAGCGATGCAGGCGCGCAAGTTGTGCCATTGCAAGAGCAGGATTTACAACAAGAATGGGGTTCGCCTGATCTCAACGTGGTGATTGTTAAAGATATTAATGAAGCGGTGGCCTTTATTAATCAATATGGTACGCAACATTCTGATGCGATCTTAACTAGCTCGCAACCTCTTGCGCAGCAATTTATCAATCAAGTGGACAGCGCGGCGGTGTATGTCAATGCAAGCACACGCTTTACCGATGGCGGACAATTTGGCTTAGGGGCAGAAGTGGCGGTAAGTACACAAAAACTCCATTCCCGTGGGCCAATGGGATTAGAAGCGCTCACTTCTTACAAATGGGTGGGCGTGGGCGATTATTTAGCGCGCCCTTAATCCTTTAGTGATAAATTGAAAATTATTCGATTATTCGGGCTAAAATTTTATAATATCAAAACGTCATTTTAAAAATGGCGTTTTTTATTTAATTTTATAAAATAATATTTGACAATGTTCAATGAAATCGTTATTTCTAGGGCATTCTAATACAACATCATTGATTCTTTATAGGAAGGTAAAACTATGTCAACTCTCTCTGTGGCAAAATTCGGTGGAACTAGCGTTGCAAATCATAGCGCAATGAGCGCTTGTGCAAATATTGTAACCGCTGATCCCAATACGCGTGTGGTGGTACTTTCTGCTTCGGCAGGTATCACCAATTTATTGGTTGCGCTTGCTAATGGTAAAGACGCAGAAGAACGTGCGAAACTCATCGCAGAAGTGCGTCAAATTGAAGAAGCGATTTTAGCTGAGCTTAAAGACGACAGCGAAGTGCGGACAAAAATTGAAGAAATTTTAAAGCATATCGAAAGCTTGGCTGATGCCGCAAGCGTGGCTGCTTCACCGGCTTTAACAGACGAATTGATCTGCCAAGGGGAAATGATGTCCACCTTGCTTTTCGTTCAAGTGTTAAAAGAGCTTGGCGCAAAAGCCGTTTGGGTGGACGTGCGTACCATTGTGGCAACCAACAGCCATTTCGGTAAAGCCGCGCCAGATGACGAGCAAACGCAGAAAAATAGCGATGCGCTATTAAAACCGATTCTTGCTCAAGACAACGACACAATGATTATCACGCAGGGCTTTATTGGACGCGATCCACAAGGCAAAACCACCACCTTAGGGCGTGGCGGTAGTGATTATTCTGCGGCACTTTTAGCAGAAGTGTTAAACGCCAAAGACGTGTTAATTTGGACGGACGTAGCGGGTATTTACACCACCGATCCACGCATTGTGCCAGCAGCACAACGCATTGACACAATGAGCTTTGCGGAAGCGGCAGAAATGGCAACATTCGGGGCGAAAGTGTTACACCCTGCAACCCTGCTTCCAGCGGTTCGTAGCAATATTCCTGTGTTCGTAGGTTCAAGCAAAGCACCACAAGATGGCGGTACTTGGGTAACCAAAGATCCGCAACCACGTCCAACTTTCCGCGCTATTGCCTTACGCCGTGATCAAACCTTGGTAACGCTTTCCAGCTTAAGTATGCTACACGCACAAGGTTTCTTAGCCAATGTGTTCAACATTTTAGCGAAACACAAAATTTCTGTGGATACCATCACCACTTCTGAAGTAAGCGTGGCACTCACCTTAGACAAAACAGGCTCTGCTTCATCAGGCGCGGAAATGCTCTCGCCAGAATTGCTTGCGGAATTAAGAGAAGTGTCTAGCGTGAAAGTGGATACAGGCTTATCTTTAGTGGCATTGGTGGGTAACGATCTGCACATCACCGCAGGTATCGCAAAACAAATTTTCGATACCCTAGAAGCCTACAACGTACGAATGATCAGCTACGGCGCAAGCACCAACAACATTTGTATGTTAGTCCAAAGCGAACAAGCTGATGATGTAGTCAGAGCATTGCATTTGAATTTGTTTGAATAATATAAAAAATAAGGCGGAAATTTTTCCGCCTTTTTAGTTTCAACTAAAATTACCTTTGCTATGTTCGATAAACTAAGATCATTGAATTACATTTTCTTTAAACTTTCCAATGACTTATGCTGAATTAATACATTCTCCCCTTTGGCTTGGAAATATTCACCGATTTGTTGGGCGATGTAAACGGAGCGGTGTTTGCCGCCGGTGCAGCCAATGGCGATAGTGAGATAGCTGCGGTTATTTTGTTTTAACATTGGCAGCCAAGTTTCAATGTAATTGCGGGTGAGATAAATAAAGTGGTTCACTTCATTATGCTTGTTGAGAAAATCCATTACAGGCTGTTCTAGCCCTGTCATTGGGCGTAGCTCGGGATTCCAGTGGGGATTAGGCAGAAAACGCACATCAAACACATAGTCTGCATCAAGCGGAATGCCATATTTAAAGCCAAAAGATTCAACAATAATTTTTAATTCTTTTTGTGTATGCCCGAGTAAAAATTCGCGCAGGCGTTCTGCCAATTCGTGCGTGGAAAGATGGGTGGTGTCAATAATTAAATTGGCGGCATCAATCAGTGGGGTGAGATATTGTTGTTCCGCATCAATGGCCGCTTCAAGAGAAAGAGAATCAACGGAAAGTGGGTGCAGACGACGAGAATCGCTATAACGCTTGATTAGCGCATTGCGTTCACTATCTAGGAAAATAATTTTTACCTGATGATGTTGTTGCAGCTGCTCAAGGCTGTGTTCTAGCTCTGCGTTTGAAGAAGGAAGATTGCGAATATCAATGCTAATGGCCACAGAGGATTGTTTTTTCGCCAGAATCGTTGCCAGTTCAGGCAGCAGGGTGACGGGAAGATTATCCACACAATAGTAGCCAATGTCTTCTAAGGCACGCAAGGCAACGGATTTGCCTGCACCAGAACGTCCGCTAATAATGATGATTTCCACCTGATATCTCCCCTGAATGATTGTTACTGTTCTGTTTCTACCGCTTGCTCATTCTGTGTATTTTGTTGTTCGGCTTTTAGTTCAGCTTCTTGCTCACTTTCTTGTTCGTCATCAGAATGATTATCCGCATACTCAAAAATCTGCCAAATTTCCTCCGCACTTTGTGCTGCTCTTAACTGCTTGCAAAGGGATTTGTCCAGCAATTTTTCCGCTAATTCAGGTAACACGGATTGAGAAAATTCGCCACAAGCTTCGGCAGGAATGAGCAAGGCAAAAATTAAATCCACATCGCGGTGATCGGCGGCTTCATAATCAATCGGCGTGGCAAGTTGCAAAAACACGGCAACAGGTTTATTGCCTGTATGCAAACGCCCTTTAGGCATTGCTACGCCATTACCTAGGCCTGAATTGCCCAACTTTTCACGGTTAAATAAGCAGTCAAAACTGCTGTGTTCGGGATCGTCTTCTCCGTGGATTTGATCCGCCACAATGCGGCTAATGGTTTCAAAAACACGCTTTTTGCTTGAGCAAACCAGTCCTTGGCGAATATTTTCAGGACTCAGTAATTGGGTAAATTTAGTCATAAGTTATAGTTTAAATTCTTCACCGAGATAAACCCGTTTCACCTGTTCGTTATTCATCACTTCTTCAGGTGTGCCTGTGGCGATCATTTTCCCTGCGCTTACAATGTAAGCACGCTCGCACACATCAAGGGTTTCACGCACGTTGTGGTCGGTAATTAGCACGCCTAAACCACGATCGCGCAGATCCATAATAATCTTTTTAATGTCAATCACAGAAATGGGATCGACCCCAGCAAAAGGTTCATCTAATAAAATAAATTTAGGATTCGCGGCTAACGCACGGGCAATTTCCACACGGCGGCGTTCCCCACCTGAAAGGGATTGCCCTAGGTTATCGCGAATATGGCCAATGTTAAATTCTTCAATTAATTCTTCCGCTCTTTCGCGGCGTTGTTGGGCATTGAGATCGTTACGAATTTCTAGCACCGCCATCAGGTTGTCGTACACGCTTAAACGGCGGAAAATAGACGCCTCTTGCGGCAAATAACCCACGCCTTTTCTGGCGCGATCGTGCATTGGCAACAAGCTAATATCTTCATCATCAATGCGAATTTTGCCTTCATCTTGTTGCACCAAGCCGACAACCATATAGAACGTAGTGGTTTTGCCCGCGCCATTAGGCCCAAGCAAGCCCACAATTTCATTTGATCTCACGTTTAAACTCACATCAGAAACCACTTTGCGGCTCTTGTAGCTTTTGGCTAAATGTTCTGCATAAAGCGTTGGCATAAGGCTATCCTATTTCTTTTTACTGTTTAATTGCGCAGGAATTAATACGGTTTTAACACGAGATTTGCTTGAACCCGAGGCTTTTAGCTGTTGTTTTTTCACATCATAAGTAATTAATTGCCCAGTGATTTTGCTGTCTAGCTGTTTTAATTCTGCATTGCCCGTTAAGGTTAAAAATTCTGTACCAAGATCGTAATGCACTTTATTCGCTTTGCCGTCCACAGGCTTGCCATCATCTAATAATTGATGAAAGGTAACAGGACGGCCATAGGCATCTACGGTTTCTTTTTTGTTGGAATTTTCAGGTGGACGCGTAATTACCACTTTATCCGCTTTAATCAAAATAGACCCTTGGGTGATCACCACGTTATCGGTAAAGGTTACCGTTTGATTTTCCATATCCAATGATTGATTGTTGGATTCAATGTTAATTGGTTGATTGGTATCGTTTTTTAAAGCAAACGCTGACATTGAAGTCATAAGTGCGGTAAAAAATAAAAGAGATTTACTTGTTAATTTCATAGTGGGTTTTCACCTGTTCCTTTAAGGTTGCAATTTGTTGCTGTAAATTTCCTGTGAGCTGCGAGCCACTGGAGGTAAAATTCAAGCCTGTGATGGTTGCCATTGTATCAGAGCGAATATCTTGCGTCTTTAGATTTATTGTCGCACGCTCTGTGCTTACGCGCTGCAAACGGGAATCGCTCAAGAGGCTTTGCACAAATACATCGCCTTCTAAATATAAAAGATTATCTTTCGTTAATTTGGCATTTTTAGCACTGATTTTCCAACTCTGTGTGCCTAAGGTTTCATCTTGCACATCATAAAGATAAACCACAGGATACTGAAAATCTGTGTTTCCATTAGACGTATAGTGTTCCACTTTATTTGCGATAGCAAAATATTGTTTTTCCCCTGTGGGTGAATAGACTGTCGTTTGCATTTTCTCCCCGACATATTCAGGGCTATCTTCTGATTTGATCAAGCCGGCAAGCTTTTCAGAATCACTCTGCTGAAGGCTATAAAACCAAGCAAGTAATGCAAGGACAATCACCGACAAAACAATATTCCAACGAATATTCATAGTTTGAATGGCTCATTTCTTCAAGATTAATTAAGTGCGAAATGATAGCATAATTTTGCTAAAAGCAAGAACAATTCCGTGTAAATAGAAGTGCGGTGTAAATTTTTACAATTTTTTACAAAGCCTGTTTTCGCCGAAATTCCACGAAAAAAGCACTGAGTTTACGTCTTTTTATTGTATTTTCAGCCTAACGTATCGAAAAACCAATGAATAAAATAGGAAAACAGTCTTTGACATTCTGTTTGCATCGCATATCATTGCCACATTTTGAACAACACAGGTGAATAAGCGTGCTATGACTCGTTCTTTTGTAGAAGTAAAAAATCTCACCTTTAAGCGTGGTGAGCGTGTCATTTATGATCGCCTGAATTTACGCGTTGAACAGGGAAAAATTACCGCCATAATGGGGCCGTCAGGGATTGGAAAAACCACCTTGTTGCGTCTTATTGGTGGGCAACTTTCACCTGATGGCGGTGAAATTTTGGTCGATGGTAAGGATATTTGTCAAATGTCCCGTACGGAGCTTTATAAATTGCGTCAGCGCATCGGAATGCTCTTTCAGTCAGGCGCATTGTTTACCGATATGTCCACCTTTGATAACGTGGCGTTCCCTATTCGTGAACATACCAATTTGCCAGAACAATTAATCCGTGAAATGGTATTGATGAAGTTGCAAGCGGTGGGGTTACGCGGTGCAGCGGATTTAATGCCTTCTGAATTATCTGGCGGTATGGCAAGACGCGCAGCCTTGGCGCGAACCATTGCCCTTGACCCTGAATTAATTATGTATGATGAACCCTTTACAGGGCAAGATCCGATTAGTATGGGTGTGATTGTGAGCCTGATTAAACGCTTAAATCAAGCCTTACAGCTCACTTCTATCGTGGTTTCTCACGATGTGCAAGAAGTGCTAAGTATCGCCGATTATGCCTACATTATTGCGGATAAAAAAGTGATTGCCGAAGGAACGCCTGCCGAATTGCTCGCCAGCCAAGATCCACAAGTACAACAGTTTATCAAAGGCGAAGCAGATGGCCCTGTGCGTTTCCATTATCCCGCAGGTGATTATGTTCAGGAGTTATTTGATGATAAGTGATATGATTTCCGCCTTGGGACTCAGTGCCATCAATTTTTGCAAAGGCATTGGGCGTTCAGGTTTTATGCTGTGGGGCGCATTAGTCGGGCAACCACAAATTAGAAAACATTTTCCGTTGCTGATTAAACAGCTTTATGTCTTGGGCGTGCAATCTTTACTGATTATTATGCTTTCAGGCTTGTTTATTGGTATGGTGCTTGGGCTACAAGGCTATGTGGTGCTAGTGGATTTTTCCGCAGAAACCAGCCTTGGGCAACTGGTTGCCCTTTCCTTATTACGCGAGCTAGGCCCTGTGGTTACCGCATTATTATTTGCAGGTCGAGCAGGTTCTGCACTAACCGCAGAAATTGGTTTGATGAAAGCTACCGAACAGCTTTCTAGCCTTGAAATGATGGCGGTTGATCCGTTGCGTCGTGTGATTTCGCCACGTTTTTGGGCGGGCGTGATTGCAATGCCAATTTTATCCATTATTTTTATCGCTATTGGCATTTGGGGCGGCTCATTGGTGGGCGTAGATTGGAAAGGCGTGGACGCAGGCAGTTTTTGGTCAGTAATGCAAAACTCAGTGAGTTGGAAAACCGATATTCTCAATGGCTTAATTAAGAGTCTATTTTTCGCCATTGCCGTGGTATGGATTGCTCTGTTTAATGGTTATGACAGCGTACCAACTTCCGAAGGCATCAGCAAAGCCACCACCAAAACCGTGGTCAATGCTTCCCTTGTGGTGCTTGGGCTAGATTTCGTTTTAACCGCGATAATGTTTGGTGGGAGTTAATCAGGCTGATTAACTAAGAAGTTTCATTTCATTAAAAAACAGCACAAAATAAAGTGCGGTGTAAATTTAAGGTATTTTTATGCGACAAACAGCAAAGTATGAATTTTGGGTAGGGTTATTTTTATTGCTTGCCATTGGGGCTTTCGTTTTTCTTGGGTTAAATGTAGCCAATGTGCAAGGGTTTAGCCAAGCAAAATCTTATCAAGTGAGTGCAACTTTTGACAATATTGGTGGACTAAAAGTGCGTGCGCCATTAAAAGTTGGCGGTGTGGTAATTGGGCGAGTAAGTGATATCGAGCTTGATCCACAAACCTATTTGCCGGTGGTCAAGATTGCGATCAATCAAGAATATAACGAAATTCCTGATAACAGCTCGCTTTCAATTAAAACCTCAGGCTTATTAGGTGAACAATATATTGCGTTGAGCATTGGTTTTGATGATGGCGAAACCACCAAAATGCTCAAAGATGGCAGCAAAATTGTGGATACCAAATCTGCAATGGTGTTAGAGGATTTAGTCGGTCAATTCCTTTATGGGGATAAGAATAAATCTGATGACAGTAAACCTGAAGCGCAACAATAATTTCTTTTTTCGTTTTATGGAGGAATCAATGTTAAAACAAACAATGACAAACTGGTTAAGCAAAACTTTAGTAATTTTCACCGCACTTTTTGCGGTGCAAGCAATGGCGGACGACAGCCCTTATGGCTTAATGCAAAAGGCATCAGACAAATTGTTTAGCGATATTGCTAACAGCCAAAGCCAAATTAAACAAAACCCAAATTATTTAAGAACCATTGTGCGTAAAGATTTAATGCCTTATGTACACGTTAATTATGCGGGATCCTTGGTGTTAGGGCAGTATTTCAAAAGCACCACACCAGAGCAACGTACAAAATTTTTCGCCGCCTTTGATCAATTTATTGAGCAATCTTATGCGCAAGTTTTAACCCTATATAAAAACCAAAAAATTGACATTGAAAAACCAAAAAATGTATCTGATAACCAAATGAGCATTCGCGTGAAAGTGGTGCAAAATGGTAATGCGCAGCCAATTAATTTAACCTTCTTCTGGCGTAAAAACAGCAGAACGGGTGAATGGCAAGTGTATGATATGGCGGCTGAAGGCGTGAGTATGGTAAACACCAAAAAACAAGAATGGAGTGCAACATTACGCAAAGACGGCATTGAAGCGCTGACCCAACAAGTGCAAAAAGCGGCAAATGTGCCTGTTACATTGGGTAAATAATCAATGCACAATACATCAGGTTTAGCGCCAAGTTTAACTTGGGCATTTGAACAAAATGATGATAAGATAACGCTCCGCTTGACTGGAGCGTTATCCAGAAAAACGTTGTTGCCATTGTGGGAACAACGTTATTCTTTTTTATCAACAGATAAAATTGCGCACCAGCAACTTATTTGGGAACTTGCCGATTTAACGCGAATTGACAGTGCAGGCTTTGCCTTATTGTGTGATTTTATTCATCATTGCCAAAAGCAGGCACAGACGCAAATCATTCAAAATGCACCTGAGCAATTCCTCACATTGGCTGATCTTTTTGGGTTATCAAAATGGATTGACCCGTTTTTACAACATAGTGGAAAGAATTAATGGAAACGCAAGAAATTGAACGAATTTTAAAAGACGCACTTGGGCTTGAAGAAGTTTATGTACAAGGCGAAAATGCGCATTTTGGCGTGATTGTGATTGATGATGAAATTGCTGGGCTTTCAAGATTAAAACAGCAACAAACCATTTATGCTCCGTTAATGCAATATTTTTCTTCAGGCGAAATTCACGCCTTAACCATCAAAACCTTTACCCAAGAAAAGTGGAAACGCGAGCGTTTACTTAATCCCATTAATTAATTTTTAGGACGTTGATATGCAAAAATTTCGTGTTTATGGGCAATCTCGTTTAAGCGGTGATGTTAAAATCTCAGGGGCAAAAAATGCCGCTTTGCCTATTTTATTTGCCGCAATCTTAGCCGAAGAACCTGTTACCTTAACCAATGTACCCGAGTTAAAAGATATTGAAACCACACTAAAAATTTTGCGTCAGCTTGGTATGCAAGTAGAGCAAAAAGACGGTGGCGTGGTGTATTTAGACGGCTCAAAAATCAATCATTTCATTGCACCTTATGAACTGGTGAAAACAATGCGTGCTTCAATTTGGGCATTAGCACCTTTGGTGGCGCGTTTTCATCAAGGACAGGTTTCGCTCCCCGGTGGTTGTGCCATTGGTGCGCGTCCTGTGGATTTACATATCAGCGGTTTAGAACGTTTAGGCGCAGAAATTGTGCTTGAAGATGGTTATGTCAAAGCGCATACCAATGGGCGTTTGATCGGCACACGCATTGTGATTGAAAAAGTGAGCGTGGGCGCAACCCTTTCTATTATGACTGCAGCCACGCTTGCACAGGGAAAAACCATTATTGAAAATGCCGCACGCGAACCTGAAATTGTTGATACCGCCGTATTCTTAAATAAAATGGGCGCGAAAATTAGCGGTGCAGGTACTGATACTATCACGATTGAAGGGGTAGAGCGTTTAACTGGCTGCGAACACGCAGTGGTTGCCGATCGTATTGAAACTGGCACATTCCTTGTGGCCGGGGCGATTTCAGGCGGGCGCATTGTCTGCCATAACACGAAAGCAGATACTCTTGATGCGGTGATTGATAAATTGCGTGAAGCGGGGGCTGAAATTGAGATCACCGAAGATACCATCACGCTAGATATGAAAGGCAAACGTCCGAAAGCCGTGAATATTCGCACAATGCCACACCCTGGTTTTCCAACAGATATGCAAGCGCAGTTCACCCTATTAAATATGGTGGCGGAAGGCACAAGCAAAATTACCGAAACCATTTTTGAAAACCGCTTTATGCACATTCCCGAATTAATCCGTATGGGCGGAAAAGCCGAAATTGAAGGCAATACCGCGATTTGCCACGGTGTAGAAAGCCTTTCAGGTGCGGAAGTAATGGCAACGGATTTACGCGCTTCAATCAGCTTGGTATTGGCAGGTTGTATCGCAAGTGGTGAAACCATTGTAGATCGCATTTATCATATTGATCGTGGCTATGAGCATATCGAAGATAAATTGCGTGCCTTAGGGGCGAAAATTGAGCGATTTACGGAGAAAGATACATTTGAATAAAAAACAAGGAAATATTTTGTAAGCCTTGTTTTCTTTCGTGATTCCATTAAAAAATAGCCAGAAAAGCTCTGGCTATTTTTTTATATCCATAACAACATTATTCTTTATAAATAATGCCTTTGTTTGCCTCAAAATCGGCTGCTTTAATTGGTGAGTGTTCTTGGAAATATTCTTTCAAGCTATCTGCATCAACAAAGCCTGCATTAACATAAGTTGGATTATCTGTAACTACAGGATAGCCATCTCCCCCAGCAGCACAATAGCTTGGTAAAGAAACTCGATACATTTTATTGAGATCGATTGGTTTTCCTTGAATTTTCACATCAGATACTTTTTTCGCTTTGCGATCTACGGTCATTGTAATGCCGTAGAACTGTGGATAAGCCCCTGAATCCACTTCTTTTAATGCCACGACATCAAGATAATTGAGCAAATCTTTTCCGTTCATCTCAAAATAGCTGATGATATTACCGAAAGGTTGTACAGTTAGAATATCTTTATAGGTTACATCTCCCCCTTCAATAGAAGCACGGATACCGCCGGAATTCATAATGCCGATGTCGGCTTTCACGCGTTCTGCTTGTGAACGGGCAATTAGTTGTCCTAAGTTTGTTTGATGGAAACGTACAATATCGCGATCGCCCACTAAACGATCATCAACTTTCCCAACGACTTGACCAAGCAATTTATCCCCTTGATCTTGATAGGTTTTGAGATGCGCAAGTAATGCTGGATCGGCTGGAATTTCTTCTTGATACAACACATATTCACTTGAGCCGTCTTCTTTTTTCACTTTCTTTTTCAAGTTAATTGGTACTAATTGATAATTTTCTAAGGAGAGCTTGCCATCTTTAAAGGTGAAATCTGCACGCCCTAAATATTTGCCCCATTCCCCTGCTTGCATAATCCAAGTGTTTTTCTCAAACAATGGTTTACAGCTATCGCTCGGTTTAAATTTACTGTTAAATGAACCATCTTCATTTATGCATAGTGTGTCGTGCGTATGTCCGCCGATAACAATATCAAATGCTCCCGCAGGCAATTCGCGTACCATTGAAACATCGCCCGGTGCGTTAGAACCGTATTTTGCATCAGGGTAAAATCCCATATGCGTAAGGGCGATTTTGAGATCGGGCTGTTCATTTTTGGCTAATTCTGCGAGCACGGTTTTTGCACTTTCCGCTGGGCGTTCAAATCTCACTGCGGACATAAATTCAGGATTTCCTAGCTTCGCCGTATCTTCTGTGGTTAGTCCAACCACTGCAATTTTTAATCCTTGCTTATCTAAAATTGTGTAAGGATTGACTAATAAATCCCCCGTTTTTTGATTATAAACATTCGCAGCAAGGAATGGGAATTTTGCCCATTTCTCTTGCATTTCAAGAAGTTGTAATGGATTATCAAATTCGTGATTGCCTAGCGTTAATGCCTCGTAGCCCATCAAATTTAATGCTTCAATATCAGGTTTGGCATTTTGTAAATCAGATTCTGGCACACCCGTGTTGAAATCGCCTGCATTGAGCAAGATCACTGAACCACCTTTCTGTTCAACTTCCGCACGAATGCGATCAATCAAAGTTTTTTGCGCTGCTAAACCATATTCACCATTTTTATTTTGCCAGTAATGACCGTGTAAATCGTTCGTGTGAAGCAATGTGAAATGATAAGTTTGGTTGGCTTGGTAAGCATAGCTGAAAGAAGAAATGGCTAAAAGTGATGTGAGTGTTGAGTATTTGAACAATGAGGCTAATTTCATAATCATTCTCCTAGTTGGTTAATTAGCGGATTTATTTTAGCGGAAGTTGCGCAAAAAGAGAACATTTATTTCGTAGAATGAAAAAGAAATTGCGATATTTTTAAGTGCGGTGCAATTTTTATGAATTTTTATCGTAAAAAAGGAATCTATGATCTGCCCTTAGTATGTTATTTTTTGAGGGCAGAACATAGACTATGCCTTTATTTTTCCTTAGCTGAGTTCACGCATAAACGCTTGTGCTTTTTCCACCATTTCTTTTGAGCCAACAAAAAGCGGTGAGCGTTGGTGTAATTCCGTTGGTTGAATATCTAAAATGCGTTGATAGCCATCAGTGGCAAGGCCGCCTGCTTGTTCGGCTAAAAATGCCATTGGGTTGCCTTCATAAAGCAGGCGAAGTTTGCCATTTGGATAGTTTGTGGCGCTTGGATAAATATAAATCCCACCTTTCAATAAATTGCGGTGGAAGTCAGACACCAAAGAGCCAATATAGCGTGATGTATAAGGGCGTTGAGTGGCTTTGTCTTCTTCTTGGCAATATTTAATGTATTTTTTCACCCCTAATGGGAATTTGAGATATTGCCCTTCGTTAATGGAATAAATTTTGCCAGTTGCTGGCATTTGAATATTTTCGTGTGAAAGGCAAAATACTCCTAAGGACGGATCGTAAGTAAAGCCATTCACCCCATTACCAGTGGTATAAACCAACATTGTTGATGAACCATAAACAATATAACCAGCTGCCACTTGACGATGCCCCGGTTGCAAAAAATCTTCTAAGGTTACTGGTGTTCCGATAGGGGAAACACGGCGGTAAATAGAAAAAATCGTGCCAACGGCAACATTCACATCAATATTTGATGAGCCGTCTAAGGGATCGGTTAAAATCACATATTTTGCATTGCGTCCGCGTTCGGTGTCAAAGACCACAAAATTTTCTTCTTCTTCGGAAGCAAATCCTGCCACTTCTTCGCGTGCAATGAGGGCTTGTTTCATTGTGTTGTGAGCAAATAAATCTAACTTCATTTGCACTTCGCCTTGCACATTCTCCACACCAGAGTTACCGATAATGTTATTGGTTAGCCCTGCTTTATTAATATCACGATGGATCACTTTCGCCACTAAGCGAATAGAAGAAAGAATGCCCGAAAGTTCGCCTTTTGCATTGGGATATTCCGCTTGCTTTTCAACAATAAATTGCCCTAACGTTTTCATAATTTATCCTTATTTTTGAATCAATACATTGTACAGTTTGAAAGAGTTGATTTATTATAGCTAGCCTTTGAACAAGAGAAATAATCTCCTACTGAGTTTGTGATCTCAGGCACATTTTATTTTCGTTTTTTGTATAAGAGATAAAAAAATGACACAAAAACATATTCATATTCTTGGAATTTGCGGCACGTTTATGGGTGGTGTGGCGATTATTGCCAAACAGATGGGATATAAAGTAACGGGATCGGATGTTAATGTGTATCCGCCAATGAGTACTTTTTTACAGGAAAATCAAATTGAAATTATCCCGAATTATGATCCTGCTCAGCTTATGCCTGCGCCAGATTTAGTGTTAATTGGCAATGCAATGAAGCGTGGCAATCCTTGCGTGGAATATGTGCTTGAGAATAGGTTACCTTATACATCAGGACCGCAGTGGTTGCACGATAACTTATTGCGTGATCGTTGGGTGTTGGCGGTTTCTGGCACGCACGGGAAAACCACCACAACAGGTATGCTCAGCTGGATTTTAGAGAAAAATGGACTAAACCCCGGCTTTTTAATCGGTGGCATTGCGGGCAATTTTGGTACATCAGCCCGTTTAGGTGAAAGCCCATTTTTTGTCATTGAAGCCGATGAATATGACACCGCATTTTTTGATAAACGCTCGAAATTTATTCACTACAATCCAAAAACCTTGATTATCAATAACATTGGTTTTGATCACGCGGATATTTTTGATGATCTCAAAGCGATCCAACGCCAATTTCATCATATGATCCGCACCATTCCGGCAAGTGGACGCATTTTATCTTTCGCTAACGAACAAAGTGTAAAAGAAACCTTAGAAATGGGGTGTTGGTCGGAACAACAATTCTTGGGAGAAGGGCAGGAATGGTATGCTGAACGCATCACCAATGATTGTACCGAGTTTTCTGTGTATCATTTTGGCGAAAAAGTGGCAGAGGTGAAATGGAATATTGTTGGACAACATAATATGCACAACGCATTAATGGCGATTGCGGCGGCGTATCACGCAGGCGTGTCGATTGAAAATGCCTGTGCCGCTTTAGGCAGTTTCATTAATGCAAAACGCCGTTTAGAGCTAAAAGGCGAAGTGAATGGCATTAGTGTGTATGATGATTTTGCCCATCACCCAGCAGAAATTCTCGCCACTTTAACCGCACTTCGCGATAAAGTGGGCGGCGGTGTACGCATTCTTGCGGTGTTAGAACCTCGTTCCAACACAATGAAAATGGGCGTTCATAAAGATGAGCTAGCGCCAGCACTGGCACGCGCTGATCACATCTTTTTATTACAGCCAGACAACATTCCGTGGGACGTGGTGGAAATTGCAAACCAATGTGTTCAACCAGCTAGCTGGACAGCAAATTTAGATAAATTAGTGGATATGATTGTGGCAGAAGCCAAACCAAGCGACCACATTTTAGTGATGTCAAATGGCAGTTTTGGTGGTATTCATCAAAAATTACTTGATAAATTAGCTAATTAAAAAATAAATGGGATTTATTGAAAATAAAAGGTGCTATTTTAGCTATATGCTGTTACTATGGCTTTGCTTTTTAAGCAGTAGAGATAACAATCAATAATCTGTGGCTATATTTAAAGTTTTTTATTTTATCATCATAATATTATTGCGTTATCTAAGATTAGATTTAACTTAGGATTTACAATGTCTAAAAATAATGGAACCGTTAAATGGTTCAATGAAACAAAAGGGTTTGGTTTTTTACAATCAGAAGGTGGAGAAGAAGTGTTTGTACATTTCTCAGCAATTCAATCTAAAGGATTCCGCACCTTAAAAGAAGGTCAAGCCGTGGAGTTTGATATTATTGATGATAAAAGAGGAAAAAAAGCAGAAAACGTCATGGTTTTAGCTTAATTCTTTTCACTAAAACACCGCAACGAAAGTGCGGTGTTTTTTTATGGAAAATATTTCTAAATAATCTAGAGCAGAAAAATAAGGAAAAAGATAAATAAAAAAAACGCTGATAAAATCAGCGGTTAGAAACCTGGTTGCGGGGGCTGGATTTGAACCAACGACCTTCGGGTTATGAGCCCGACGAGCTACCAAGCTGCTCCACCCCGCGTCTGTGGGGGCGTACTATACGCTGTTTTATTTTTAATGCAAGCCTTAATCCTAAAAAAACGGTTTAACTGATAGAAAAATCGGCAATTTGCTGAGTTTCAAGGCAAAATGCTCAAAATTGATCTGCACCCCAAAAGTTGTACTAAACAACCAATTGATTAAGGTGCAGATTTTTTATGACTAAATATACTCAACGTTTCAAACAACAAGTGCTCGACTTTTATCATCAAAATGGAAAAAACCGTTCGCTTACTCGCCAGTATTTTCAGCTTCCCCAAAGAACGTTAGCACGTTGGATTGCGAAATTTAATCATAATGGAATCAATGGATTAGCTGTGTTAGGTAAAAAACGATATTATTCTGTTGAGTTTAAATTAAAGGTTATTCAAGCTATCAAAAAAGGCCAGTGCTCCGCTGAAGCCGCCTGCTTTCGCTTTGATATCCCCAGTTCAGGGATAATTAGTCAATGGTTGCAACGCTTTGAAAAACAAGGTATAGATGGGTTATTACTCAAACCTAAAGGTCGTCCAAGTATGAAACTCAACTCACCTAAAATGCCACCAACGCCCAAAACAGAAGAAGAACGCTTGCGTTACCGAATTTTGGAATTAGAAGCGGAGAATGCAATGCTAAAAAAGTTGCAGGAACTCAACCAACAAAAAATGCAGAAAAAGCCGTCATCGTAAATGCCTTACGCTCGCGTTTCCCGTTGGAATTGTTACTCAGGCTAATCGGATTGGCACGCAGTTCGTTCTTTTATCATCTCAAGCCAAAGTCGGATAAAAATGTAGCGATTTCACAGAAAATAGAGGAAATTTATCGCAAAAATGACGAAAATTATGGTTATCGTCGAATTACCTTGGAATTAAGGAAATACTTGATTATCAACCACAAAAGGGTGCAAGCGATAATGCAACGTTTGGGGTTAAAAGGAAAAAGTAAGCAGAAAAAATATCGTTCTTACCAAGGCAAAGTGGGACAAATTGCTGATAATCTGTTGCAACGGGATTTTACGGCAACGATGCCGAATGAGAAGTGGGTAACGGATATCACCGAGTTCAAATGTGCGGAAGGCAAAGTGTATTTATCACCGATTAAAGACTTGTTTAATAACGAAATTATTGCTTATGATGTGGCGAGAAGTCCGAATTTTGAGCAGATAACCAGAATGTTGACCCAGGCGATGAACCGATTAGCGGGGGAAAAACCGATACTGCATTCCGACCAAGGATGGCAGTATCAAATGATGGCTTATCGGGAGATATTGAAAAAACACGGTATTACGCAAAGTATGTCGAGAAAAGGCAATTGCCTTGATAATGGTGCGATGGAAAGCTTTTTCGGGCGATTGAAGACGGAATGTTACTTTGGCAAGCGGTTTGAAACCTTTGAACAGCTTGAAAAAGTGATTCACGAGTACATTCATTACTACAACAATGAGCGTATTCAAGTGAAGCTCAAAGGACTAAGCCCTGTGGAATACAGAACTCAGTCCTTGAATTAAATTAGAATATAGTCTAACTTTTTGGGGGCAGATCAAATTTTCCACCGCACTTTTCTTTTTAGAAAAATAAAAGAACGCAAAAACTGCTATCACTTTGAGCGGTTTTTTGTTATTTTACGCCGTTTGATTGCAAATGATTTTATTAAGGAACTTCAAATAACGATGTCTGCAAAAATTCTCAAAAATTGCACCGCACTTTTAGCTATCGCGGTGCTTTCCGCTTGTTCAAGCTCTAATCATTCTAACCGAATGCCAAATTCAAATAATAACTTGGCAGATCCGAAAATCTTCGGCGCAAAATATGATGGACGCAGCTATCAGCAACAGTTCTTAATGCCAGTTTCCAGCGTAGAAAATCAAAGTGCGGTGATAAATCAAGGGGATTTTTTAACCCAGCTTTCTAATGTGCATCAATATTCTTCACGCTTAACCAATAAATTTGCTGTGAGCTACGGCAAGATCACTAACTGGGTTTTATCGGGGGCAAACGTCAATGAATTATCCAGTTTTGGCATTCAGCCAATGATTATGAAAGGGCAAGATGGCTATCAAAACGTGTTGATGACAGGCTATTATTCCCCAGTTATCCACGCACGCCGTACGCCACAAGGCAAATATAATCAACCCATTTACGCAATGCCAAGCCCATCGCAAAAACGCGTGAGCCGTGCGCAAATTTATGCCGGTGCATTGCGTGGTAAAGGCTTAGAATTAGCTTACAGCGATTCAATGATCGACAATTTCCTACTTGGTGTGCAAGGCAGTGGCTATGTGGATTTTGGTAATGGCGACTTGAACTATTTCGCCTACGCAGGGCAAAATGGCTTAGATTATGTGGCGGTTGGGCGTTTATTGGTGGAAGATGGTGAAATTGCCAAAGAAAAAATGTCTATCCAAGCCATTAAAGATTGGGCAAAGGCGAACCCATCGCGCTTGCAAGCCTTGTTAGAACGCAATCCATCTTATGTGTATTTTAAAAACGATCCAACGGGCAAAGTAAAAGGCTCGGCAGGCGTGCCGCTCGTGCCAATGGCATCGATTGCTTCCGATCGCTCACTTATCCCTTCTGGCTCGGTGGTGTTAGTGGAAGTGCCGCAAATTGACCGCAAAGGTAACTGGACTGGCGAACACAAATTACATTTGATGATTGCCTTAGATGTGGGCGGTGCGGTGAAAGGCCATCACTTTGATTTATATCGCGGGATCGGTGATGAAGCAGGCCATATCGCAGGCTTATCCAAACATTACGGACGTGTGTGGTTATTACAATAATGACAGATCGCATTGATAATTACGAACAGCGTTTTGGCGGCATTGGGCGACTTTACAGCCCTGCTGCCTTGCAACGTTTACGCCAAGCGCACATTTGCGTGATCGGCATTGGTGGCGTGGGATCTTGGGCGGTGGAAGCCCTTGCTCGTTCTGGCATTGGTGAGATCACAATGATTGATATGGACGACATTTGCGTTACTAATATTAATCGCCAAATTCACGCCATTTCAGGTAATGTGGGCAAGCTGAAAACAGAAGTGATGGCAGAACGTGTTGCGTTGATCAATCCTGATTGCAAGGTGAATATTATTGATGATTTTCTCTCACAGGAAAATTTGGCGGATTATCTCAGCCGTGGCTATGATTATGTGATTGATGCCATTGATAGCGTCAAAACCAAAGCCGTGCTGATCGCCTATTGCAAACGCAATAAAATCAAGGTGATCACCGTGGGCGGTGCAGGTGGTCAGACAGATCCGAGCCAAATCCAAATTGCAGATTTAAGTCGCACCATTCAAGATCCCTTGGCTGCCAAAGTGCGGTCAATTTTACGCAAAGATTATCATTTTAGCCAAAATCCTAAACGCAAGTTTGGCGTGGATTGTGTATTTTCCACCCAGCCATTAATTTTCCCACAGCAAGAAGGAAATTGTGCCGTTTCCGCCACAATGAACTGCGCTAATGGCTTTGGCGCGGCAACGATGATTACCGCTACTTTCGGCTTTTTTGCCGTTTCTCGGGTAATCGACAAACTGCTGACAACGATTAAATAACTTATTTTTTAATAAAAAAAAAGATAGCAATTTTATCTAAAAGGGGATAAGCTAAGCACAGTTTTTATCCCCTTTTTTGACATCTTATTTCACGAGGTAAAAAATGCGTAAATTCATCTCAAGTTTTCCAACTCAACTTAGCGCCGTTGCCCTTGCGACTTTTTGCGCGACAAGTGCCAATGCAAGCGTGGTAACCTCCATCAAACCCTTAGGCTTTATCTCTTCTTCCATTGCTGACGGCGTAACCGATACGCAAGTTTTCGTGCCAGCAGGCGCTTCACCGCACGATTATCATCTAAAACCGTCTGATGTGCAGAAATTAAAAGCGGCTGATTTAGTGCTATGGATCGGCGAAGATGTGGATCAATTTTTAGCAGGTTCGTTGAAAAAAAATGTGGATCCAAGCAAAGTGATCACCATCGCCAAAATGAGTGAAATTCCTGTTGATATGCTTTATAAAGGCGAGCATCATCACCACGACCACGACCACGACCACGACCACGACCACGACCACGACCACGACCACGACCACGACCACGACCACGACCACGACCACGACCACGCTCATCATCACAATGAACACAAAGACGGTCAAGCAAATTTAGAAGTAAACTGGCATATTTGGTATTCACCACAAATTAGCCAGCTTGTGGCAGAAAAACTAGCGAAGGAATTAACCAACCAATATCCTGATAAAAAAGCGTTGATCGCACAAAACTTAGCAGAATTTAACCGCACTTTAAGCGAGCAAAATAGCAAAATAAAACAACAACTTGCGCCTGTTCAGCAAAAAGGTTTCTATGTGTTCCACGATGCCTACACCTACTTCAATAAGGCTTATGATTTAAATCAAGTGGGCGCGTTTACTATTAATCCATTGGTTGCACCGGGGGCAAAAAAACTGGCTGAAATCAAAGAAGAAATTGAAGAACACAAAGTCAGCTGTTTATTTGCCGAGCCACAATTCACCCCAAAAGTCATAGACAGCCTACACAACGCCACAGGAGTGAATGTAGGGCGCTTAGATCCAATGGGCGACAGCGTTAAATTAGGCAAAAATTCTTATGCCAATTTCTTACAATTTACCGCCGACAGCTATTATAACTGTTTGAAATAACGTTATTTTCTTCTCAGAGCGAACACCTTGTTCGCTCTTTTCTTTTATATAAAAAACAGAATTAAAATCGACCGCACTTTGTGGCTCTGTTATAATCCCGCCATTCTTTTTGATGAAGCACAAGAGATGCCAATGAAAAAATTATTTGCCACCACCGCCCGTGGCTTTGAAGAATTATTAAAAACCGAACTCAGCGAACTTGGCGCACAAGAATGTCAAATTGCGCAAGGGGGCGTACATTATTTAGCCGATGAAGAAACCCTTTACCGCACGCTGTTGTGGTCAAGACTCAGCTCGCGCATTTTACTGCCTTTGGCACAAAGCAAAATTTATAACGATTTGGATCTTTACTCTACCGTCATCGGGCAAAATTGGCTGGATATTTTTGACGAACGCTGCCAATTTTTGGTGGATTTTAACGGCACAAACCGTGAAATTCGTCATACTCAATTTGGCGCAATGCGTGTAAAAGACGGCATTGTGGATTATTTTGAGCGTCAAGGCAAAGCCCGCCCGAGCGTGGATAAAGACAATCCTGATATTCGCATTCACGCCTATTTAAACCGTGATGATTTCATTCTTTCCCTTGATTTAAGTGGCGATGCTTTGCATTTGCGTGGCTATCGTGAAGACACAGGCGCTGCGCCATTGCGTGAAACCTTGGCGGCGGCCATTGTGCTGCGTTCAGGCTGGCAACAAGGCACGCCGCTGGTTGATCCAATGTGCGGCTCAGGCACGTTGTTAATTGAAGCGGCACAAATGGAAGCTCAAATTGCACCGCAGTTGCACCGTTTGCATTGGGGCTTTGATTTCTGGAAAGGGCATAATCCGCAAGCTTGGCAAAAAGTGAAAGATGAAGCCATCGCCCTTGCCGAGCAAGGCTCACAGCAGGCTCAAGCCCATTTTTATGGCTTTGATTTAGATCACCGCGTGTTACAAAAAGCGCAACGCAACGCTAAAAATGCCGGTGTTGCTCATTTAATCCAGTGGAAACAAGGCGATGTGGCAGCGCTGAAAAATCCAACGGAAGAAAAAGGTACGCTAATTTGTAATCCGCCTTATGGCGAACGCTTAGGCACAACCCCAGCACTTATTGCCCTGTATTCCGTGTTTGGGCAACGCTTAAAACAGCAATTCGGTGGTTGGAACGCGTCTATTTTTAGTGCTGAACCTGCTTTGCTGGATTGCTTGCGATTACGCTCTCATCGCCAATTTAAAGCGAAAAATGGCCCGCTAGATTGTGTGCAGAAAAACTATCAGATTGCTGAAAAGCCGTTAAACCAAATAGAAAGTGCGGTACAAAATTCGCAAATTTCTTCCGCAGAAAATCTGCCCGTTGCGCAAGATTTTGCTAACCGCTTACAAAAAAATAGCAAGAAAATCGAAAAATGGGCGAAACAGCAAGGCATTAATGCGTACCGCCTTTATGATGCTGATCTGCCTGAATATAACGTGGCGGTGGATCGCTATTTAGATCATATTGTGGTGCAAGAATACGCCGCGCCAAAAAATATTGATGAAAACAAAGCCCGTCAGCGTTTGCTTGATGCGGTAACCGCCACCCTTGCCGTAACAGGCGTGGAAACCAATAAATTGGTGCTAAAAGTTCGCCAAAAACAAAAAGGCACAAATCAATATGAAAAATTGGCCAACAAAGGCGATTATTTCTATGTGGAAGAATATGGCGCGAAACTTTGGGTGAATTTAACCGATTATTTAGACACAGGGCTATTTTTGGATCACCGCTTAACCCGCAAAATGTTGGGTGAAATGTCACAAGGCAAAGATTTCCTAAATTTGTTTGCTTACACCGGCTCTGCCACCGTTCACGCCGCACTAGGTGGAGCAAAATCCACCACTACGGTGGATATGTCTAACACTTATCTCAACTGGGCAGAACAAAATTTAATTTTAAATGACATCAAAGGCAAACAGCACAAATTGATCCAAAGCGATTGTCTACAATGGCTAGAAAAATGCGACCGCCAATTTGATTTGATTTTCGTTGATCCCCCTACGTTCTCCAATTCTAAACGAATGGAAAATAGCTGGGACGTGCAGCGCGATCACATTCAATTATTCACCCACTTAAAACGCATTTTACGCCCCAACGGCACAATTGTGTTTTCCAACAATAAACAAAAATTCAAAATGGATTTTGACGGCATCGCTAATCTCGGTCTAAGTGCGGTAGAAATTTCCGCCAAAACCTTGCCATTAGATTTTGAACGTAATAAACACATTCATAATTGTTGGTTAGTAACGTTCGCCAAATAAATTTTGGATTTTTGCACCGTGCTTTAAAGTTGAACAATTCTTAGATTGAAAGATAAAAAAACCTTTTCTTACGAAAAGGTTTTTTATTTTCTCGTTTATCTTAAATATGCCATACGGCAAAAATGGTTAAGATTGAAAATAGCGTAGCGAGTCCGTAGAAAATCACGCCTGCGGCTGGAATATGTACTTTAAAATCGTGCAAACCTAGGTGAACACGGTGAATGCCACACCAAGCAGGGAAGATTAGTAATGCAAGGAGTGCTAATTTTCCTATCCAAGTGCCTGCAAATGCGATGATATTGTCTGGTGAAACCAATCCAAATGGAAGTAAAAAGCCTAAAATCAGCACAAGAACAGGGAAGAATACGGCACTGATTGCACCGCCCGCACCAAATAATAACCATACAACAGGTTCATTCGAACGTTTTGGATTTTGTTTATTCATATTCTTATTTCCTATACGAGAATTAAGGTAATAATGCTAACGAAAGCGGTAATCCCCCAGAATACACGAGAGATCAATTTGGCATCTAGGCGTTCATTTTTCACAATAATATTGGCCATTTGTGGTGCCATATTAAAGAACGTGTAGCTATTTAATAGCACTGCACCAAGGGTGATGATGTTTAAAATCACCACGATTGGGTTTTGTAAGAAATGAACAAAATTTGTGGCGAATGTGCCATTGCCTAGGCAAATTAAGCCGTAAAATAGCTCTAAACAAAACCATAGGGTTGGAACGGCTGTGCTTTCACGCAATACATAGAATTTGTAAAAATCTAACTTTTTCCACCAAGTTGGTTTCACTTCACGCACATATTTTTTGCGTTTGCTTGCGGTTACTGTTGTCATTTTACTTCTCCTTTAGTTTTGCGGTTTTAACATTGCAAAAACGTAGTCTTTCGCACTTTCGATTTTGCCTTGGTTCACTGCGGAGGCTGGATTAACGTGTTTTGGACACACTTCAGAACAGTAACCCACGAATGTACAGCTCCACACCCCGTTATCGCCGTTAAGAATTTTCATTCGTTCAGCTTTACCATGATCGCGATTATCAAGGTTATAGCGATGTGCCAATGTAATTGCAGCAGGGCCGACAAATTCTGGATTTAAGCCGAATTGTGGGCAAGCGGCATAGCATAAACCACAGTTGATACACATTGAGAATTGACGATATTTCTCTAATTGTGCTGGTGTTTGCTTAGTACGGCTTTTCGCTAATTCCGCCGATGGGTGCGGTTTGCCATCTAATGGCGGCGCTTCATTACCGATAATATAAGGCTTAATGCTTTCTAAACTTTCGATAAAGTGGCTGAGATCCACCACTAAATCACGCTCAATTGGGAAGTTAGCCAATGGTTCAATACGCATATGACCGCTGTAATCACGCAAGAAAGTTTTACAAGCGAGTTTAGGCTTATCGTTTACCATCATTCCACACGAACCACAAATTGCCATACGACAAGACCAGCGGTAAGACAATTCAGGCTCAAGTTTATCTTTAATATAACCAAGTGCATCTAACAATGAGGTTTGGCTATCATAAGGCACTTGGTAAGTTCTTAAATAAGGTTCTTTATCTACTTCTGGGTTATAACGCAGAACCTCAATATTCATCATTGCTTGATTAGCCATTTGTTTGCTCCTTAGCTTTCGCTGCCGCTTCTTGTGCTTCAGCTTCCGCACCATAAACACGTTTTGCAGGTTGAGATTTTGTGATTCTTACTGGGCTGTATTCAATACGTGGCATACCATCTTCATTGTAGAAAGCCAAAGTGTGTTTTAAGTAATTCACATCATCACGTTCTGTGTAGTCTAAGCGTTGGTGAGCACCACGAGATTCTTTACGCTCAATGGCTGAATTCGCAATAGATTGTGCTACATCTAAAATGTAACCCAATTCCACGGTATAAAGTACATTGGTGTTGAACACGCTTGAGCGATCAGCAATGCGAATGCGTTTATAACGTTCTTTTAGTTCAGCAATTTTATCAACGGTTTGTTGCATACTTTCTTGGGTACGATAAATACCACAACCTTCTTCCATTGAATCGCCCATTTCATCACGGATTTGTGACCAAGATTCAGTCCCCTCTTGGTTATATAAATCTTCTAAACGTTGGATTACATCGCGCGCTTGTGCATCTACCGCTGTTTGGTTGGCAGGTGCGGCTTCAGTAGCACGTTTTGCTGCATATTCACCCGCAACACGGCCTAATACCACTAATTCAGCAAGTGAGTTAGAACCTAAACGGTTCGCACCGTGCAAGCCTGATGAAGCACATTCACCCACAGCAAATAAACCTTTAATACGAGTTTCGCTGTTGAAGTCCACTTCAATACCACCCATTGTGTAATGCACAACAGGGCGCACAGGAATTGGTGCTTTGGCAGGATCAACACCCTCATAAGCGTTAGCAAGTTCACAAATAAATGGTAAACGTTCGTGCAAATATTTTTCACCTAAATGACGTAAGTCAAGGTGAACCACGTCCACGCCTTTTGCGGTTTTTAAGGTGTTGCCTTTACGCCATTCTTGCCAGAACGCTTGCGACACTTTATCACGCGGGCCTAATTCCATATATTTATTTTCAGGTTTACCGATTGGCGTTTCAGGGCCTAGACCATAATCTTGTAAATAGCGGTAACCGTCTTTATTGACCAAAATACCACCTTCACCACGACAACCCTCTGTCATTAAAATCCCAGTATTTGGTAAACCAGTTGGGTGATATTGTACGAATTCCATATCACGCAATGGCACACCGTGGCGATACGCCATTGATAAACCATCACCTGTTACAATACCGCCGTTGGTATTGAAGCGGAATGCACGACAACCACCACCGGTTGCGATAATCACCGCATTGGCATTGATTTGCACCAATGTGCCTTCCATCATATTCATTGCCACCATACCACGAGCGTGGCCGTCATCAACAAGAATATCTAACACGAAATGCTCATCAAAGCGTTGAATTTGCGGGAATTGCATTGAAGTTTGGAAAAGGGTATGTAACAAGTGGAAACCTGTTTTATCGGCAGCGAACCAAGTACGTTCAATTTTCATACCACCGAAACGGCGCACGTTCACATCACCGTCTTGTTTACGGCTCCAAGGGCAGCCCCAGCGTTCTAATTGCGTCATCTCAACAGGGGAATGTTCTACAAAGTATTCCACCACGTCTTGTTCACATAACCAATCGCCCCCAGCTACGGTATCGTGGAAATGTTTATCATAAGAGTCTTCTTCCTTGATTACTGCAGCGGCGCCTCCTTCTGCAGCCACAGTATGGCTACGCATAGGGTAAACTTTTGAAACTAAGGCAATTTTAAGGTTTGGATTTGCCTGTGCTGCTGCAATTGCCGCTCGTAAACCACCGCCACCAGCGCCAACAATTGCAATATCGACATTAACAGTTTGCACGATTTCCTCCAATATAAAGTAGATGAAATGTCTAAGGAAAATTTCAAATCGTTTGAAATTTGTTAGGGTGAGTTTATTTTGCCACGCTTTTATAAAATAAATCAGACTTTTTTATCAAAAAACGGGAGCAAAGTTTCAAAGTGTGATCTAACTCAAAAAAGTTAGATAGAATTCCCCCACTTAATGAGAATTTTTCTCTTTTAGAATGAAGACATTGCATAAAAATAACTCATCTTGTTGAAATATTTCAGGTAAAATAACCGCACTTTTTTCATAAAATGGCTGAGATAGATTATGACAGAAAATGAACAATGGCGACCAACGGGCAGTATTCAAAATTTATTAGCCCGCGCCAAAATTATGGCCGAAATTCGCCGCTTTTTTACTGATCGCGGTTTATTAGAAGTAGAAACCCCAATTTTAAGTGAATTTGGGGTAACAGATGTGCATCTTGCCACCTTTAGCACAGAATTTACTTCTCCTTTTAAACATCAATCGAAAACCCTATGGCTTTCTACTAGCCCAGAATACCCAATGAAACGCCTACTTGCCGCTGGCAGTGGTGCGATTTTTCAGCTTTGCAAAGTGTTCCGTAATGAAGAATCGGGCAGAAAACATAATCCCGAGTTTACAATGCTGGAATGGTATCGCCCACATTTTGATATGTACCGCCTGATTAATGAAGTTGATGATCTGCTACAACAAATTCTGGATTGCGAACCTGCAGAAAGTATGAGCTATCAATTTGCGTTCCAAGAATATGTAGGGCTTGATCCACTTTCTGCTTCTCGCGAAGAGTTAATTGCCAAAGCGAAAGAGCATCATCTGGAACAAGCGGAAAATGAAGACAGAGATACCTTGCTGCAATTTTTATTCAGCACCGTGGTTGAACCGAAAATCGGGCAGGAACGCCCTGTTGCTATTTATCATTTTCCTGCAACCCAAGCGGCATTAGCACAAATTAGCTCGGAAGATCACCGCGTGGCGGAGCGTTTTGAGTTCTACTATAAAGGCATTGAGCTAGCGAACGGCTTTAATGAACTCACCGATGCAAATGAACAACGCCATCGCTTTGAACAAGATAATCGCCAACGTGAAAAGCTAGGCTTACCAACGCGTCAGCTTGACGAACGATTCCTTGCAGCACTTAAAGCAGGGGTGCCAAATTGTGCAGGCGTAGCCTTAGGCGTGGATCGTTTAATTATGATTGCACTAGGCGCTGAAAATATCAGTGAGGTTATTTCATTTAATATAGAAAACGCATAGACACTCAAAAAATGCTTGAAAAACCACCGCACTTTAGTTTCAGATAAAAACTGAAGTGCGGTGGTTTTTCTTTCAAATTGTGATCCTTCTCTCATATTTGAAGAAAATATTCAAATAATTTTATTTTATGGAGTTATTCTTTTGTTTCTCATTTGAAGTAATTAAAAAACATTATTTTTCATATGGTTATAGAGTTTGACTATCTTTCCTTTCTGGAGCATTCAAGTTGAAATCTATTTTTAGATCACATTTTTACTTCATTAGGGAGAAACTCTATCTTTTATAACATATTGTTTTTAATAGTGTTTCTTTAAATTAGAAAAAGTTTCCTATTTTTGACAGAAAAAAATAACCTACCTATATTATTTCCAACCGAAATTATTTTGGTTAACTAATATCAGGTTGATGGAAATTTAAGCTTTATTCTGTCGAGCATAATAAGGCCTTAAACAAAGGAAGTTCATTATGAAAAAGACACTTATCGCATTAGCTGTAACAGCAATGATTTCAGCCACCGCAAATGCCACCGTAATCTATGAAAAAGAAGGCACAAAAATTGATTTAGATGGACGTATGCACTTTGAATTGCGTAATGATGCTAATAATCGCACGGATTTACGTGATGTTGGTTCCCGTGTTCGTGTAAGAGCTTATCAGGAATTAGGTGCTGGTTTCTCAGCTTATGGTGGTGTGGAATTACGATTCTCAAATGATAATGGAGATGCGGGAAGTATTGGCTCAAATTTACGAACCCATCGCTTATATGCAGGGCTTATCCAAAAAGATATAGGTATATTAACCTTTGGTAGCCAATTACATTTGGGGGATCATATTCCTAAAGCAAACTATACCTATGAATGGGGTAGCAATATTTTATTTGATGGACATAAAAAAGCTGCGCACTTTATGTCTGCAAAATTTGCAGGTGTTCGTTTTGCGACGGATTATTACTTTGGACAAGCAAATAAAGCCAATAATAAATCAAGTGGTACGACAGCCTGGAACGAAGGTCAAGGCTATGGGGTAGGTTTATTCTATGACAATACATTCGGTGATTTTGGTGTACGTTTTGGAGCAGGTTATACAACCGTAACACAATCTTCAGATGGTACTAAAGCAAACGAATTTAAACTAAAACGCTCAGGTATTGGTTTGGAATTGAAATATAACATTGTTCGTGTCGGTTTTGACTGGGCACATGGAAAAGTATCTAAATCAGATAAAGAAAGTGGTAATTTAGTTTTCCAAAAAATTGCTGGCTATAACGAACAACTCAATAGAATCGATCGCTTCTTGCTTGGTGTTAAAGTTGATGTCACAAAACAAAATGCTGTTTATGGTCAATATTATTTCGCAAAAGGTAAAAAAGCAGACGCTTCATTAGAGCCCCTTAAAATGCGTGGTTGGATGGTTGGTGCGGATCATCGCTTTAATAAAAACTTTGTTGTATATCTTGAAGGTGGTAAAGGTAAAGTTAAACAAGGTGGTAAAGTGCTTAACAAAGATGGAAAAGCAAATCACCGTGTTGCATTGGGGGCACGCTTCCTATTCTAATGTTAATGCTTTGATTTAAACCAATTATAAGAACGAGCCACCATAATTAATTATGGTGGCTCATTGTAGTAAAATAGCCTAAACCAAAACCTGTCCGATAATACTTCGTGTTTCCTCTTTCACTTCCGTGAGCTGCACTTGGATTTTATCGCCGATTTTATAGGCTTTTTCGCCTTTGATATAAAGGGCTATTTCGTCTGGGTTTACCTGCATTTCTTCCTTGTTATTGTGAATAGTGGAAGCGGGGATAAACATTGATGCGCCGTTTTCTAACAATAACACACGCAATCCGCCACGCATAACATCTTGGATTTCCGCTTCAAATTGTAGGTTGTTTTCCACTTTGTCGGCTAAATAACGGCAGTATAGCCAGTCGGCAATATCTCGTTCAATTAAACGGTTTTGACGGCGTGCTTCTTGTAAGCGTTGCAACACATCGTCTGCTGGTCTGTGATATTGCTGAGTGGTCAGGCTCGCTTTGATTAAACGGTGATTGATCATATCCGAATATTTACGGATTGGTGATGTCCAAGTGGCGTAGCCTTGCAACCCTAAACCAAAGTGCGGAGCAAGATCCGCTTTAAATTCAGCAAAAGTGAGATAGCGGCGCAGGCGCAGTTCAAGATAATCTCCTTCAATAGGTTCAATATCGTGGCGCATACGGCAGTAGCCTTCGAGGGTGGCTAAGTTTTCGCTAGAATAACGATCTTTGAGTTCTGCTTCATTTTCTTCATTGGCTAATTGTGAAAGAAGAAATTGCTGTGCAGCTGCAAGGTTTTTTTGATCAAAGCCGCTGTGCGTGTTGAAAATGCCACATTGTGCCGTTTCATTGAGATATTGTGCGGCACAAATATTAGCTAAAATCATTGATTCTTCCACGATTTGGTTCGCAATGCGGCGATATTCTGCCACGATCTCCGCCACCTTGCCGTTTTCCGCTAATTTAAAGCTGTAATCTGGCTTTTCTTTAAATAATAAAGAGTGGGTTTTGCGCCATTGAATACGCGCAAGGGTGAATTGGTGTAGCAAATCAATTTGATTTTTCGTGGCAGGATCTTCTGGCTGCCACGCATTTTCTTGTTGTTCTAAATAATCTGAAACCTTGTTGTACGCCAACTTCGCCTTAGATTGTACATTGGCGGATTGGAAAACGGGTTTGTTACGAATATTGCCTTGTTGATCAATTTCAATGGTGCAAACCAACGCGGGGCGCACTTCATTTTCCATGAGAGAACAAAGCTCATCAGAAAGCTCACGCGGCAACATTGGAATGTTGAAACCTGGTAGATAATTGGTAAAACAACGCTGCTTGGCTTCTTGTTCAATCAGTGAATTTTCGTCAATGTAAGCGGTTGGATCGGCAATCGCCACCACTAATTTCCAGCCCACTGCTTGTCCATTTTCTTCCAAGGTTTCGATATAAAGCGCATCGTCCATATCTTGCGTGCTTTCGCTGTCGATAGTCACGAAATGAAGTGCGGTCAAATCTTCACGAGTTTGTTGATCGAGCATTGTGTAACTTTCTTGCCCTTGAACAGGGTAGCGCGATTG